>NZ_JBVHWN010000005.1:347267-408461 GCF_055564335.1 Streptomyces sp. NPDC029139 | reverse complement strand
CCTCCGTGCGGTGTAGTCCTAGACACCTCCACCACACCGGAGGTCTTCGCCATGATCAAGACCTGCGACTGTCAACAACGCTCGTGATCAATACACCTAGAGCGACGTCCCCCCGGTCGGCGGGGCCGGTTCCGGGGCCGCCGGCTTCGTCGGTTCCGGGGCTCCCCGCCGCAGGTCCTTCGGCAGCTCGTCCGGCGGGTCGCCGAGCGCCGTCACCGCTTCCCGCGCCCTCGGGGCCAGCAGGGGCGAGAAGTGGGGGTCGATCCGCAGCGCCTCCGCCAGGTGCCGGCGGGCCGGACCGAGGTCCCCCACCGCCCGCTCGATCTCGCCCCGGTGGTACGTGAACAGCGCGCTCCGCAGCCCCTCGTCCGTCGCCCTCTTCGCGTACTCCAGCGCCTCCTCGGGCTCCCCGGCCCGGTGAAGCGCCCACCCCAGCGCGTCCGCCACCCGCACCGACCGGTGCCCCCGCGCCCACTCCGCCCTCAGCCGCTCCACCGCCGCGCGCGCGTCGCCGTGGTCCGCCTCGAAGAGGCCGAGAACGGCCTCCGCGTTGACCCAGGACCCCGTCCGCAGCTGCTCGTACCGGCTCCGCGCCTCCTCGTCCAGGCCCAGCGACTCGTACAGCTCGCCCGCCTCCAGGACGTACTCCGGCAGCGGCAGCCGTTCCAGGGCCGCCCGGTACCCGGCGACCGCCTCGTCCGTGCGGCCGAGCGCCGCCAGCGCCCGTGCCCGGCCGGCCAGGGACGGGCCGTGGTCCCGTACGAGCCCCAGCGCCGCCTCGTACTGTGCGAGGGCCTCCTCCGGCTCGCCCCGCTCCCCGGCCAGATCACCGAGCCGGGCCAGCGCCGCCGCCTTCTCCGCGCCCGTCTCCGCCCGCGCCACCGCGTCGAGCGCGGCCGCCGACGCGTCCTCCCGCCAGCCCCGGTTGCGGTACATCTGCGCCGCCCGGGCGCTGACCGCCCCGCCCGTGTGCAGCTCCTCCATCGTGGCGAACGCCTTCTGGGCGGCCTTGTACTCGCCGAGCCCGTTGTACGCGTCGATCAGCAGCGGGTACGCCGACCAGCGCTTCGGGTCCTCGTTGCGGACGGCCTCGCCCCAGGCCCGCGCCGTCCGCCAGTCCCCCCGGGCGTTCGCCAGGACACCGAGCCCCAGCTGCGCGTCGAGGTTCCGCCGATCCGCCGACAGCGCCCGCCGCAGCGCCCCCTCCGCCCGCGGGTAGTACGTGGCGTCGCCGAGCCGCGCGCCCCGTTCCGTATAGGCCGCGCCCAGCACCGCCCATGACGCGTCGTCGGCCGGATGGTCCTTCAGCCAGGTCTCACGGTCGCCGATGAGCGCGGCCAGATCGGGCAGCGATGCCTGCGCGCCCGCGTTCGCCGCGAGGGCCGCCCGCGCGGCGGGCCCGGGAGCGGGCGGCGGCCCCCCGCCGAACAGGCCGGGGGCGAGATCGGGGGCGTACAGCAGAGCCGTCGCCGCGAACACCGCGCCCACCCCGCAGGCCAGGACCGTCCTCGACACGTTCTCGGTCTTCATGGCGTCACTGTGCGCCTGTACGAAGAGCACACGAAGCGCCCACTCCGGCGGGTTCACACCGATGGCCCCGGGTGCCACGCTGGACGCATGGACGATCTTCTGACGCGGCTCCACGCGGAGCTCCGCGCGGGCCTGCCCGCCGACGCGCTGATCACCGACCCGGACGTCACCGTCTCCTACGCCCACGACATGGCGAGCTTCTGCGCGGCCGGCACCCCCGCGGCCGTCGTGCTCCCGCGCACCGTCGAGCAGGTCCAGCACGTCATGCGCACCGCGACCGCCCTGCGCGTCCCGGTCGTCCCCCAGGGCGCGCGCACCGGCCTGTCCGGCGGGGCCAACGCCGCCGAGGGCGGCATCGTGCTGTCCCTCGTCAGGATGAACCGGATCCTGGAGATCAGCCCGGTCGACCGGATCGCCGTCGTCGAGCCCGGCGTGGTCAACGCCGCCCTGTCCCGCGCCGTCAACGAACACGGCCTGTACTACCCGCCCGACCCCTCCAGCTGGGAGACGTGCACCATCGGCGGGAACATCGGCACCGCGTCCGGAGGTCTGTGCTGTGTGAAGTACGGGGTGACGGCGGAGTACGTCCTCGGTCTGGACGTCGTCCTGGCCGACGGCCGGCTGCTCTCGACCGGCCGGCGCACCGCGAAGGGCGTCGCCGGATACGACCTGACCAGGCTCTTCGTCGGCTCGGAAGGCAGCCTCGGCATCGTCGTCGGGGCGACCCTCGCGCTCCGGCCGCAGCCGCCCGTCCAGCTCGCGCTCGCCGCCGAGTTCCCGTCCGCGGCCGCCGCCTGCGAGGCCGTCTGCGCGATCATGGAGCGCGGCCACACCCCGTCCCTCCTCGAGCTGATGGACGGCAACACCGTCCGCGCGGTCAACAAGCTGGCCAACATGGGGCTGCCCAGCACCACCGAGGCGTTGCTCCTCTGCGCCTTCGACACCCCGGACCCGGCCGCCGACCTGGCCGCCGTCGGCGAGCTGTGCGCGGCGGCCGGAGCCACCGAGATCGTCCCGGCCGAGGACGCCGCCGAGTCCGCACTCCTCCTCCAGGCACGCCGGCTGTCGCTGACCGCCCTGGAGACGATCAAGTCCGCGACGATGATCGACGACGTGTGCGTACCGCGCACGAAACTGGCCGCGATGCTCGACGGCACCTCCGCCATCGCGGAGAAGTACGGCCTGACCATCGGCGTCTGCGCACACGCCGGCGACGGCAACACCCACCCCGTCGTCTGCTTCGACCAGGCGGACGAGGACGAGGCGCGGCGGGCGCGGGAGTCCTTCGACGAGATCATGGCGCTCGGCCTGGAACTGGGCGGCACGATCACCGGCGAGCACGGTGTCGGGGTGCTGAAGAAGGAGTGGCTGGCCAGGGAGTTGGGGCCGGTCGGGCTCGAGCTGCAGCGGGGCATCAAGCGGACCTTCGACCCGCTGGGGATCCTCAACCCCGGAAAGCTCTTCTGATCCCTCCGCGGCGGGGTCACACCTCACCGTCCTGGGACTCGTCCGACGGCCAGGGGTCGCGCAGCCACAGGTCGTCGGCGACGGAGGTGGTGGCCAGGAGTTCGGCCAGCCCGTCGTCGATGCCGAGCTGCGCGGCCTCGGTGCCCGGCGGGACGGCGCGCAGGGTCCGCTCCAGCCACGCGGAGACCTGCGCGGAGGGCGCTTCGAGCAGCGCGTCGCCGTCGGGGGAGGAGAGCGCCATCAGCACGACGTCGCGCCCGTCGACCTTCGTGGGCCAGACCCGGACGTCCCCGTGACCGCACGGGCGGAAGACGCCCTCGACGAGCAGTTCGCGGGCGAACGTCCAGTTGACGGGATGGTCGGAGCCGACATGGAAGGTGATGTGCACGGCGTACGGGTCGTCGGTGCGGTAGGCGAGCCGTGCGGGCACGGGGATGGAGCGCTCGGGGGAGAGCACCAGCTGCAGCTCCAGCTCGCGCTCGACCACGGTGTTCTCGGTGTTCTGCATGGCGTGACGTCCTCTCCGGTACGGGGCCCCGGGTGGGCCCGCACAGGAAGAGAGCGCGGTCGCGGCCGGCCATGACGCGACTTCCGGAAAATTCTTCCGAGGAGTTTCTCCGGGCCCCGAACACGCGGGATCGTCGGCCTGAGCGTGACGGTGAGTGGCGGGTTTCATGGGTATGTCGCTCGAAGGCGGGTTTCTGGCGGCCTCTTTGTTCCCGCGGCCGCGTTCTTCGTTACTGTCCTCCCTGAGACAAGCGTTGTGACGGAACGGAGTCGGGGCAGTGGCTACTCCTCCTGGAGCCGGCGGAGAGGTACCGCAGGCCGGGTACTACCCGGACCCGTCCATTCCCGGATACATCCGGTACTGGAACGGGGGCGCCTGGGTGCCCGGGACGAGTCGTCCCGCGCCCAAGGAGGGCGAGGCGCCGCCGGCCGCCCCGGCCGGGGTGATGCCCGCGGGACCGGCGCTGGCCCCGAACCCCTCGCCCGCGCCCGTGCTCCCGTCGGCCCCGGTGCCCGCCGTGGAGGAGACCGGACCCGTCTTCCTGGACGAGGAACCGGTCGCCGAGACGCGGCCCGAGCCCGAGCCCGCCTCCGCCTGGCAGGCGGACGTGTCGCGCCAGACCGGCTTCGGCGGGGACCGGGACCAGCGCGTCTCCTGGGGTTCCCCGGAGGCGCAGTCCGCCGGACCGGCGGGCGCCGCGCAGGACCCCCGTCTGGCCGCCGCCAGGACCGCCGGCCCCGCGCCGGTGCCGACGCCCGCTCCGGAGCCCGAGCCCACACCCGCCCCACGCCCCGCGGCAGCCTCCCCGGCCCGCCTCGGGGGCATGCCGGTGACCCCGGCTCCGGCCGCCGACCCGACGGGTGGCGCGCTGCCCGGCGTACGCCAGGCGCAGGCGTCGGCCCCGGTACCGGAGGGCACGATGACGATGCGCGCCCTCCCCGCACAGGGTGCGGCCGGAGCGCACGGCTCTCCGACCCGACAGGCGCCGCAGGGCGGCCAGGGAGCGGGAGCCGCGCAGGGCCCGCAAGCCCTGACGACTCCCCAGGGGCCGCAGGCCCCGACGGCTCCGCACGACGGCGCACGGACCCCACAGGCCCCGCACGCGCCGCTCCCGCACGTGCCCGGTCAGACCCGGCCCGCGTCGGCCCCCGCTTCCGCCGCCCCCGCACCCGTCACCACCGGCCCCGGCGGCGGTGCGCCCTCCTGGCCCCAGCAGGTCCAGCAGCTCGCGCAGCCCTCCGCGGCCGCCGGCCCGCAGGCCGAGGCCGAACAGCCCGTCCTCCCCTGGAAGCCGCCGGTCGAGGACCCGTTCCTCCAGGCCGCCCGGGCCCAGGCCGCGGCGCGCCCCGCCGGTCTCGGCAAGCGTCTCGTCGCCCGGCTCGTCGACACCCTCGTCCTCGGCGCCCTCGTCGGAGGGGTGTCCTTCCCCTTCGTCACGCGGGCGCTCGACCACATCGACGCCAAGATCGAGGCGGCCAAGCAGACCGGCACCACGGTCCAGGTCTGGCTCGTGGACGGCACGACCTCGCTGCACTTCGGGATCGCGCTCGCCGCCCTCCTCGTCCTCGGCGCGCTGTACGAGGTACTGCCCACCGCCAAGTGGGGCCGCACGCTCGGCAAGAAGCTCTGCGGCCTCCACGTCCGGGACATCGAGGCGCACGAGCCGCCGACGTTCGGCGCGGCCCTGCGCCGCTGGCTCGTCTACACCGTCCTGGGCTTCCTGGTCCTCGGTGTCCTCAACGTCCTGTGGTGCCTCTTCGACCGGCCCTGGCGCCAGTGCTGGCACGACAAGGCGGCCCACACCTTCGTGGCCGGTTAGCGGGACGCCGGCCGTTCGGGACAGCAGCCGCCGGGTCGAGCAGACCCGTGCGGCGGTCCCCCGAACGGGCGGCGATTCCTTGCGGGGGCCTGCCGCGCGGGATGCACTGCCCCCATGAGCAACGACCAGCCGACGCCCGGCCAGCCGCCCGAGGACGATCCGTTCCTCAAGAAGCCGCAGGAGCCCACGCCGCCGTCGGCGGGCTCTCCGTACGGGAGTGAGCCTCCTCCTCCCGAAGGGCCCCCGCCGGGCGGCGGCCCGCCCCCCGGCTCCCCGTACGACGGCGTTCCGCCGCCGCCCCCGCCGTACGGCTCCCAGCCCTACGGCGGCGGTTACGGCCCCACGGACCCGCTGGCCGGGATGCCGCCGCTCGCCGACTCCGGCCGGCGCATCGTCGCGAGGATCATCGACTGGCTGATCATCGCCGTGCCGCTCGCGATCATCGGCCTCCCGTTCAACGTCTACGACCGGGCCTCCGACGGGGACGACTTCGGTGACACCATCAGCGCGACCAGCACCGGCACCGGTCTCGTCTTCCAGCTCATCACGATCGTCGCGTACGTCGCGTACGACACCGTGATGGTGGCGAAGGGCGGCCAGACCCTCGGCAAGAAGTGGATGAAGCTGCGGGTCGCGATGCTCAACGACGGCACCACACCGCCGATGAACGCCTCGCTGATGCGCGCCGTCGTGCTCTGGCTGCCCGCGCTGATCTGCTGCGCCTGCCTGTGGCCGCTGCTCCTGCTGATCCTGATCCTCGTCGACAAGCCCTACAAGCAGGGCCTGCACGACAAGGCCGCCAAGACCGTGGTGGTGACGGTCCCGCGGTAGCTACGAGTTCGAACCGATCCGGGTATCGGCCGACGCGCCCACGCGCGCGGCCGGTACCCGGATCTCGTCGTTCCGGGGGAGGGGCGGCACGGGCGCGGGTGACGTGCGGTGCGCGGGCGTCGTCACCGTGACGAGCAGCCCGAGAATCAGCCCGGCGGCGCTGATGACGGCGATGCCCAGCGGGGTCGTGGTGCCGGACAGCAGCAGCAGGGCGACGGTCGAGAAGACGACGGTGGCCGAACCGTAGGCGAGTGGTGCGGCGTTCGGACGCGGCATGACGGGTACCGTCCCTCGAAGCATCGGCAGGTCGCTCTTCCGAGCGACTCTACGACGGTGGATGCCCGAGCGAAACGGGTGGTAAGCGTGACCTAACCCACGGTACGGGTGCACAGGGGGCGCACGGAGTCACCAGCCCCGCCCAACTCCCTTGCTGATGCGCCCGATGCGTGGCCGGTGCCCGGACGATGAGACCCCGGGTGGCGTCCGGATAGCGGAAACCCGCTCCTGCATAGTGCAGTTGGTATGTTCAAGTCAAGGTCTGTCTTTTCTCGCGCAACTCCGGTCGAATGTCGTCACTTGTGACGCGCGACCCCGCCCGCGGACACCCCACCCTCGGTCCGCGCGGTCGCGGGCGCCGGGGAGGAAACACATCAAGTGACCAACAGACGACGGGCGATCAGAGCGTCCGCAGTCGTCGTGGCGCTCGCGGCAACCGCCGCCACCGCCTCGACCTTCACCACCGCATGGGCCGACAACAAGGGCCCGGGCGCACCGGCGGCCATCGAACGCCAGGACCCCGCTTCGGGCGCCGGCGTGGACAAGACGGCGGTCGACCACGACCTCGAGGGCCCGTACAGCAAGCAGCAGGAGCAGCAGCGCAAGGCTGCCCTGGAGCAGGTGCTGAGCGGCGAGACCAAGGTCGAGCGCCGCGGTGGCTCGCAGGTCGTCAAGCTCGACAGCAAGAAGTACGTCGAGCTGGGCCGGGAGAAGACCGACAAGATCTTCACGATCCTCGTCGAGTTCGGCGACAAGGTGGACAACACCACTCTTGTGAACCGCGCCGACGACGAGACGGACGAGCTGAAGCCGAAGTTCGGCGGCACGCCCGGCCCGCTGCACAACCAGATAGCCGAGCCGGACCGTGCGAAGGACAACTCCACGGCCTGGCAGAAGGACTACAACCGGCAGCACTTCCAGGACCTGTACTTCGGCACCGGCAAGGATGCCAAGGGACAGCCCAAGCAGTCGCTGAAGACCTACTACGAGAAGACCTCCTCCGGCCGGTACTCGGTCGAGGGCGGCGTCTCGGACTGGGTCAAGGTCGAGTACAACGAGGCCCGTTACGGCTCGAACTACTGCGGCAACAGCAACTGCGCCAACGTCTGGGACGCCGTCCGCGACGGTGTCACCGCGTGGGTCGCCGACCAGAAGGCCAAGGGGCGCACCGACGCCCAGATCAAGGCCGACATGGCGCAGTACGACCAGTGGGACCGCTACGACTTCGACGCCGACGGCAACTTCAACGAGGCCGACGGCTACATCGACCACTTCCAGATCGTCCACGCGGGCGAGGACGAGTCGGCGGGCGGCGGCGCCCAGGGCGGCGACGCCCTGTGGGCCCACCGCTGGTACGCGTACGGCACCGACGCCGGCAAGACCGGTCCGGCGCAGAACAAGTCCGGCGGTACGCAGATCGGCGACACCGGCATCTGGGTCGGCGACTACACGATGCAGCCGGAGAACGGCGGCCTCGGCGTCTTCGCCCACGAGTACGGTCACGACCTCGGTCTGCCCGACCTGTACGACACCTCGGGCAAGGCCGGCGCCGAGAACTCCACCGGCTTCTGGTCCCTGATGTCCTCCGGCTCCTGGCTCGGCCGGGGCAAGGAGTCCATCGGCGACCTGCCCGGCGACATGACCGCCTGGGACAAGCTCCAGCTCGGCTGGCTCAACTACACCAAGGTGAGCAACGAGCAGCGCGGTACGAAGTCCACCCACAAGCTGGGCGTGGCCGAGTACAACACCAAGAACCCGCAGGCGCTCGTCGTCGAGCTGCCGAAGAAGCAGGTCACCACCGATGTCGTCGCGCCCGCCGAGGGTGCCACGCAGTGGTGGAGCGACATGGGTGACGACCTCAAGAACACCCTGACCCGCTCCGTCGACCTGACCGGCAAGTCGAAGGCCACCCTTGAGCTCAAGGGCTGGTACGACATCGAGCTGGACTACGACTACCTCTACACCGAGGTGTCGACGGACGGCGGCGCCAACTGGACCGCGCTGGACGGCACGGTCGACGGCAAGCCGCTGCCGCGCGACGCGAGCGGCGCCCCGGCGCTGACCGACGTCTCCGGCGCGTACAAGAACCTCGTGTTCGGCCTGGACGCCTACGCCGGCAAGAAGTTCGACCTCCGCTTCCGCTACCAGACGGACGGCGGCGCGGGCGGCAAGGGCTTCGCGGCCGACGCCATCACGCTGACCGCCGACGGTGCCACCGTCTTCTCGGACAACGCCGAGAACGGTGACAACGGCTGGACCGCCAAGGGCTTCTCGCGGATCGGCAAGGGCTTCACGAAGGAGTACGAGCAGTACTACCTCGCGGAGAACCGCCAGTACGTCTCGTACGACGCCACCCTCAAGGTCGGCCCGTACAACTTCGGCTTCGCGGGCGACAAGGCCAGCTGGGTCGAGCACTACCCGTACCAGAACGGTCTGCTGATCTGGCTGTGGGACACCTCGCAGAAGGACAACAACACGGCCGTCCACCCGGGCCAGGGCCTCGTCCTTCCGGTCGACGCGCACCCGACGCCGCTGAAGTGGACCGACGGCACGCTGATGCGCAACCGCATCCAGTCCCACGACGCGCCCTTCGGCACCTACCGCACCGACGCCTTCCAGCTCCACAAGGCGGACGTCCCGGTCTGGATCAAGCCGCAGGCCGGCAACCCGGTCTTCGACGACCGCAAGGGCACGTACTGGTTCCAGGAGACCGAGCGGGCCGGTGTCAAGGTAACTGACACCAACACCAAGATCGCGGTCGTCAAGGAGCCGAAGAACGGCCAGACGATCACCGTCCAGGTGGGCCCCTCGACGAAGTAGTTCACATCGTCGCAGGTCAAAACATGATCGGCCGTCGCCCCCTAGCGGGCGGCGGCCGATCGTGTTTAGGTGCGTCTTGACCAGTTCTTATTGACAGCACGCTCACAGGGGGAGTGGTTCCGGGATGCCCGGTGGAGGTTTCTGCAAGTTGCCAGGCGGCAGCGTGGTGGTCGCGATCGGGCTGCCGAGCCCGGCCGGCGACGGTGCCACGGTCCGCTTCCTGGTCCACGCCGCGAACCGCGCCCGCGCCCTGACCCGGCTGCGGAACCTGGGTCTGCGCGCCGTCTACCTCCGGGGCAACGCGGAGCCCCCGACCCCGGACGAGGTCACCGCCGTCCTTCATCACCCGGACGGCCTGCTGTGGCGCGCGACGCCGCACGAGCTGTGGCACTCCGTACGGTCCCTCCCGAAGGAGCCCGCCGCGGACGTCCGTCCCCCGGCCGTGGGCGTACGCCCCGCGGACCTGGTGCTCCCCCCGGCGATGCCGACGGCACCGACGCCACCGGCGGTCACGTGGGCGCCGCCCGCGCCGAGGGCCGCGCTGGCTCCCTAGGAGCGTCCTGTCCTGGGGCCTGTCTCTCGGATCAGGCCCCCGAGGTGTCTCTCGGATCAGGTCCTAGACCACGGGCTTGCCGGTCAGCTCCACCCCGGCGGCCCGCAGCTCCTCGAGGGCCCGCTCCGTGGTGGGCTTCGCGACCCCGGCCGTCAGGTCGAGCAGCACCTGGACCTTGAACCCCTCCCGCGCCGCGTCCAGCGCCGTGGCCCGCACGCAGTGGTCCGTCGCGATGCCCACCACGTCGACCTCGCGCACGTCCCGTTCCCGCAGCCACTCCGCGAGCGTGCGGCCGTTCTCGTCACGCCCCTCGAAGCCGCTGTACGCCGCCTCGTACGCCCCCTTGTCGAAGACCGCCTCGATCGCCCCGCTGGCGACCGCGGGCGCGAAGTTCGGGTGGAAGCCCACGCCCTCCGTACCGGCGACGCAGTGCACCGGCCAGGAGGTGACGTAGTCGGGCTCCTGGCCCGCCGGGGCGAAGTGGTCGCCCGGGGCGACATGGTGGTCACGGGTGGCCACCACGTGCTGGTACGCGGCGCCCGCCGCGTCCCCGACCAGGTCCGTGATGGCGGCGGCGACGTCGGCTCCCCCCGCCACCGCGAGGCTGCCGCCCTCGCAGAAGTCGTTCTGAACGTCCACGACGATCAATGCGCGGTGCATGGCGGGTGTCCTTTGAGGTGGCGGGAAGGGGTCAACGAGGGGGAATGACGTCGAGCCTAGAGACTTCCCCCTTCGCGCGGGAGGGGGCGTCCCAGGGTGTTACACGTACTCCGTGGGCAGCACCGGCTCGCCCCGGGACAGCTGCATCGCCGACATCGGCAGCCCGGCCCGTGCCGCGATGTGCCGCGACCTGGCCGCCTCCAGGGGCTCGCGGGCGACCACGTCGCCGCCCTTGACCAGCTCCACCAGCAGCTGACGCTCGACGAGCTCCGGCGGGACCGGGCCCGTGCCGACGACCTCGGCCTCCGCGACCCCGTCCGCGTCCGTCCGTCGCGCCGCCCACTTGCGGCCGCCCACCGACGCCTTGCCGCCGAGGGACTTCTTGGCGACCGCGGTCAGCGGCGCCTTCGGATCGGCCGACCGGGCGCGGGCGACCAGCTTGTAGACCATCGAGCAGGTCGGGTGCCCGCTGCCGGTGACCAGCTGCGTGCCGACCCCGTACGCGTCGACCGGAGCCGCGGCCAGCGAGGCGATGGCGTACTCGTCCAGGTCCGAGGTGCACACGATCTTGGTGTCGCGCGCGCCCAGCTCGTCGAGCTGGGCCCGGACCCGGTGCGCCACGAGCAGCAGGTCGCCGGAGTCGATCCGCACGGCTCCGAGCTCCGGTCCGGCCACCTCGACGGCGGTACGGACGGCCTCGGCGATGTCGTACGTGTCGACCAGCAGCGTCGTACCGCGGCCCAGCGTGTTCACCTGGGCCTGGAAGGCGTCCCGCTCGCTGTCGTGCAGCAGGGTGAAGGCGTGTGCGGAGGTGCCGACGGTCGGAATCCCGTAGCGGAAGCCGGCCGCCAGGTCCGAGGTGGAGTCGAAGCCGCCGACGTACGCCGCCCGGGCGGAGGCGACCGCGGCCAGCTCGTGGGTGCGCCGGGCGCCCATCTCGATCAGCCGCCGGCCGCCGGCCGCTGCCGACATCCGGGAGGCGGCCGCCGCGATGGCCGAGTCGTGGTTGAGGATCGAGAGGATCACGGTCTCCAGGAGCACGCACTCGGCGAAGGAGCCCTCGACCCGCAGGATCGGGGAGCCGGGGAAGTACACCTCGCCCTCGGGGTAGCCCCAGATGTCGCCGGAGAAGCGGTAGGCCGCCAGCCACTCCAGGGTCGGCTCGTCGACGATGCCCTGGTCGCGCAGGAAGCCGAGCACGCCCGCGTCGAAGCGGAAGTTCTCGACGGCGTCCAGGACGCGCCCGATGCCGGCCACCACGCCGTAGCGCCGCCCCTCGGGCAGCCGCCGGGTGAAGACCTCGAAGACGGAGCGCCGGTCGGCGGTGCCGGCCCGGAGGGCCGCGCGCAGCATGGTCAGCTCGTACTGGTCGGTGAAGAGCGCGGTCGACGGCACGTCCACCGGCAGCCCAAGGTCCGCAGCGTTCATGTCAGCGATGCTACCGCAGAAATCGTCAGAGTGACGATTTCTCTGTCGATGTGGCCGGGGGAGGCGCACCGGGAGGCGGCCCCGTTTGTGCGACCCCCCTCCCGAGGTGGCAGCATGGTGTGAGTGAGCGTCGCGCCTATTGAGATCGAACGTACGGAATCGGCCGAGGAGATCCACGCGGTCGTCGAACCGGACGTGCCGTGGGTGACCCTCGTCCACAACGATCCGGTCAACCTGATGAGCTATGTGACCTACGTCTTCCAGGCGTACTTCGGTTACTCCAAGGACAAGGCGCACAAGCTGATGCTCGACGTGCACCACAAGGGCCGCGCGGTGGTCTCCAGCGGCACCCGCGAGGAGATGGAACGGGACGTGCAGGCGATGCACGGCTACGGACTGTGGGCGACCCTGACCCAGGACCGCGGCTGATGGCGGGGCATTTCGAGGCGCTGCCCGGCGGCGGCGCCGCCGTCGCGCTCGACGACGTCGAGATCTCCATCCTCCGCTCCCTCGCCGTCCAGCTCATGGAGCTGATCGGGCCGGGTGACGAGCCCGTCGAGGGCGAGGACCCGCTGGCCGCGCTCTTCGCCGAGGGGCCGAGCGAGCCCCCGTCCGACCCCGCCCTCAGGCGGCTCTTCCCGGACGCGTACGGCGACGAGGACGAGGAGCTGCGGGCGGCCGCGGCCGACTTCCGCCGCTACACGGAGAACGATCTGCGGACGCGCAAGCGCGAGGACGCCCTCGGGGTCGTCCGCAGCCTGGACGCGCTCGTCCCCGGCGCCGACGGCGGGGCGGTCCTCAAGCTCACCGCCGACGAGTCCCGCGCCTGGCTCGGGGCGCTCAACGATCTGCGGCTGACGATCGGGACCCGGCTCGAGGTCGCGGACGACGAGGAGAGCGAGCGGCTGTACCGGCTGCCGGACTCCGATCCGCGCAAGCCGATGGTGATGGCGTACCTCTGGCTCGGCGCGCTCCAGGAGTCGCTCGTCGAGACCCTGATGCCCGGCGACTGAGGCGCCGTTCGCTCAGCGGACACTCAAATCCGGATAACGAATACGTCACCAAAGTGTTCTTACTGGTCCTCTTGAGTGGCTTTTGCCCTCTTCTGCTGGTGGCGTGCGTCACTTCAGCGTTCTCCGATCGCCGTTTCCCCCGTGATAGATCTTCACGACCACCCGGGGACGCCACCCCTGTCCCCCGGGGGCGCTTTGGCCGGCTGACCGCCGGTAGCACTCCATCCACATCCGGGGGGATCAGGACCTGATCCGCGGCCAGACCACGTCGGCGCGGATCAGCATGGAGAAAGGCGCACCACCATGACCTCAGTGCAGGTCGACAAGCAGCACGACGGCAGTGAGGCCGCGGACTCCGCCTCGGGCGAGGGTTACCACCGGGCACTCGGCGCCCGCCAGATCCAGATGATCGCGATCGGCGGCGCCATCGGCACCGGCCTCTTCCTGGGCGCGGGCAAGGGCATCTCCAAGGCGGGACCCAGCCTCATCCTCGCGTACGCGATCGCGGGCCTCGTCATCTTCTTCATCATGCGGGCGCTCGGCGAGCTCCTCATGTACCGGCCCGTCTCGGGCTCCTTCTCGGAGTACGCCCGCGAGTTCATCGGCCCCTTCGCCGGCTTCGTGACCGGCTGGACGTACTGGCTCTTCTGGGTCGTCACCGGCATCACCGAGGTGACCGCCGCGTCCGAGTACATGCAGTACTGGACCAAGAACACCGACGGCGTGCTCAATCAGCCGCAATGGGTGTTCGCCCTGATCTTCACGGTCGTCCTCTTCCTCGCGAACCTCATCTCGGTCAAGCTCTTCGGCGAGCTCGAGTTCTGGTTCTCGATGGTCAAGGTCACCGCGATCGTCGGCATGATCCTGATCTGCGCCGGCATCCTCACCATCGGCTTCTCCGACGCCGGCGACACGGCCTCGATGACCCTGCTCTGGTCCGAGGGCGGCTTCTTCCCCAAGGGCATCGGCTCCACCCTGATGACCCTGCAGATGGTCATGTTCGCCTTCCTCGCCGTCGAGCTCGTCGGCGTGACGGCCGGCGAGTCCAAGGACCCCAAGACCGTCCTGCCCAAGGCCATCAACACCGTGCCGTGGCGCATCGCCGTCTTCTACGTCGGCGCGCTGATCATGATCCTCTCGGTCGTCCCGTGGACCCACTTCCAGCCGGGCGTCTCCCCGTTCGTCGCGGCCTTCGAGAAGATGGGCCTCGGCGTCGGCGCCGCCATCGTGAACTTCGTCGTCCTGACGGCCGCGCTCTCCTCCTGCAACTCGGGCATGTACTCCACCGGCCGCATGCTGCGCGACCTCGCGCTCAACGGCCAGGGCCCGAAGTTCTTCACCAAGCTCACCAGCAACGGCCTGCCGCTGGCCGGCACCTCGTTCTCGGCCGGCCTGATGATGGTCGGCGTCTGGATCAACTACCAGTGGCCGGGCGAGGCGTTCAACTACGTCGTCTCCTTCGCCACCATCTCCGGCATGTGGGCCTGGATCATGATCCTGATCTGCCAGGTCCGCTTCCGCCTCAAGGCCGACCGCGGCGAGCTGCCCCAGTCGTCCTTCAAGGCGCCGGGCGGCATCTGGGCCAGCCTCTTCGCCCTGGCCTTCATCGGCATGGTCATCGTACTGATGGGCATCGACAAGGACGCGCGGATCTCGCTGTACTGCGCACCGGTGTGGGCGCTGCTCCTCGGCGTCGCCTACCTCGTCCTGAAGGCCCGCAACCCGGAGGGCGCGGCCTTCGCCAAGCGCTCCTGAGCTGCCACGTCTCGGCATCCGGGCCGTTCCGTACCACTCCTCGGTACGGAGCGGCCCGTCTGCTTATCCTGTCGGACATGCTGACCATCACCCGGGCTCTGTACGACCAGATCGTGGAACACTCCCGCGCGGACCACCCCGACGAGGCATGCGGCGTGGTCGCGGGCCCCGTCGGCAGCGGCCGCCCCGAGCGGTTCATCCCGATGCTGAACGCCGCGCGCTCGCCCACGTTCTACGAGTTCGACTCCGCGGACCTGCTGAAGCTCTACCGCGAGATGGACGACCGGGACGAGGAGCCCGTGATCATCTACCACTCGCACACCGCCACGGAGGCATACCCCTCCCGCACCGACATCTCGTACGCGAACGAGCCCGGCGCCCACTACGTCCTGGTCTCCACCGCCGACACCGACGCCGCCGGCCCCTTCCAGTTCCGCTCCTTCACCATCGTCGAGGGCGTCGTGACCGAGGAGGACGTGAAGGTCGTCGAGTCCTACGAGTAGCGGCTCCTCCGGAAGCGCGCCGGGCACGCGGAGGGCGTCCCCCGACAGGGTGAACGCCCTCCGGGCCGACTGTTCGCCGCCGAGCCCACCACGCGCCGCCGTACCCGCGTGGACACCGCCCGGGCCGAGGCCGTCCGGCGTCCAGGAACGGGCGCCCTGTCCCCGGCTCGCCCCCTCGGTCCACCTGTCGAGCGCGCACTGTCCGTCAGGTGAGATCACATTCCGGAACCCGGACCGGGAATCGATACGATGACCCCATGGTTTCGAACGACGTGAGCGAAGTGACGCCGGGCAGCGTGCTGCTCGTGGCGCGGTTGCACGTCGACCTGTGCCGCCTCGCCAGCGCGATGTGAGCGGGGGCGCACCAGCGCACCCAGGAGCACGACCCCCCGCGCGGGGGCAATCAGAGCCGCGCGCCTTTCACGCCACTTCCGACAGGAGCCCACGCCATGGCCATCGAGGTCCGCATCCCGACCATCCTCCGCACCTACACCGACGGCGCCAAGGCCGTCGAAGGCAGCGGTGCGACGCTCGCCGAGCTCTTCACCGACCTCGAGTCCCGTCACGCCGGCATCCGGGCCCGGCTCATCGACGAGGCCAAGGGCGGCGAGCTGCGCCGCTTCGTCAACGTCTACCTGAACGACGAGGACGTCCGCTTCCTGGACGGCATCAACACCAAGCTGACCGACGGCGACAACGTCACGATCCTGCCGGCCGTGGCCGGCGGCATGGTCTGATCCACATGCGTTACGACTCCCCGCTGGCGGCGGTCGGCAACACGCCCCTGGTCCGGCTCCCCAGGCTCTCGCCCTCGGACGACGTCCGCATCTGGGCCAAGCTGGAGGACCGCAACCCCACCGGCTCGGTCAAGGACCGCCCCGCGCTCCACATGATCGAACAGGCGGAGAAGGACGGCCGGCTCACCCCCGGCTGCACCATCCTCGAACCGACCAGCGGCAACACCGGCATCTCGCTCGCGATGGCGGCCAAGCTCAAGGGCTACCGCATCGTCTGTGTCATGCCGGAGAACACCAGCGAGGAGCGCCGCCAGCTGCTCGCCATGTGGGGCGCCGAGATCATCTCGTCCCCCGCCGCGGGCGGGTCGAACACGGCGGTACGGGTCGCCAAGGAACTCTCGGCCGAGAACCCCTCGTGGGTGATGCTCTACCAGTACGGCAACCCCGACAACGCGGGCGCCCACTACGCCGGCACCGGCCCCGAGATCCTCGCCGACCTGCCCTCCATCACCCACTTCGTGGCGGGCCTGGGCACCACCGGCACCCTCATGGGCGTCGGCCGCTACCTGCGCGAGCACAAGCCGGACGTCAAGATCGTCGCCGCCGAACCGCGCTACGACGACCTGGTCTACGGCCTGCGCAACCTGGACGAGGGCTTCGTGCCCGAGCTGTACGACGCCTCCGTCCTCACCAGCCGCTTCTCGGTCGGCTCGGCCGACGCCGTGACACGTACCCGGGAGCTCCTCCAGCAGGAGGGCATCTTCGCCGGCGTCTCGACGGGCGCGGCGCTGCACGCGGCGATCGGCGTCGGCAACAAGGCGGTGAAGGCGGGCGAGAGCGCGGACATCGCCTTCGTCGTCGCGGACGGCGGCTGGAAGTACCTCTCGACCGGCCTCTACACGGCGGCCACGACGGAAGAGGCGATCGCCACCGTCCAGGGCCAGCTCTGGGCCTGACGCGCCCTTCTCCCTACGACGCCAGATGGCGGACCTGGTCCCATACGACCGGGTCCGCCGTCCCCACCCTGCGACGGAACTCCCACACCGGGACCTCCCGCAGCTCGTCCGTCTCCAGAAAACTGGGCCGCCCCCGCGCGTCCCCCACCGACCCCGGCGGAAGCGCGATCACCCCCGGCCGCTCGTCGTGGTACTTGCTGGTGATCTTGGCGACGAGCGCGCAGTCCCCGCGCAGCACCAGCACCAGACACGGCCGGTCCTTGGACCCGGGCCCGTCCTCGTAGGGCACGTCCGCCCACCAGATCTCACCCGCCCGGGGGACCCGAGCGGGTGCCTTTCCGGGCGCGCGCGGCCGGGCCGGGGGCCGCGCGGGCGGCCGCGTCCGGCCCCCTGGCCGCCGGCCCGAGCGCTTCATGCCGTCGGCCAGCGCCACGATCAGAGCGATCACCACGACCGCGACGAGCGCCGGCCACCAGGACATGTCCATACCCCAAGACGTTACCGGCGACCCGTACCCCGCGCTCTTCCGCCCCAGGTCCATCCGAACCGGTGACACAGCCCGTGAGTTCGCCCACAACGGGACGCCACGGAGGAGCGACGAGCCCTGCCGCGCCTTACGCTCGTCGCATCGCACGACCTCCCCCGCCGCTCTCCGCCCTCGGAGGTTCACGCTCCATGAAGCTCACCGTCGTCGGCTGCTCCGGGTCCTTCCCGTCCGCGGATTCGGCCTGCTCGAGCTACCTCGTAGAGGCCGACGGCTTCCGGCTGCTCCTCGACATGGGCAATGGCGCCCTGGGCGAGCTGCAGCGCCACATCGGTCTGTACGACCTCGACGCCATCTTCCTCAGCCACCTCCACGCCGACCACTGCATCGACATGTGCGGGTACTTCGTCGCGCGCTACTACCGGCACGAGGGCGGTCGCTGCGACCCCCTCCCGGTCTTCGCCCCGGAAGGCGCCGAGCAGCGCCTGACCACGGCGTACGCGGACACACCCTCGGACAAGTCGATGAGCGAGGTCTTCGACTTCCGGACGCTGACGTCCACCTCCTTCGAGCTCGGCCCGTTCTCCGTCCGTACGCAGAAGGTGTGCCACCCGGTGGAGGCGTACGGCATCCGGATCGAGCACGGCGGCCGTTCGCTCACGTATTCGGGCGACACGGGTGTCTGCGACGCCCTGCACGAACTGGCCGACGGCACGGACCTGTTCCTGTGCGAGGCCTCCTTCACGCACGGCAAGGAGGACATCCCGGCGCTGCACCTCAACGGCCGGGAGGCGGGCGCGGAAGCGGCCCGCTCGTCGGTGGGGCGGCTGGTGCTCACCCACATCCCGCCGTGGACCGACGGCGAACAGAACCTGGCGGACGCGCGGGCGGTGTACGACGGGCCGTCGGAGCTGGCGTACGCGGGTGCGGTGTACGAGATCTGAGCAGCGAGAGGGACCCCGGAACCGTACGGTTCCGGGGCCCCTCCTCGTTGTGGGCGAGGCTCACGCCTTGGTGAGGTCCTCGACCTCCTCGTCGGGCTCGCGACCCGGGGTCATGATGTTGAACTTGGTGATCGCGAAGCGGAACACCACGTAGTAGACCACCGCGAAGACCAGGCCTATCGGGATGATCAGCCACGGCTTGGTGGCGTACGTCCAGTTGAGGAAGTAGTCCAGCGCTCCGGCGGAGAAGGTGAAGCCGTGGTGCACGCCGAGGGCCGAGGTGATGACCATCGAGGCGGCGGTGAGCACCGCGTGGATCACGTAGAGGAGCGGCGCCAGGAACATGAAGGCGAACTCGATGGGCTCGGTGATGCCGGTGACGAACGAGGTCAGGGCGAGCGAGAACATCATGCCGCCGACGACCTTGCGGCGCTCGGGGCGTGCGGCGTGGGTGATCGCCAGGGCGACGGCCGGAAGGGCGAACATCATGATCGGGAAGAAGCCCGACATGAACTGGCCGGCGGACGGGTCGCCGTGGAAGAAGCGGGGCAGGTCGCCGTGCCAGACGGCGCCGGTGGAGTCGGTGAAGGTGCCGATCTCCTGCCAGGCGACGGTGTTCACGAACTGGTGCATACCGACCGGGAGCAGACCGCGGTTGATGGCGCCGAAGATGCCGGAGCCGATGGCGCCGAGGCTGGTCATCCAGTTGCCGAAGTCGGTGATCACGTTGCCGACGGGCTCCCAGAGGAGACCGAAGAGAACACCCATGACGGTGCCGACGAAGGCCATGAGGATCGGGACGAGGCGGCGGCCGTTGAAGAAGCCGAGCCAGTCGACCAGCTTGGTGCGGTGGTACCGCTGCCAGACGATGGCGCCGAGCAGACCCATGATGATGCCGCCGAAGACCTTGGGGTCGTTGTACGTCGCGGCGACGTCGACGCCCTTGTTCGCGGTCGTGTTGACGACGGCCTCGGTGACCGGGAACGCCTTCAGGACGCTCGAGTAGACGAGGAAGCCGACGAGGGCGGCGAGGGCGGTGGAGCCGTCGGCCTTCTTGGCGAAGCCGATGGCGATGCCGACGCAGAACAGCAGCGGCATGTTGGCGAAGACCGCATCGCCGGCGGAGGCGAAGACAGTGGCGACCTTGTCCCAGCCGAGACCCTCGGCGCCGAAGACGTCGGGCTGGCCGAGACGGAGCAAGATACCCGCGGCCGGCAGTACGGCGATCGGCAGCTGCAGGCTGCGACCGACCTTCTGCAGGCCCTGGAACAGGCCGGACCCGCGCTTCTTCGCGGGAGCGGCGGCCTGGGCGGTGGCCGTACTCATCAACTTCCTCCAGTAAGGCAAGGCGCCGCCAGAGGACAGTGGAAAGGGGGACGGCGGCGTCTCATGGAACGCGGTGGACTGGACCGCGTGGTCTACACCAATGAGTGGTGTAGACCAGTTTTAGCACGTGAGACTTAGATAAGGAACCTGCGAATTCTGTGTGCCCGAGCCATAGCGCCGCGTGAACGGCGAAGGCCCCCGGACCATGAGGTCCGAGGGCCTTTTCGTACGCGGCGAACGGGGTGAAACCCCCCGGCCGCCTGGATCCGGGCTACGCCTTGGTGGTGTCCCGGTTCATCTCCTCCTCGACCTCCTCGGGCTCCCGCCCCGGCGTCGGCAGGTCGAACTTGGTGATCGCGAACCGGAAGATCACGTAATAGACGACCGCGAAGGCCAGACCGATCGGAATGATCAGCCATGGCTTCGTCGCGAGGTTCCAGTTGATGAGGTAGTCGATCAGACCCGCCGAGAAGCTGAACCCGTCCTTCACCCCCAGCGCCCACGTCACCGCCATCGACACACCCGTGAGCAGGGCGTGGATCACGTACAGCAGGGGGGCGATGAAGAGGAACGAGTACTCGATCGGCTCCGTGATGCCGGTGACGAAGGACGTCAGGGCGACCGAGAGCATCATGCCGCCCACCTCCTTGCGCCGGTGCGGCTTCGCGCAGTGGGTGATCGCCAGCGCCGCCGCCGGAAGCGCGAACATCATGATCGGGAAGAAGCCCGTCAGGAACTGGCCGGCGTTCGGGTCGCCCGCCAGGAACATCGGGATGTCACCGTGGACCGTCGTCCCGTCCGGCTTCTCGTACGTGCCGAACTGGAACCAGATCGGCACGTTCAGGAACTGGTGCAGACCGATCACCAGCAGCGCGCGGTTGGCGACACCGAAGATGCCCGAACCCCACGCGCCCAGCCCCACCAGCCAGTCGCTGAAGTTCTCCAGCGCGTCGCCGATCGGCGGCCACACCCACAGGCACAGGGACGCGAAGGCGATCGCGACAAAGGTCATGATGATCGGGACGAGCCGGCGGCCGTTGAAGAAGCCCAGCCAGTCCACGAGCTTCTTCCGGTGGTAGCGCTGCCAGAACCAGGCGGTGAGCAGACCGATGACGATGCCGCCGAAGACGCCGGGGTTCTGGTACGTGTACCCGCTGAACGCCTGCTCGGGCGCCAGGCAGCCGCCGTTGATGTCCGCCGTCCCGCGCGGGCACTCCTCGGGGAACTGGCGCAGCACGTTGTAGTAGACGAGGAAGCCCACCGTGGCGGCCAGGGCCGTCGAGCCGTCCGCCTTCTTCGCCATGCCGATCGCGACACCGATGCAGAACAACAGCGGCAGTCCGAGGTTGCCGTCGAGCAGCGCGCCACCCGCGCCCGCCATCACCTTCGCCACGTTGTCCCAGCCGAGGCCGTCCTCTCCGAAGACGTCCGGCTGGCCGAGGCGGTTGATGATGCCGGCCGCCGGGAGCACGGCGATGGGCAGCTGCAGGCTGCGGCCCATCTTCTGCAGCCCCTGGAAGAGACCGCCCCACATCGACTTCCTCGGCGCCGCGGCGGCGCTGTCCGTACTCATCGGCGTCCTCCCTGACACACTGGTGTAGACCAGTTGCGATAGGCTCCCGGAGCCCCCTGAGGGCAGGCCGCCGGTGATCGTCATCATTCGGCAGAACGAGGGCACGCGCTCGCGAAGTTGGGCCAACCGTGCGTTACCGTGACAAAGCGGACCGTCGGTGCGCCCAGACTCGCGTTCTTCGAACAGCACGGACAGGGAGAAACACATGGCCAGCAAGGCTGAGAAGATCGTCGCCGGGCTCGGCGGCATCGACAACATCGAAGAGGTCGAGGGCTGCATCACCCGCCTGCGCACCGAGGTCATCGACCCCAGCAAGGTCGACGAAGTCGCCCTCAAGGCCGCCGGCGCCCACGGCGTCGTCAAGATGGGCACCGCGATCCAGGTCGTCATCGGCACCGACGCCGACCCCATCGCCGCCGACATCGAAGACATGATGTGAACCCCTCCCGCACCTGAGAGAGGGCCCGCCCCCAGAGGGGGACGGGCCCTCCTTCCGTACGGCTACGCTCGTGGCATGTCTCGTATCGACGGCCGTACCCCCGAACAGCTCCGCCCCGTCACCATCGAACGCGGATGGAGCAAGCACGCCGAGGGCTCCGTCCTCATCTCCTTCGGCGACACCAAGGTCTTCTGCACCGCCTCCGTCACCGAAGGCGTCCCGCGCTGGCGCAAGGGCAGCGGCGAAGGCTGGGTCACCGGCGAATACTCGATGCTCCCCCGCGCCACCAACACGCGTGGCGACCGCGAATCCGTCCGCGGCAAGATCGGCGGCCGCACGCACGAGATCTCCCGCCTCATCGGCCGCTCGCTGCGCGCCGTCATCGACTACAAGGCCCTCGGGGAGAACACCATCGTCCTCGACTGTGACGTCCTCCAGGCCGACGGCGGCACCCGCACCGCCGCCATCACCGGCGCCTACGTCGCCCTCGCCGACGCCGTCTCCTGGGCCCAGGGCAAGAAGCTCGTCAAGGCCGGCCGCAAGCCCCTCACCGGCACCGTCGCCGCCGTCTCCGTCGGCATCGTCGGCGGCGTCCCCCTCCTCGACCTCTGCTACGAGGAGGACGTCCGCGCCGAGACCGACATGAACGTCGTCTGCACCGGCGACGGCCGCTTCGTCGAGGTCCAGGGCACCGCCGAGGCCGAGCCCTTCGACCGCAAGGAGCTCAACGCGCTCCTCGACCTCGCCTCCGGCGGCTGCGCCGAACTCGCCGAGATCCAGCGCGAGGCGCTCGAAGGAACTCTGTAGGGCGCCGCGGCGTCTTCCTCATCACGGGCGTACGGCTCCGGCCGTACGCCCGTACATCCATATCCCTGGGAGGGACCAGTCTTGAAGCGCCGTCTCGCACTCGCCGTGGCCTCGGCAGCCGTACTCACCACCACCCTCGTCGGCTGCGGAGCCCTCGACAAGGCAATGGACTGCGTCGCGACCGCCGACGCGATAGCCACCAGCGTCGACAAGCTCCAGCAGGCGGCCTCCAACGCCTCCAACGACCCGACGCAGATCAACGAGGCCCTGAACGACATCTCCACCGAGCTCGACAAGCTCAAGGACACGACCGACAACGCGGACCTGTCCAAGGCCGTCGACGACCTCGGCAAGGGCGTCGACACCGTCCGCACGGCCGTCAAGGAAGGCGACACCACCCCGGACATCAAGCCGATCACCGACGCCGCGGCCGAGATCGGCAAGGTCTGCACCTCCTGACCCCCGTGTGACCGCGTGGATACTGGCCCCATGACCCGCTTGATCCTCGCCACCCGCAACGCCGGGAAGATCACCGAACTCCACGCGATCCTCGCCGACGCAGGTCTCACCCACGACCTCGTCGGCGCGGACGCGTACCCGGAGATCCCCGACGTCAAGGAAACCGGCGTCACCTTCGCCGAGAACGCCCTCCTCAAGGCCCACGCCCTGGCCCGCGCCACGGGCCTGCCGGCCGTCGCCGACGACTCCGGCCTCTGCGTCGACGTCCTGGGCGGCGCCCCCGGCATCTTCTCGGCCCGCTGGTCCGGCACCCACGGCAACGACCGCGCGAACCTGGACCTGCTCCTGGCCCAACTCGCCGACATCGACACCCCCCACCGCTCGGCCCACTTCGCCTGCGCGGCCGCCCTCGCCCTCCCGGACGGCACGGAACGAGTCGTCGAGGGCCGACTGCGGGGCACCCTGCGCCACGCCCCGGTGGGCACGAACGGCTTCGGCTACGACCCGATCCTCCAGCCGGACGGCTACGACGTGACGTGCGCGCAGCTGTCGCCGGAGGAGAAGAACGCGATCAGCCACCGGGGGGAGGCGTTCAGGGCGCTGGTGCCGGTGGTGAAGGAGCTGCTGGGCTGAGGGGCGTACGCGAACGGCCTGCGCATCAACCTTCGATTCGCAGGCCGTCTAGGTGCGGCGGAAGGGATTCGAACCCTCAAGCCCGATCAAGGGCCACAGATCCTAAGTCTGCTGCGTCAGCCGTTGCGCCACCGCCGCTTGTCGCCTGCCATGGTATCGGGCGCGACTTCGGCGATCGGCCGCGCCTGCACCAGGTGTCAGTGGCCGCATGCCAGTTGGGGCACAGGTAGCGAAGGTTCTCCCGCCGGTTGTCGAGCCAGTCTCCGCTGATGTGATCAATCTGGAGAGTGATGGATCGGCCCCGCCATTCGCCCAGGTTCCCGCACTCGGAGCAGCGATAGGGAACGCCCACCTCTGCGAGAGCGCGGTGGAGGCGGTCACGGTTCTCCCGCGACGAGCCCTCGGGGCGTACGCGGAAGACGGTCTCCGCGATGGCCTTGGGGGCCGCGACGCGCACGGTCCCCCATGCCCGTCGTTTGAAGTGGGAGGTGTCGAGTCCGAGTTCGGCCGCCCTTCGCCTCACTCGACGGTGGTTCTGGTCGCTCACGGGGAGCCCGAGGGTGCGCATCACGTCGGCGAAGCTCGTGGCGTCGGCCACTGCCGCACGCAGGCGATCCGCCGGCACCACGGGGCGCCGGTGAGTGAAGTGAGCGGTGTCGACTTCAAGCTTGCGGAGCATGTGGCCCAGCGCGGCGCGGGACCTGCTGTCATCTGGTACGCCGAGCAGGCGGGCCATCTCGCGGACGCTGTGCGTGGACGCCGCCGCGGCTCTCAGCTCCTGTGCGGTGAACGGCAGGTCTGTTGTCGCTCGGTTGAGCCCAGGCAGGTGGCTCACGTCGATGCCTGCGGCCGCGATGCGCCGCCGGATGTGCGAGAGCGTGCCGGTCGCCGGTGGCGCGCCCAGCTTCGCCACGACCTCGCGCAGCGTCGTCGAGGAAGAGACCGCCTCGGCGATGGCGGTGTCGGTGTACTTGCGCCAGGGGCTGCGCTGCTTGAAGTGGCTGGTGTCGATTCCGTACGCGGTGACCTTCGTCTGTAGCGTTCGCCGCCGCCCGCCACTCTCGCTGACTCCGAGCCGACGCATCAGGTCGGCCCACCCCCTCGACTCCGCCACAGCGGCGCTGAGCCGCTCCCTCGTGTACGGACTCTCCGGCATCCCGATTCCCCTCCGCCCCGGCCATCCGTTCGTGGCCTCGTACGGAGTAACGAGCCGAATATCGGACGGTCACACGTCCCTGCGTCCGAAATGCGGAACGGGTCGCACCGCTTTTCGAAGCGGTGCGACCCGTGTGGGGGAAAGCGGGGGCTCAGATGCCCAGGTCCTTGATGATCTTCGCGACATGGCCCGTGGCCTTCACGTTGTACAGGGCCCGCTCCACCTTGCCGTCCTCGTCGACGATCACCGTCGACCGGATGACGCCCGTCACCGTCTTGCCGTACAGCTTCTTCTCGCCGAACGCGCCGTACGCCTCCAGGACCTCCTTCGAGGGGTCCCCGACCAGCGTGACCTTCAGGTCCTCCTTCTCGCGGAACTTCGCCAGCTTCTCCGGCTTGTCCGGCGACACGCCGATGACGTCGTAGCCCGCGCCCGCCAGCAGTTCCAGGTTGTCCGTGAAATCGCAGGCCTGCTTGGTGCAGCCCGGGGTGAGCGCCGCGGGGTAGAAGTAGACGATGACCTTGCGGCCCTTGTGGTCCGCGAGCGAGATCTCGTTGCCGTCCGCGTCGGGCAGGGTGAAGGCGGGGGCGGTGTCACCGGGCTGAAGTCGCTCGCTCATGGCTCTCCTCGGAGTGGGTACGCGTACACGCTCGAGCCTAATGGGGGCCTGAGACAGACCTCGGAGCGAGAAACTGAGAGACTGTCCGTCAACGACCGATTACGACTACGGAGGCAGCGCGGTGTCGAACGCCAGGACCCCTGCGCAGATCGAGGCGGACATCGTCCGCCGGCGCGAGCAGCTCGCCGTCACTCTCGACGAGATCGGCATTCGGATGCACCCGAAGACGATGGTCGGCGACGCGAAGGCGAAGGTCGCCTCCACGGTCGACCACACCGTCGGGCGCGCGTTCGTCGCCGTCAACCGGACCGTGTCCGATGTGAAGGCCCGTTTCACCGACGCCGACGGTGCGCCGCGGCTGGAGCGGGTCGTCCCGGTGGCGCTGGTCGCCGTGGCCCTCGTCGGGCTGCTCGCGGTCTCGTCGCGCAAGCACAAGGGATGACCCCCTCCCGAGTACGGCCGACACGCCCGGGCAGGTAGGTTCGAGTCGTGAGCGAGAACACCCACGACAAGCTGCCCATCCGGATGCTCCACGACCGTGTGCTGGTCCGGAGCGACTCCCCCGAGGGGGAGCGGCGTTCGGGCGGCGGCATCCTGATTCCGGCCACCGCCGCCGTCGGCCGTCGGCTGGCCTGGGCCGAGGTCGTCGCGGTCGGCCAGAACGTCCGTACGGTCGAGACCGGTGACCGTGTTCTGTACGACCCCGAGGACCGCGCCGAGGTGGAGGTGCGGGGCGTCGCGTACGTCCTGATGCGCGAGCGCGATCTGCACGCGGTGGCGGCGGACCGGTTCGAGGGGTCGAAGGACACCACGGGCCTGTACCTCTAGCCGCCCGTAACGGCGGGAAGGCCGTTCGGCGAAAGACCTGGTGACCGGTGTCACCAGGTCTTTTGTATGCCTTTTGCTAGGCTGGAGACACCCGACGAGACGCGCCGTACCGGGCCCGCTCCCTCATGTGGAGCATGCAAAGACGACGCACCCCTGTTGTTCCGTCTCGCGGAGGTTTCGTCGTCATGGCCTGGGTTCTTCTCATCGTCGCCGGTCTGCTCGAGGTCGGCTGGTCGATCGGCATGAAGTACACCGACGGGTTCACCCGCCTCTGGCCCAGCGTCTTCACGGGCGTCGGGATCGTGGCTTCCATGATGCTGCTGTCGCAGGCCGCCAAGACGCTGCCCATCGGTACGGCGTACGGCGTCTGGGTCGGCATCGGCGCCGCCGGCGCCGCGGTGCTCGGCATGGTGGTGCTCGGTGAGCCGGCGACCGCCGCGCGGATCTTCTTCGTGTGTCTGCTCCTGGTCGCCGTGGTGGGCCTGAAGGCGACCTCAGGGCACTAGCTGGGGGGCGTCGGCCGGTGGCGGGGGCGGGGGTGCGTCGGCCGCGGGGTCGGTGGGGGAGGACGTGCTTCCCTCGGCCGCGTCGGTGCCGCCGCTGCCGCCGCCGTCCGTTCCTCCTCGGGTGGCCTGCAGCTCCGCCTGTGACTGGTGTGTCTGCTGTGCCTGCTGAGGCTGCTGTGCTGTCGGTCGCGCCGTCAGTCGAGGTGGCTGCGGCGCCTGCGGGACCTGGGGAGCTTGGGGACGCGGCGTCCTCTGCGGCCCCGGGCCCGGCCCCTCCATCCCTTCCGTCTCCGCCTCCGACGCCTCTCCCTCCTCGTACGGGGCGTCCGGCGGCGGGGACTCCAGCGGGTCCCACGACTCTTCCGTACCCTCCGGCAGCTGGAGCTCGAACTCGCTCGGCTCCGTCCCCGCCAGCGCGTCCCGCGTGAACCGGCCCCAGATCTCCGCGGGCGCCCCGCCGCCGTTGATCCGCGGCTGGCCGAGCGCTCCGTACAGCGGCTTCTGTTCGCCGGTCTCCGGGTCCTGGCCCATCATCGTGACCACCGTCGCCAGGTCCGGGGTGTACCCCGCGAACCAGGCGGCCTTGTCGTCCTCCGCCGTGCCCGTCTTGCCCGCCGCGGGCCGGCCCGCGGACAGGGCCGCCGTCCCCGTACCGGACTCCACGACGCCGCGCAGGACCGCTGTCGTCGTGTCGGCGGCCTCACGGCTCACCGCCTGCCGGCTTCGGGCGGTCGGCAGGTCCAGGTCCTGACCGTCCTTGGTGACCTTGTCGACGAGGGTGTACGCGGTGTGGCGGCCGTGGTTGGCGAGGGTGGCGTACGCCTCCGCCATGTCGAGGACGCTCGCGGTGGCGGCGCCGAGCGCGATGGAGGGGGAGGCCCTGAGGTCGGGGGTGTCGGCGGGCAGGCCGAGGGCGACGGCGGTCTCCTTGACCTTCGCGGGGCCGACGTCCACCGCCAGCTGGGCGTACACGGAGTTGACCGAGCTGTCGGTGGCGGTGCGGAGGGTGATGTCGCCGTACGACAGGTCGTCCTCGTTGGCGGGGGCGTAGGGTTCGCCGCTCCAGCCCTGCACGGGGCGCTTGTCGGTGCCGTCGTAGTACGTGTTCGGGGTGATCCGCTCACCCTCCTGGGTGAGCGAGCCGTGCTCGACCGCCGCCGCGAGGACGAAGGGCTTGAAGGCCGAGCCGACCTGGTAGTCGCGGCGGGTGGCGTTGTTGACGTACTGGCGGGTGTAGTCGATGCCGCCGTACAGGGCGAGCACGCGGCCGGTCGCCGGGTCGATGGCCGCGCCGCCGACCCGTACGAAGCGGTCGATGGGGTTCCGCGCGGCGTCGAGCCTCGACATCACCTGGTCGTCGACGGCGGCGACGAAGGCGTCCTGTTTCGCCCTCTCCAGGGTGGTGGTGATCCGGAAGCCGCCGCCGGCGAGGGTCTTCTCGTCGACGACGCCGTGGTCGGTCAGGTAGTCCTCGACGGCCTGGACGAGGTAGCCGCGCTGCCCGGAGAGGCCGGTGGCGGGGCGGGCGGTCTGCGGCGTGGGGAAGGTGGCGGCGGCCCGCGCGGCGGGGGTGACCCACTTCTTCTTGACCATGCCGTCCAGGACGTAGTTCCAGCGGGCGAGCGCCTTGGCCGTGTTCTGGGGGTGGGTGGCGACGTCGTAGGCGCTCGGGGCCTTGAGGAGGGAGGCGAGGTACGCGCCCTCGGCGCTGTCGAGTTGTGCGGCGTCCTTGCCGTAGTAGGCGCGGGCGGCGGCCTGGACGCCGTAGGCGTTGCGGCCGAAGTAGCTGGTGTTCAGATAGCCCTCGAAGATCTCGTCCTTGCTCTTCTCGCGGTTGAGCTTGATGGCGATGAAGAACTCCTTCACCTTGCGGGTGACGGTCTGCTCCTGCCCCAGGTAGTAGTTCTTGACGTACTGCTGGGTGATGGTGGAGCCGGACTGCCTGCCCTTGCCGGTGAGGGTGTTCCAGGCGGCGCGGAGCATGGCCTTGACGTCGACCACCGCCCGTTCGGAGTAGAAGTCGCGGTCCTCGGCGGCGAGTACGGCGTGCCGGACGGTGGCGGGGACGTGCGCGAGCCGTACGTTCTCGCGGTTGACCTCGCCGTCGCGGGCGATCTGGGTGCCGTCCTTGTAGAGGTACAGGTTGGACTGCGCGGTGGCGGCGGAGTTGGCGGGCGGGATGTCCACGAGCAGGTAGCCCGCGAGGAGTCCGCCGGCGAGCAGCAGGGTGCCGAGGAGGAAGGTGCCGAGGAGCGCCCGCAGGATGCGTCGGGGGCGGGAGCGCCGTGGGCGCTCGGGGCGTGGGGTGGGGACGGTGGGGTCCCTGGGCGCCCAGCCGGGCCGGTGTGGCTGGTCGTCGCTCATGGTGGAGCTCCCGTACCGGATGAAGGGGATGGCTCCCCCATACTGCACGCACCGGGACAGAACCTGAGGAATGCGACTCGAAATACGGTCGCGGTGGCGGAGCGCGAGGCACTAGGGTCGTGCGCTTTGGTGCCGAGAGTCGGGACAGGTCGGAGGGGACATGCTGCGGCTGTACGCGACGGTGGCCGCGGGTGGGTTCCGGCGCCATGCCACGTATCGGATGGCCACGGCGGCAGGGGTGTTCACCAACACCGTCTTCGGGTTCATCCTGGCGTACACCTATATGGCCCTGTGGGACGAGCGTCCGCGGCTCGGTGGGTACGACATGGCGGAGGCGCTCGCGTATGTGTGGATCGGACAGGCGCTGATCACGGTCTGCGGGCTGATGGGCGGTGGCTTCGAGGACGAGCTGATCGAGCGGATCAGGACGGGCGACATCGCCGTGGACCTGTACCGGCCGGCCGATCTGCAGGCGTGGTGGTGCGCGACCAACGCGGGACGGTGCGCGTACCAGTTGCTCGGTCGGGGGGTGGTCCCCATGGCGGTCGGCGCGCTCGCGTTCGACTTCAGGCTGCCGGAGCGGGCGTCGACCTGGCTCGCGTTCCTGCTGGCGATCGCGCTCGGTTCGACGGTGAGTTTCGCGATCTGGTACCTGGTGGCGATGAGCGCGTTCTGGCTGATGGACGGTCAGGGCGTGGTGCAGGTGGCGTGGCTGGGCGGGCTGTTCTTCTCCGGGATGCTGCTGCCGCTGAGCGTCTTCCCGGGGGTGTTGGGCGAGGTGGCGCGGGTGCTGCCGTGGGCGTCGATGCTGCAGATCCCGGCGGACGTGTTCCTGGAGAAGTACGAGGGGTGGGGGCTGCTCGGGGCGTACGGGTTCCAGTTCGGCTGGGCGGCGGTGCTGCTGGTGGCGGGGCGGCTGGCGCAGTCGCTGGCGACGCGGAAGGTGGTGGTGCAGGGTGGGTGAGCCGTCCGTGCGGGGGAAGTCGTACGCCTCGGGGGAGACGTCCGCGCCGGGTGAGTCCTCCCTGGGCGGGTTGCCCGCGCCGGGCGACCCGTCCCCGCCGGGTGATCCGTCCGCGCCGGGTGAGACGTCCGCCCGGGGTAGGCCGTCCGCCCTGGCCGAGTCCTGGCGTACGTACCGGATGGTCGCCGGGATGTGGATCCGGTCGACGATGACGTACCGCACGTCCTTCGCGCTGACGGTGGTCACGTCCTTCACCGTGACCTTCTTCGACTTCGTCGTGATCCTGCTGATGTTCGGTCAGGTGGAGGGTCTGGGCGGCTTCTCCTTCGCCGAGGTCGCGTTCCTGTACGGGACGGCGGGCACCGCCTTCGGGATCGCGGACCTGACGATGGGCTCGCTGCAGCGGATGGGCAGGCGGGTGCGGGACGGCTCGCTGGACATGTTCCTGATGCGGCCGGCGCCGGTGCTGGCGCAGGTGGCGGCGGACAAGTTCGCGCTGCGGCGGCTGGGCCGGGTGGCCCAGGGGCTGTTCGTGCTGGTCTGGGCGCTGGTGATCCTGGACGTGGAGTGGACGGCGGTGAAGGCGCTGCTGCTGCCGGTGACGGTGGTGTGCGGCGCGCTGATCTTCGCGGCGGTGATGGTCGCGGGCGCGTCGGTGCTGTTCTGGGCGCAGGACGCGGCGGAGGTGACCAGCTCGTTCACGTACGGCGGGAACACGCTGCTGCAGTACCCGCCGGCGATCTTCGCGCAGGATCTGGTGCGCGGGGTCGTGTACGTCGTACCGCTGGCGTTCGTGAACTGGCTGCCGGCGCTGTACATCCTGGGGCGGGAGGCGCCGGCGGGGGTGCCGTCCTGGCTGGCGTTCGGGTCCCCGCCGGTCGCGGCGGTGTGCTGCGGGCTGGCCGGCCTCGCGTGGCGCGCGGGCCTTCGTTCGTACCGAAGCACAGGGAGCTGAGACATGGCCTTCATCGAGCTGGACGCCGTCGAGAAGGTCTTCACGGTGCGCCGGAGGACGGGGCTCGTGCGCCGGGAGAAGCGTGAGGTTCGGGCGGTCGACGGGATCAGCTTCGGCGTGGAGCGCGGCGAGATGGTCGGCTACATCGGGCCGAACGGCGCGGGCAAGTCGACCACGATCAAGATGCTGACCGGCATCCTCACCCCGAGCGGCGGCCGGCTGCGGGTCGCGGGCATCGACCCGTCGCGGGAGCGGACGCGGCTCGCGCAGCGGATCGGGGTGGTGTTCGGGCAGCGGACGACGCTGTGGTGGGACCTGCCGCTGAAGGACTCGTACCGGCTGATGCACCGGATGTACCGGATCCCGGACGAGCGCTTCGCCGCCAATCTGGCCCGGTGTGTGGAGCTGCTGGAGCTGGGAGAGCTGCTGGATGTGCCCGTACGGCAGCTGTCGCTCGGGCAGCGGATGCGCGGCGACATCGCGGCGGCGCTGCTGCACGATCCGGACGTGCTCTATCTGGACGAGCCGACGATCGGGCTCGACGTGGTGTCGAAGGCGCGGGTACGGGAGTTCCTGCGGGAGCTGAACGCCTCGCGTGGCACGACGGTGCTGCTGACGACGCATGACCTGACGGACATCGAGCAGCTGTGCAAGCGGGTGATGGTGATCGACCACGGGCGGCTGATGTACGACGGCGAGCTGGCGGGGTTGCACGAGGTGGGCGAGAGCGAGCGTCTGCTGGTGGTGGACCTGGAGCGGGAGCTGCCGCCGATCGAGGTGGCGGGGGCGCGCTTCGTACGGCGGGAGGGCCCGCGGCAGGTGCTGGCCTTCCCCGCCTCGGCGTCGGCGGCACCGCTCGTGACGGCGGTGGCGGAGGCGTATCCGCTGGTGGACCTGTCGGTGCGGGAGCCGGACATCGAGGCGGTGATCGCCAAGATGTACGGGGAGCGGTCCGCGGATCGGGAACTCGGGGTGCGCGCGGAGAGTCACTGAGGTAGGGAGGTGGGGTGATGAGCGAGACGACGACTGATACGAAGCGACCCCTGGTGGCGTTCTCGTACACGGCGGCGGACGCCGAGAGGCACCGCGGGGTTCGTCGTATGAAGGCCCTGGCCACGGGTCTTCTCCTCGTGGTGGCGGTCATCTACGCCTTGGCGACGTGGGCGAGGAACGAAGGGGCCGGGGCCTGGGCCGGCTATGTGGCGGCCGCGGCGGAGGCCGGCATGGTGGGCGCGCTGGCCGACTGGTTCGCGGTGACGGCGCTGTTCCGGCGCCCGCTGGGCCTGCCGATCCCGCACACGGCGATCATTCCGACGAAGAAGGACCAGTTGGGGGCGACCCTGGGTTCGTTCGTCGGCGAGAACTTCCTGTCGGCGGATGTCGTACGGGGACGGCTGCACGGGCTGGGCATCGCCGGCCGCCTCGGCGCCTGGATCGCGGAACCGGCGCACGCCGACCGGGTGACGACGGAGCTGGCCACGGCTCTGCGCGGCGCCCTGACGGTCCTGCGGGACTCGGACGTCCAGGCGGTCGTCGGCGAGGCGATCACCCGGCGGGCCGAGGCGGCGGAGATCGCGCCGGGGATCGGCAAGACGCTGGAGAGGATCGTCGTGGACGGGGCGCATCACCGGGCCGTGGACCTGGTGTGCGCGCGGGCGCACGACTGGCTGGTCTTCCACGCGGACTCGGTGATGGACGCGGTCCAGGGCGGTGCGCCGGGCTGGACGCCGCGCTTCGTGGACCGCCGGGTGGGCGAGCGGGTGTACAAGGAGCTGCTGCGCTTCGTCACGGAGATGCGCGACATGCCGGCGCACCCGGCGCGCGGCGCGATCGACCGCTTCCTGACGGACTTCGCGGCCGACCTGCAGGCGGACACGGACACCCGGACGCGGGTGGAACGCCTGAAGGCGGACCTGCTGGCGCGCCCGGAGGTCCAGGACATCATCGCCTCGGCCTGGTCCTCGATCCGCGGCATGATCATCGCGGCGGCGGAGGACGACCGCAGCCAGCTGCGCCTGCGGGCGCGGGCCTCGCTGATCTCCCTGGGCGGCAGGCTGGTGACGGACGGCCGCCTGCAGGCGAAGGTCGAGGGATGGGTGGAGGACGCGGCGGCGTACGTGGTGACGACGTACCGGGACGAGATCACGTCGCTGATCAGCGACACGGTGGCGGGCTGGGACGCGGACCAGACCTCGAGGAAGATCGAGGCGAACATCGGCCGCGACCTCCAGTTCATCCGCATCAACGGCACGGTGGTGGGCGCGCTGGCGGGCCTGCTGATCTACACGGTGAGCCACGGGCTGGGCGGGTGACGGCGCGGGGTGGGTCTGCCGGGGCGGGGGGCGCGCGGGGTGGGTGACGGCGGCCGGCGGGTTTCCCGGGGCGCGGGGCGCGCGGGGTGGGGCCGCGCGGGGCGGGTGACGGCCGTGGGGCGCGCACCGGCGGGGGCTCACGCGAGCCGGGTCCGGGCGGCACCGGTGGCACCGCGGTGAGTGAGGCTGCGGGGTGCACCGGTGTGCCACGCGCTGGGCGGGCGAGGGGGTAGGGGAACCCGCCCGCCCAGCGCTCATGGGGAGGGCACCGTCTAGTACGTACGGGAGGGGCGGCGCGTTCAGCCCTTGTTCCGGGTGACGGCCCAGGAGGCGCCGGCCATGACCCCGGCGACGGAGAACACGGCGGGCCAGGCGCCGACCTTCTTGGCGAGCGGATGCGACCCGGCGAACGCGGCGACGTACGCCCCGGTGAGCGCGGCAGCGGCCTTCCCGCCTGCCACCTGCTGCCACTCCCGCGCGGCAAGCCCCCCGGCGGCGGCGAGCACCACGCCCCCGAGGGGCCGCTTCTTGGTCCACCGGGCGACGGCGTAACCCCCGACGAGGCCGGCGGCGGCTATGGCGGGGGAGGGGATGCGGGGCATGAGGTGCGCCTTTCTCACGAGTGAGGGTCTCGATCTACGAGCCTAACTTCAGCTCTCGCAACCGACCCCGTCACCGTGCCGGTCCAGGTGACGCCCGGACCGGGGCGGATGATCGGTGGTGCCCGCCTGTCGATCGTCGCCTGGTCCGACTTCCCGCCGGAACTCAGTGAGTCAGGACGTCCGCGAAGAAGCCCATATGAGGGTCTTCCGGGGTACCGACGAGCAGCGCGCGGTCGAGCAGGGTGTTGTTGTGCTCGCAGCTGGTCTCCGGGAGCATCACGCAGGCGTGGCAGGCGGCGAGGTTGGTCCCGCCCGTGCCGGAGGCCTCGGTCTCGATGCACAAGGGATCGGCGGAACACCAGGAGGCCCGGCGTATCGCCGATCGGATGGCGCCCGCCAACCTCTCGGGCTCACCCTGAGCGACCAGGCCGCCGAGACTGCCCGCGGAGTCGCTTGTGGCGGTGTAGACGAGCAGGCCCGCCATGTCCGCGTCGGCGTAGAGGCGTTCGCGGAGGGCTGCGGCCGGGTATCCGGCGTCCAGGCTCCACTCGTTGATCAGGACGTGGGCCAACGTGTGCAGCAGCACCATGCGGGGAGTGACGGGAGAGGGCTGGACCCGGGTGGGGTCGGAGGCCCTCTGCTCCAACATCCGACGATGTGCGGTGTGGATGCGTTCGGCGCGCGCGGCAACGGCGGGAGCGTTCTCCCAGGCGGCGAGACGGTCCTCGGTCAGCCGGAGAAAGACACCCTCGCCCCGGACCTCCATGGCGGGCAGCCAGTTCAAACGCGTCGAGGAGAGCGCGGCCTCGTTGCCGTCGACAACGGAGTCGGGTTCGGCGAGCCGGGTGAACGCCTTCAGCGCGCGGACCTCACGGAGCTTCTTGACCTGCATGGGCCCGGTGATCCCGAGGCCTTCGAGAGCGGCCGGGTCGCCGAGCGGGGTCTCGCAGATGAACTGCTCGTCACGTGAACGCTCCCGCTCGTCGTTCCCGGCCCGCAGACGTTCGTACTCCTTGTTGCGCAAGGCCCGATAGTGGTGGTCGAAGGTGCGTTCCTCGCCCTCGGCGGTGTCTTCCTCCTGCTCGGCGGCCAGCAGTTCCATCACCTCGTCCACAGAGACGGGACACTCGTCGCCGAAAAGGACCTTGAGGCACATCGCGACATCCGACCGCTCGGTGAGATCGCGCAGTCGGCTCCAATACGGAGCAAGGGGATCCGCGCGACCGTCACTCCACGGCGGGATGGACAACGCCGACTTCAGCACCGGCTGCCAGACGGCGGAGGAACCACGCTGGAGGGTGCGGGGCGTGCGTCCGCAGGGCTCCGCCGGCACGGAGGCACCGAGCCACGGACGGGTGCCCCGGCAACGCAGACCGAGATCCTTGAGCGCGCTCCTGCGGAAGGACCCCTCCAGCGACACCTCGGGCACCCCGCAGCTGCACGACACGAGGATCGAGCGGAGGGAGGAACTGCGTCCGGAGGTACGCAGCCTGAGCGTGCCGCCGCATTGGCCGGCGGTCGTGGTACCGCGCCCCGCGGCGCGGTGCACCCAGTGCCAGTACGGGAACTCGTCGAGGTGACCAGCCTCGCAGGCGATCACGAAGCGGGAGGGGACCAGGTCGGCCTCGCAGGTCCCGCAGAGGCTCTTGCCGGGCGGCGGGTTGAAGTCACGATGGCGGCGCAACTCGTTGCACTCGGGACAGGAGTGCATGAGAGGGAAGCGACGGACCCGGATGCCGTCCTTGCTGGACTCGTCGGACGCGGGCGGTAGCCGGAAGTGCTCGACCTTCAGGATGCGAGCGAGTCGACGTTCGTGGATGCGCGGCGCCTCGTCCGTGCTCCAGTGCTCGTCGGCCCCGTCCAGGCCGGAGACGACGAAGGACTCGTGGTCGACCGCGATCAGTGAACCGACCCCGTACGTGGTGATCGCCTGGGCGCGACGGACCCCGCCGCGACGCGGAAGGTTGTGGGCGGGCGCCGAGCCGTTCGCGCCGGAACGGCGACGGCGTGCGGGGGGCGGGGGCGGGGTCATCGGGTGGCCTCCATGAACAGGGCGGACTCGGCGTCGACGTCGCGCAGGCTCCACAGGGTGGGCCACGCCTCGGCGTTCTCGGCCTCGTCGTCGTACGGCTGCAGAAGCGAGGGGATGCGGCTGCCCTTCCTCGGCTCGAAGAGCAGACCGTTGTGGATGTCGGCCTCGGCGCACCACCAGTCGAGGAACTCGTCGAAGGCGCGGGAGACGGCATCGGTCTCCTCGGGGGTGACGGCGCGCACTCGGTCGATCAGTACGGGCTTGATCTCGTCGCGGATGCGATGCTCGTACGACTCCACCGTCCCCGCGGCCTCGTTGGGTCGAGCCTCCGGGATCATGATCCGGGTGAGAGCGACGATCACCGCATGCAGTCCGCGTTCCCGGGCGCGGGCGGAGAAGGGGGTGACGGAGGTCGACTCGACCTCGCGGTACAGCGCGGAGTGGAAGTGAAGAAAGTTCTCGTAGTGCGAGCGGTCGCGTGAGCGGGTCGCGTTGAGCATCACGGCGACCAGACCGGGGTGGGAGCGACCGACGCGGCTGGTTGCCTGGATGTACTCGGCGGTGGTCTGCGGTTGACCCATCACCGCCATGAGACCGAGCCGGTCCACGTCGACACCCACGGCGATCATGTTGGTGGCCAGGAGGACATCGACGACGTCCGGGTCGGGATACGCCCGCTCGATGCCCTTGAGACGGGCCGGGATCTCACTGGCGTCGATGCGACTGGTCAGCTCCGAGTAGTGGGCGACGGCACGCACGCTGGTCTCTTCACGTGCGGCGAGCAGTTCCAGATAGGCCACCACGTCGTCATGGACCTGAAGCTCGGCCGCGGAGAGCAGCCGCAGACTGTTGAAGTAGCCGACCAGGCTCCAGTAGGCGTCCCGTACGTCGTCCGAGGTCTTCGCCTGCTTCGCCCGGTGCAGGAGAGTCGCGTAGGTACGGATGAGCAGCGTGGACTGGCTGGTGCCCGGGGCGAGGAGGCCCACGTAACGTCGGCTCGCCTTGTCCTCGCGCGGGGTCTCCACGGCGAACCACGAGTCCCGGGAGTCGAGGCCCGCGGGCGGGAACTGGCGAACCTCGCGGTCGAAGAGGCGGCGGCCCTGATCGGCGGCACGCCGGATGGTCGCCGTCGAGGCGATCACCTTGGGACGACCGGCGAGCTCGTCGACGGCCGTCTCGTAGAGACCGGTGAGTGTCCCCAAGGGTCCTGAGATGAGATGGAGTTCGTCCTGGACGATCAGCTCGGGCGGCGGTGTGCGGTCGCTCGGGTCGTCCCGGTTGAACAGCGCGGCGGTGGCCGGACGCCACGGCATGGACGCGAACTTGTCGACGGTGGCGATGACCAGCGTCGGCCGGGCGTCGTACACCGCTTCGTCGATCAGGTGGACGGGCAGACCGTCAGTGAAGTCGCAGCCGGCTCCTGGGCAGCGGACGTGCATGCGCTTGGCGTCCTCGTCGACCTCGTACGCGCGGGCGTCGAGGCGTGTCCCGCACCAGGGGCAGGCGTGCAGCTGCACCGGATTCTTGGTCGCCAGCCGCTTGTCGAGATCCTTGTGCAGTTCCGCCAGTTGGTCGCTCGCGTCCTTCAATTTGTTGGGGGTGGCGGATTCACCGACCCACATGCCGAGGGAGAACGCTTCGCGGCCCAGCTCGGACAGGTTGCCGAGACGAATGCGCTCCATGGCGCAGATCAGGATCGTGGCACGCTCGAACTGCTGGAGGGTCAGCAGGCGCAGGGTGTACCGCATCAGGACGGTGACGCCGCCGCCGTTCTCACGGAGTCGGATCCGGCGCAGGAAGGAGGTGAGCGCGATCAGCCCGAGGTACGCCTCCGTCTTGCCACCGCCGGTGGGGAACCACAAGAGGTCGGAGACCTCGCGGTCGCTGTGCTCAGGATCGTCGATGCCGGCGAGGCAGAGCAGGACGAAGGCGATCTGGAACGGGCGCCAGCGACCCTCGGCGGGTTCCGGGGAGCCCTTGCGGCCACTCTTCACCCAGGCGCTGCGGGCCCGTTGCTCGGCCATGGCCCGATTGGCCAGACGGAAGGCCCGCATCAGGTCGGGCTTCGTGCGCAGGAGATCGATGCCTTCGCGGATCCGACCCAGTGCCTCGCGGCAGGCGTCGACCTGGTCCTTGGCGGCCTTCTCGTACGGACCGGACATCAGCGCCTCGGCCTCGGCCTGCTTCCGGGTGATCCACCGTTCGTAGCCCTCGGCGAGCGCATCCAACGCGGCGACGACCTCCGTGTCCGGGCGCTCCGCGAGACCGAGCATGGACAGGGCGGAGCTGTCGATCTCCGGGTTGGAGTCGGTGAGCAGCGCCTCCACGGTGGGCACGAACTCGCTCCTCACCTCGGACACACCGGCCCAGACGGAGTCCGACATGCCGATCGGTGGTGGCGTCCAGTCCCATTCGGCGGCGCAGCCGTGCCCGACGGCGAAGGTCGGGGCGTGACGATGCAGCAGGCGGCTGGTGGAGACCTCGGGGTCGTGCGAGACGTCCGGAGCGGGACGCTCGACGAAGGCGCTGGAACCGTCCGCCGCGCGGACGACGAGCCCGCACTGGAACAGGGAGAACGCGTCCTGCAACTCACGCTCGCCGACCTCGTGCGTGTTGACCAGGGTCACCGTGACGGTCACCGTGCCCAGTCGTGCGTCGGGGCGCCGGACGTTGACCCGCAGAGCGACCCCTTCGGCCAGGTCGAACCGCAGGTCGGGGGCGGGCGTGGTGACGTCCACGGTGGTGTCGGGCAGCGTCAGCTCCTCGCGCCGCCAGTGCTCCTGCTGGTCGGAGGTGGTGCGGGCCTCCGCGCGGCGGGCGGGGACAGGGTTGCCGGCCGCGTCCGTGGGCCGGTAGGCGGCGGCCCGCGCGCGGACCACGACGGAGTCGCTTATCGTCGGGTCGATCGCGAAGGTGAGCCCCATGGAGGAGGGCCGGCGGGCCGCGGCGGCGCCGACCTCCTGCGCGGTCCCGGACTCCTCCATGTTGTCCCGGGTACGCAGCGGGGTCAGGTCCAGACCCTGGTGCTCGGCCTCGTCCTCGAGCATCCTCCGCTCGGCTTCGTCGTCCGCCGACCTCGGGTAGAGGACACCGGTGACGTAGCGGTCGATCGGGGCGTCCCGGGAGAGGACTTCCGTTCGGTCCTCCGGTGAGGCGTCCGGGGCAGGACCGAGGAGCTCGCGGCGCAGGCCGAGCAGCAGCTCCTCGTCACGGACCCTGTAGTGCTCGGCGTGCCGGTTCTCCGTGCCGCTCATGCGCGCTGCTCCTCGTCGTCCGTCCGCCGGTACCTTCCGATTCCGGTGATGCGGGGCGCGATCCAGACTCCCCGGTCACCGAGGCCGGCGTTGGCGCCGGCGGCGGTGCTGCCCGCGACGGCCTCCAGGGTGTCCACCCGTAGGCCGTGGATCTCGTCGGGCCACCAGGGGTCCCACGTGCGGTTCACCTTCTGCACCTGGTACAGCTCCTGCCGGAACCGCTCCGAGACCTCTCCGATCTCTCGCCCGTCGTGCAGCATGGCGTACGGCGGACTCTGCCCCTCGCCCAGCGGCAGGTCGTGGCGCCTGCGGAGCACGACCTCGTGGCCGGGGGCGACGCGCTGCAGGAGGTAGGTCTGGGTCCCCATGGCGTCGGTCTCGTGGCCGGGTGGGTTGTCCGCGCACACGTCCCCGGCCTCGCCGACGATCCCATAGCGGTCGTACTGCCTCCAGCCGCCCAGGAACCTGCGGCCGTTCTTCCTGCCACCGGCCCGTCTGAAGATCGGCAGATCGGGTCGGTCCGTGTGATAGAGATCCTGACGGGCGCGGGTCAAGGCGACGTACAGGGCGCGGGCCTCGGCCGGGAGATCCAGTTCCTCCTTGAACTGCTTCTGCAGCTCGGAGACGGTCGGCGGGGCGAGAACGATCACTCGGTCGAACTCCAGCCCCTTGGCCCGGTGCACCGTGGAGACCACGATGCGCGCCGTCTCGGGGTCACTCAGCTCGTCCGGGAAGCGGCCGTCGGCGACCAGCCGGCGCAGCCGGTCCAGGTCGATGACACCTCGCCCCGGGCCTCGGGCAGCCCGGCGCAGCGAGGTCCACACCGCGTCCGGGTCCGGCTCGTACGGCAGTGGTATCTCCGCGAACAGCGATCGGAACCGGTCCTCGGAGAGCGTCGCCGAATCGGTGCGGCGCAGCAGCTCGGCCACCCAGTACGGGACCGGGCGGTCCTCCAGCGGGCGCCGCAGCCGATGCTCCACCCCGTGCTCGTGGAGCAGCTCCGAGACGACGAGCGCCTGCCGGTTGTCGCGGGCGAGGAGCGCACAGGTGTCGGGAAATCCGCGCAGGCCGTCGAGAGTGAAGGGGTCGGTGAGCGCTCCCATCCCGTTCGCCGGATCGAGGAGCAGCTCGCGCATCTCTTCGTAGAGGGCCGCGGCCTCGTCGGCATCCGTGACGTTCTGGAGACGCTGCCCGTGTCCCAGCGCGATCCGGGCCTCCGGTGTGGACGCTCGGAAGTTGCTGGTGAGGCGGAGTTCGATCAGGTCGTCCGGGTAGGAGGCGCGCAGCCAGTCGAAGAACCGGCCGGTCTCGTCGGCGCGTTCGGTGAGGTCCGCGATCTGGAAGCCGTAGACGGACTGCGCGGCGTCACCGACCACGGTGAAGCCGCAGCTCGACTGATAGCGATCGAGCAGCGTCTCCACGAGGTCCCTGCGGTCGCCCACCAGGTCCTGTACCTCGTCGATGACCACGTGCGCGGGGGGTACGCCGTCGCCGGCCTCGAGCGCCCCCTTCTCGACGGCGCGGGCGGCGGCCTCTATCCGCTCCAGGAAGGAGGCCGCGTTCCAGTCGTGGTCCGGGTACGCCTGGCGGAGCACGCCGTACGCCCAGGCGTCGAAGGTCTGCGCCCGCACCCGGTGAGCGCGCTCACCGTGTCGGGCGATCCGCTCCCGCAGCTCCCGTGCCGCCGCCCGCGAGAAGGTGAGCACCAGGATCTCGGAGGCTTCCAGGGCCTCCTCGGGGTCCCCGTTCCCGCACAGCGCGTCGAGCCGGCGCACCAGTGTGTGGGTCTTGCCGGCCCCCGCGCCGGCGGTCACCAGGACGCGTGCGTCCCAGGGTTGCTCCACCACGGCCCGCTGCTCCTCGGTGAGCGGGGGACTGTCGAGGTAGACGTCGGTCACGAACGGCTCCAGAGGTGCTCGAACTGGGTGAAGGCGAGCTGGGTGTCGAAGTTCTCGATGTTGTCGCTGACGTTGAGAATGAGGCAGCTGTCCTTGCCGCCGTTCCGGGGTCCGCGCAAGCCGCGACCGATCATCTGCTGGTACACGTTCGTGCTGTAGACGGGCCTGGCCACCACGACGGCACGGGTGGCCGGGGCGTCGAAACCCTGGGTGAGAACACCGTAGTTGGTGAGCACACGAATGCGGCCGTTTCGGAAATTCTCGATGCGGGTGCGGCGGTCCTGGGCGCTGGTGGTCGAATCGACTGCGGCGGATCGGATGCCACAGTCGTTGAGCATGGCCGACAGGTACTTCGCGTGGTCCACGGACGTGGCGAAGAGCAGCGTCGGCCAGTCCGCGGGCAGAGCGGCCACCTCGTCGACGATGCGACGGCTTCGCTCGTGGTCGTCGGCGAGCCGCTGTTCGGCGGAGCGGGAGAGCATCGCCATGCGGTCGGCGTGGGTCTTCTCGTCCCGGGTGAGTTCGATCTTGCCGCCCTGCAGGGTGCGGTGCTCGACCTGCGCGAGCATCCCCCAGTCCTGCAGGTCCCGGTACGGGTCCCCGGAGGGGAAGACACCCTCGTCGAGACGTCGGTTGCCGAAGCGGTTGACCAGCCGACGGGTCTCCTCCTCGTTGGTGTTGCGGAACGGGGTCGCCGTCAGGCCGAGGAGATGGCGCCCGGTCTCGTACTGGGTGAGTCCCAGCCGTCCCAGGATCTCGGTGTACCGCTTGGAGATGGCGGTGTGCGCCTCGTCCACGATCACCAGCGCGGCCTGTCGCAGCCAGGCGTACTGGTCGGTGCCCAGGCACCGTTCCAGCTTGGCATCGGTCGCGACCACGAGGTGGGGGTGGTCGACGACGTTCCCGACCTCGTTGCTGCTCCACAGCCGGCTGATGGTGAGCGGTCGCTCCGCGCCGACCTTGTTCCAGACGAACTTCCAACTCTGGACGGCCTGTTCGCAGAGCTCCTCGGTCTGTGCGATCCACAGCAGGGGACCTTTGAGGTCACCGATCCGCTTGACCCAGCGGATCACGGCCTCGGCGGTGACTCGTGTCTTTCCGGCGCCGGTGGGCAGGGACAGCATGCCGCGCTGCGGGGCCAGCCGGTCGAGCATCGTGGAGATGTTGCGGACCAGGTCTTCCTGGTAGTCGTGAAGGCTCGGAAAGTCCCGAGGGCCCTCGATCGTCTCGAACGCCGGCGGGGAGGGAGTCTTCGAACCGGCGAACGAGACAGGCAGCCGCAGTTCCGAGACGAATGCGGTGGCTGCGGACGAACCCGTGTAACTGACCGGTGCGTTGGGAAAACGAGCCTGGATGTCTCGGGCGTGCTGCTGCAGCACCCCGTCGCCGTGCGCGTTGAAGGCCATCTGCGCGATCCTGCGCCCCGACGGCTCCACGCCGTCGGTCGCCAGCAGCTCGGCCTCCATCAAGCCTTCGGGCAACCCGGCGCGCAGCGCCTCCGCCCCGATCAGCAGCTCGATCTTGGCGACCACGTCCTCGGCCTCGCGTACGGCCTTCTGGGCGGCCTGCATCGCGCTGTCCCGTGCCATGCGGTCCTGGTGCTCCAGGACGGCCCGGCACCCGGTCGCTCCGAGTCCGAGTCCGAGTTCGTGGTCGATCAGGACGAGCATGGGCTCGGGTTCCAGCGGGACGCGCACCTTGACGATGCCGTTCTGGCTGACCGCTTTGAGCGGGGCGGCGTGTGTGCCGTTGGGCGTGCGGGTGATCTCCTCCAGCTCGGTGCAGCGCTGCACCAGACTGTTGCGGTTTCCGCTGTTCAAACGCTGGCGCAGGGCCGGGTACAGCTCGACGAGCGGCACCGGGTCCCCCTCGACCACCTCGCGGGTCTCCCGGCTGATCACGTCGGCGTAGCGGAGCATGCCCCACTTCTCGACCATCAGCTCGGCGTCCTCGGGGGTCGGCACGAGCAGCGCGGGCAACTGCTCGGCACGGAGCGCCCGATACTCGGCGGCATTGACGGCGAGGGTGATCTCGTCGTCGGGGCGGGTGTCCCACGTGTCGCCGATCCGGCACCTGGTCAGGGAGTCCTCGGGGAACGCGGCACCGAATCGGGTGAGCATCACGTAGGTGGCGCCGACGAAGGTGTCGTCCTCACTGCGGGACACCTCGTCGAGGAGCGCGTCCCAACGGTCCGCGGGAACCTCGTCGACGGTGGTCGGGAGCCGTAGCTTGCGGGCCTTCTCGGGGGAGATGTCGGCGACCGGCAGCACGTCGCGGTAGGCGGCGAGCTGGGGCCCGACGGCCTCCGCCAGCGGCTTGAGGCCCTGCGAGGTGGCGACCGTGCCGTACTTGCGCAGCATCCATCGGATCGGCGACATCACCGCCTGCCGTGTGCCGGCCTGGGCGCCGAACTGGCGCGTCCAGTTGTCCACGACGGCGTCGTCGGGCAGGGCTTTCAGGAAGCGAGCGCGGGACTCCTCCGAGAGGGCGCGGAAGAGGTGGAGCGGGCCACCGATCGCAGCGCCCTCGACCTTCATCCGGTTCAGCGAGGGGCGCGGGGCGCCGCTGTCCAGGTTGCGCAGGGAGGCCGCGTGGACGGCCGCGCGGTACTCCTCGAACCACGCCTCGTCGGCCTGCGGCTGGACTCCACCGGCCGGCCGGTCCCGCAGGCCGACCTGGGAGAAGAAGAAGGTGTCGTCGGAGTGGAATCCCATGTCGACGGCCACGGCGGGGTCGCGCTCGGCGTCGACCACGGTCCCCGCCAGCATGCAGTCCTCGACGGCTCGGAACCGCCCGTCGGCGGTGCGCACTCGAAGCGTCGAGCGCGGCGCGGGCACCCGCTCCAGGACCTTGTGGGTGAGCCGTCGGACACCGGCCTGGCGGAACAGTTCCCAGAACCGCTCCCAGTCCGAGCCGGTGTAGTGGTCGAAGCCCTGGTCGAGCACGCTGCTGAACCTGCCCTCGGCATCGGCCTCCCGGATGCCCAGGACATTGAGAGCGTGCGCCAGAGAGGGGTCCTGGGCCAGTTCGTCGACGACGTACACCAGGGACTCGCGCAGCCCCCCCTGATCGGCGCGGCGGAACACCGCGCCGTGCACGGGGGCGACGAGACCGTGCTCCTCGGTCAGTACGACGCGGGCCTTGCGCGCCTCGTCGGCGTGCGGGGAGCCGTGCTCGATCATGTCCGCGAGGATGCGGACGGCCACGGCCGACGCCTGAGGAGTGCCGCTCTCGACGAGGGCCTCCAGCCACTCGCGAACATCGGTCCGGCCGTGCCCGGCCGCGCCGATGATGTGCTCGACCTTTCCGGAGCGGAGGGAATCGGCCTCGACGCTCGGGTGCAGCCAGTTCGAGGGGCGCCCGGGGCATTCGTGCCACATTCGCAGCCAGATGGACAGCTTCTTGTCCTTGTCGAGCCGCGGGTGGATACGAAGGGCCGTCGGCACGCGCAGGACGCCGTCCTGGTCGGGCAGCGAGGGGCAGGCAGCGGCCCGGGCCCAGATTTCCCGGGTCAGGAACTCGTCGGCCCAACTGATGGCCTCCTTGACGCGGCCGGGGAGCAGCGGCAGGTAGGCGGCCGGGTCCTCGGCGGGCGCCAGTGCCGGAAGGGAGTCGACGACCAGCTGTGCCGACTTGCGGATCATCTCCTGGTTGAAGGGCGAGGAGTCGAGCAGGTTCTGCCGGTCCTCGTTGGTCTTCCACGCGCCGTTGAGGATGCCGCTCAGCGACATCTCGTACTTGGTGGGGAAGAAGGACCAGAACCTGCCTCGACCGCGCGAGCGGGGGCTGACGTACAGGCCGCTCTCCGAATCCTTCTCCAGGGCGGGAACCCCCCAGGAGAGGTCCAGTTGGAGCCGGTCGTGCAGCTCGCCGGCGTCCGCGCGGGCCGCCGGACCGGGCTCGTGCGTGGTGGTGAAGACGCGCCACCGCTCGGTGACGGCCGCTCTGCCGGTGCGCTCCTCGACCACGGTGTGCAGATCATCGGCCTGCCTGCCGGTCAGGACGCGGCGCGCCACAGGCCGAGGCCGGCGGTCCTCCAGCACGACCTTCGCGACGTGCGGCGAGAAGAGCTGGAAGCCGACGGGGAACTCCTCGCGCGGTTCGCCGTGTTCCTTGGCTCGACCCCCGTGCATGTCCCGGCCCAGCCGGTCGTCGGCCTTCGGGAGCAGGGGCAGGCGGACGACGGTGGTCGCCCATGTCAGCAGCTCGTCGAGAACGCCGTCGGAAGCGCGTTCCGCCTGCACGTCCAGGGGACGCGCCATCCGCAGGACCGGAGCATCGAACTCCGATCCGTAGCGGGCCGTCACGCCTGGCACGGTCTTGATCTGCTCGTAGGACCAGGCACGGTTGAAACCGAAACTCCCGGTGACGCTGAAGAATTCCGGAGTGTCGGTCACCACGAGGACCGATTTCACGCCCACGCCGAATCGACCGATCTGGCCTCCGCGCTTCTTCGACATACTCATCCGGAGAATTGTCTCCGCGCCTTCCGGGGTCACCGGATTGCCCTCGTTGGCGCAGTACAGATGAGTTTCTGTCAGGACCACGTAAATGCGGCCGCCGGGATGCTCCGCTATTTCGTCGGCAGCATTCTGGACGAGTTCGAACAGCTGGCGATCGCCGTATCCGCCCTGTGTGATCCGGCGCTCGCCATTGGCGTGCTCGGCCACGAGGCCGGGGTCCACGGCATACGTCTGGAGGACACGGGCGGACTGTTCGAGAACGGTTTCGATCACAGGGGAGGACGAGGGCGACACTGCTGCTGCGCTCCTGGGTGTCGAGGGACGGGCGAAGGCGAGGGTGACGGGGCCGGCCTCACCGGCCGAGTGAAGCCGGCCCCGTGTCGATGGCGCGCTGATGCGTCGAAGCGCCCTGATCGGGGCGTCGTCAAGGGTGCGGGGTGTGCGCTCCGGGGAAGCGTCAGCAGGCAGGGGGGCTCTCGTCGGGCAGGTCCCCGAACACCTTGGACAGGTTGGGGAAGCCTTCGGCGAGATCCTTCTCGGACACTTCGTACGCCCGGAGGGTCTCCCTCGCCTCGGCCTTGCTCGTGGCCGTTCGGATGCCCAGCCCTAACGCGCTGTGCTCCCGATGCGAGAGCAACAAGCGCCCGCAGTCGTCCTCGTCCATGGAGTCCTCACCCCTGTCACATCGTGCCGTGGTGGTCGCACAGGGGTATAACGACTCACGCCCCCCGTGAAACGAAATGGTTCTGCCTGCGGGATTCTCTCCCGTTGATCACGCTAGCGGGCGGTGATGGAGGGCCGCCAGCCGTTTACCAAAAAAGATTCCGCAAGCTTGCAGGCCGCTTGCGGGCGCACTTCCACCCTCTCGATCCGGGCGGAACAAGGGCACAATTCTCCCCCGGTCGCCCGACCCTCCGGATTTCGGATTGCACGAGCGAGATGGCTTTTCCAACGTCGCTGAAGGTATCGGCATATCGGCCAGCGTGCAACCCGAACTTCCGTTCATACGAGCCGAGTTGAGGACATCGCCTCGCTCGGAGGAGGCGGAGCGGGAGGATTCGGACTATCTGATGCAAGTTGGGCAGTCATGCAGAGTCGGTGAGGCGATGCCTTCCGGTTAACTGTTGGTTGACGCCGTCGCGTTCGTCAAATTAGCCTCTCCGGTACGACCCGAGGAAGAGCAGGTGGCGCGTGGAGACAGGTGAGGAGTTCGGGCCGTGGTTGGCCCGTCAGCTCAAGCTCGCGAGGAAGACGCAGGCCGAACTGGCCGAGGAGCTCGGGCTGACGAGGGCCGCCGTCTCGGCGTGGATCACCGGGAGGTCGACTCCGCGCCCGACCGTCATGCAGGACATCGCCAGAGCGCTCGGTACGGACCTGGGCACGGTGCACACCCGCACCACCGACACCCAAGCCGGCCTGCCGGTCACCTGGTATCACCGTCCCGGGTACCCCGACGGTGGCCGCGACCTGGGCAATGCCGCGGCCTTCGCCTTCGACGCCGACGTGCAGGTCCTCGCGCGCGAGACCTGTCAGAACAGCCTCGACGAGCGCCTGACGGAGAACGGTCGCCCGGTCCGCGTGCGTTACACCCTGCACGAGCTGACCGGCGAACACCTGGACGCCTTCCGCGAGGCGATCCTCTGGAACGATCTCTTCCCGCACTACTCCGCCGTCTCCGAGGTCGCGGGCAGCCAGAAGGTCGGGCGGGTCGTGGACGCCGGTGTGCGCGACATGTACGAGAAGGGTCGCCTGGTCCTGTTGCGGGTCGACGACTACAACGCCTCCGGGCTCACAGGCGACGACTACGCGGACGGCAAGTTCGCCGCGGTCGTGAGGCGTCAACTGGAGAGCCTCAAGTCAGGCCCTGCCGCAGGCGGTTCCTACGGCTTGGGCAAGGCGACGCTGTGGGCCTCCAGTGCTCTCGGCCTCGTGCTCATCAACTCCACACTGTCCGTACCTCATGAGGGGCGTACCGAGCGGCGCGTGATCGGCCGTCTCGAACTTCCCTGGCGTCAGGTCGACGGCGAACCGTACGCCGGTCCCGCCTGGTTCGGGCGCCCCGACCCGGATTCGCCCGGCGCCATGGTCGCCCGATCCTGGTGGGCGGACGAGGAGACCGTGGCCCGTCTGTACCTCACCCGCGAGAGCGACGAACCCGGTACCTCCTTCCTCATCGTCGGTGCGCACGACGTGGCCGGCCTCGAAGGGGGCTCATCGGAAGTCGACGAGGAGAGCCCGGAGGAGGAGGGCGGTCAGGACACGCGCGACATCCGCAAGATGCACCGCCGTCTCGTCGAGGCGCTGGGCCGCGACTTCTGGGCAGCGATGACCGGCGGGGGCAACAGACTTCCCCTCCTGGAGGCCTCCGTCCGTTCCCTGCGCAACGGCGATGTGGTCGTGCCGGAGGAACAGGTGGACCCGTCGGCCGAGCAGCCCTCCCGGACCCGCGCCCTGCGGGCCCACTACGAGGGCACCACGGTGGGTCGACTCACCGAGGCCGGGCAGGTGGCGGCACGGAGCATTCCGCTGAAGCTGCCGCTGTCCGGAGGCGCCTCCGGGACGCTCGGGACCCATCAGGCGGTCCTGTTGGTCACCGAAGCCGCCAGTGACGCGGACACCCCGAAGAACCAGGTGCATTCGCTGCGGGGCAACCGCATGACCGTCAAGAGGGCCGGGGTACCGAACCTGCCGCTCGGGACGAATCCGTTCCAAGCCGTTCTGCTGGCGGGCGAGGCAGCCGGGGAATCGGCTCCCTTCGCGCAGGAGGCCGAGGAGTTCCTGCGCGCGGCGGAACCCCCCGAGCACGACCGCTGGGGGCAGACAGAGGAGCTGACCCTGCGCTGGTCGCCCTCGGCGTATCGGCGCATCAACAAGCTGACCACCGAGGTCAACAGCGCGGTCAGGGAACTCGTCGCCCGGCCCAAGCGCAGCGGCGGCGAAGGCGGCGAGGCCTTGCGCAAGGCGTTGACCGTCAAGAGTCGGCCCAAGGCCAAGGCGCCCTCGGGCCCGGTGGTCCCGGTGCTGAACGGGCTCGAGGCGATCATCGGCGACGAGGGTGAGTGGCGGATCACCGCGGAAGTGTGCATCCCGCGCGGCGACGAGATCGTCCCGATGGCGCCGGTCGCCCAACTGGACGTGCGCTCCGGCGCCCGCCCGAAGCTGGACTGGGCAGAACTCGTGGCCGTCGAAGGCTGTGAGGTGGAGGACGGGACTCTGCGCTTCGCACCCGGCGTGCGTCGCGCGAAGTTCCGAGGATCCACCGATGTCACCAGCCACCCGGTCAGGACCACGCTCACGCGCCTGGTCCTCGAACTGCGTGCGGACAAGGGCGTGTGACGCGTGAAGATCTACCCGTACAAGCGGCTCAACCGCCCGATCACCCTCAGGGTGACGTCGGTTTCCCTCAAGCTCTCCGACGGCACCCGCGACCAGCTGGAGACCAGTGCGTACTCGACGCAGCAGCAGGCCGTCGCACTCGGAGTCGCGGGTCACTCCGACTGGGTGAGCGCCACGATCGGTCTCTCCGCGACGCTGCCGCCAGGGGCGAACGCACCTGACGCGCCCTGGTCCGATCTGAGCGTTCTCGCCGTGCTGACGGACGGCGAGACCAACGTCCGCACCTCGACGGACCTCACGCGCGACGCGGAGGACAGCCGCGACTGGTCAGGCTCCTTGGAGGTGCTCCGGGACGACCACCTCGGGCGGGCCTCCCTCGCCGTGTACGCCGTCGGGACGGTGGACGGAGTGTGGGGACGGTCGATCGCCGAGACCGACCGGAACTGGATCGTCGACACCGTCTCCGACGAGCCGGTCAGCGGGCTCCGACTGGAGATCCAGAAAGCCTCGTTCGGCAAGAGTTCGAGGGAGTGGCTGCACGCCTACGCCGACGTGCCATGGATCGTGGACACCTCGGCCCGGGTCCCCACGGTGTTCGTGAACACCGATGTCGAAGGGGTCCTGGGACTGTTGGACAGCAGCGGCTCGGGAGTGGACAGCAAGGTGCGCGACCTGCTGGTCGCCCAGATGGCCACCGACGTCTGGACGGCGGTGTTCCATGGCGCCATCGGCGACCTGGAGGTGGAACCGGGCGGCGGCCCGGTCTTCCCGACCGACTGGCAGGGCGATGTGCTGCGGGAGATGCTCCCGGATGTGATTCCCGGTGTTCATGTCGAGGAGGCCCTGCGCCAGGTGCATCGCCGGCGCACCGGCGAATCGGGTTGGGTGGAGCTGCAGACCCGCGTCCACTACGCGGCGGCTCGTCGTGCCGATGCAGGCAGGGCGCTTGCCTACGCCATCCGCAGTCTGGAACAGATGAACCGGGAGAGCGCGACGTGATCACGCATCCGAACCACGTACCGGAGCGCTTGGCGTTCCTCGCCACCTCGGCCGCCGATCCGTTTCTCACCGAGGACCTGCTCAAGGGCGAACAGGTGCATGGCGGCATCGAACTCGCCAAGGTGGTCGAGCCGCTCCCCGAGGACGACGTCAGGTGGACGGTCGAGCCGATCCGGAGCCTGGTGGAAGACGCCATGTTCGAGTTCCGTGAGGATCGCACCCGAGCCGACGCGTGGCTCGCGCCTCGGCTGCATGCCACGCTGCGCCTGACGCGGCGGGAAGCGGCGGACAAGCGTCTGTGGAATCACATCGCCCTGGCGGTGGCACCGGACTACGTCGTGTGGCGTCACCTGCCGGAGGCGACGGCGAACAGGCCGGTGAGGCGGGTCGCCCCGGACCGCTTCTCGGGCCCGGCCGACCGTCAGTGCTTCTCCCGTCTGTGGTGGGCGGCTGAACTCTTCCGGAACGGGCCTGATTATGAGCCCGTCGAGGTCGCCTGCGGGAACCAGGACCTCATCCACACCGTTCTGCGGAGGGACGTGATCGACCACCGTCCCACCGCCCAAGCCCTGGTTCGTCTCCTGAAGAACGGGCGGGTCACCACCGGTCGAGAGATCAACGGCCTGAGCCTGGCGATCAGCACGGCGGGAGCGACCCTGGTCTACGACGTGCTCGCGCCGGACGAGCCGAGGGATCCCGCCCCTTTGAGAGGGTGGATCGCGGAGGCGGAGACCGCACCTCCGGTCGCGCGACAGGTACTCCCCCAGGGGCCCGACGAGGATCCCGTCCCCGAGGAGTCCGTGGCGGCGCTCACCAGCTACTTCATGGAGCTGTTCGAGTCCGCGCCGGTCAGGGGCAGGAAGACCGAGGACTGACTCCGCGACCGGGAGCTACTGGGCCGACACCCGCTTGTTCTTGCGCGGGCCCGAGGTCGAGCGGGGCGGCGACTGGTCCTCCGGGGACGGGCAGCGGGCGGTGCAGTCGTCCGCAGCTCCGCAGCCGTGGCTCCGCAGCTTGGCCCGCTGCTCCTCCGTGGCCCGCTGCCACGGCTTCCTCAGCGCCTCCGGGTCCGGCGCGGGAAGACCGAGCGCTGCGCTCAGGAGATGCGCACCGAACAGGGGCGGGACGGCGTTGCCCACCTGCTGGGCCTGCGCCGTACCGGACCACGGATAGTCGGGCGGGAAGCTCTGCAGCATCCCCGCTTCGTTCATGCTGAAGCGAGGACCCTCGTAGACGATGTCCTCGTCGAGGTGCTCGAAGACCACGAAGCGGGAGATACGGCCGGTGACAGTGGCGGCGGGCTGTTGGTCGGTCCGTACTCCGCGGCGCCCTGGGATTCCCGAGCTGCCGTAGTTGGAGCGGACCAGAAAGGGAGTCCTGCGCCCCGGATGCGTGCCCACCGGCTCGGCGAGGGTCTTGCCCATCGATGTCCAGTGCTTCGGGGCGTCGTCCTTCCTCCGGCGCTCCTCGGGCTGCGGGGTGCTCTCCTCGTCGAGGGTCGGCTGATGGACGTCGGAGGAAGCCCGGTGGCTCCTGCGATTCCATTCCTTCGCCTCGTAGGCGAGGTGGGTCGGCGAGGGCAGCGAGGGCTCACCCAAGCCCTCACGACGAGCGATCAGCACGGCGCGGGATCGCGTCTGCGGCACTCCATAGGTCTCGGTGTCGAGGACGTCCACGACGACCTTGTACGTGGTGCCGTCGGGGAGGCCGGTCTTCTCCAGAACCAAGGCGTAGTGGTGCCAGAGCGCCTCGACCGCGGGGACCTGCTCCAGGACGATGACGTCGTACGGACGGTAGTCCCGGCTCGGGCTCCGGGTCGCTCGAATCGCGTACCGGAGGGGCTCGAGGACCATCGCCGTGCGGGGATCGCTCAGGTCCTTCAGGTCCTTGTCGATCTCCTCGTCGGAGTCGCCCGCCATCAGGCGTTCGATGTACTTTTCGACCTCTTTCAAGGCCTTGCGGCCGGCACCTTTGCCGGCCACCGAGTACGTCTGGCACGGGGGGCCGCCGGCGAGCACGTTGATCTCCGGGGGCAGGGACTCGAAGGCATCCCGGCGGACGGCGCTCACATCGGCGTGGAGAGTGTCCAGCCCGGCAGCGTAGCGCGTCAGACAGGCGCTCCGGTCCCACTCGATGCCGAGACTCGGGATGTCGAGTGACTGCCCGGCGACATCCAGCCCTCCGGGCCCCGCGAAGAGATCCAGGACAAAGGGCTTGTCGAGGACGGACTGGTGTGGCGCCGCGCTGGTCATGTGGCGGAAGTCTAGCCGGCGAAGGGGGTTGCCGGTTCCCCGTCCGACGCTTCGACGAAGGCCCGCCCCAGAGCCTCTGCGACGGGCGGGGTCGCGGCCTGTCGGATCCGGCGGTAGCGAGCGATCCCGATCCCGGCAATCGACCACGATTCGGGCAAAACCCGCGACAGCGCTGCCTGTTCGGCCGTGATTTTCACCATATTGTCCCTACCGAGCCTCGGATCCACGAAGGCCGGGTCGCTCAGGGCTTCCTCTCCCGCCCTCGTCGGCCCTTCCGTCGTTCGACCGCGGCCTCGACGCGCAGAGCGACTTCCTCGGGTGCTTCGTGCTCCCAGAAGCGAAGGACCTCCCACCCGGCGGACACGAGATGCTCGGTCGTCTCCGCATCGCGGGCCATGTTGCGGTCCAGCTTCTGCCGCCACCACTCCGCGTTCGACTTCGGCTGTGTGGCGTGTTCCGGGCAACCGTGCCAGAAGCACCCGTCGATCAGGACGGCGACCTTGACCGAGGTGAAGGCCACGTCGATCCGGCGCCGTGCCATGCCCGGCACCGGGTGCTCCACGCGGTAGCGCAGACCCGCCGCGTGCAGCAGGCGACGGACCGCCAGCTCGGCGGCCGTGTCCTTGCTGGCTTGCCTGCTCATGCGCGCCGAGACGGCAGGAGACAAGGGCTTCATCGTGCTCAAGGCGGCTGTGCCTCACGATCGTGGCTCGGTCCGTTCGCCACAATTCCATCACGGGCGAGTCCGACGCGAGCAGGATGTGGGGGTGAGGTCGCCGTCCCTCAGGAGGGCGCGCCCCCGTGGCACTCCCCGTACGTCCTTCCCGAGCCGCACCAGCACGCCGCACCCCGGGCCGGGGGCCAGGCCGCCGCGCGGCCGCGGGCGGCGAGGGTCGTGGCGTACTGGGGGAGGAGGTCCGCGTTCGCCGGGGAGGAGGACTCCGAGGCGGCGAAGGCCTCGTAGGAGGGGACCGTGGCCGGGACGATGCCGAGGTTCGGGGTGCCCGCCGCGGCGAGTTCGCGGAGGGATGCCTCGATGTCCGTGAGGTGGGCGCGGTAAGTGGGGTACTCGGATTCGAGCTCCGGGTAGGAGGCCAGAAGCTCGTCCAGTTCCCGCTCCGGCCAGTGGAGGACCGCCACCGGGAAGGGGCGGGAGAGGGCCGTGCGGTAGGAGCCCAGTTCGCTGCGGAGGCGCGTGATCTCCGCCTGGAGTTCCGCCGGGTCCGAGGAGCCCAGCGACCACAGGCGCTTCGGGTCATGGAGCTCGTCCAGGGGGACGTCCGCCGTGTGGAGGGTGTCCGCCAGGGTGTCCCAGTCGTCGTGGGGGAGGGCGAGCATCCGGCGGATGCGGTGCCGGGTGACCAGGAGCGACTGGGTGGCGTGCGGGAGGTCCGCCGACGCGGCCGTCGGCGCCAGCAACGCCGCCGCCTCCGTGGCGACCGTCTCCGACAGTTCCAGTTCGTCGTGGGCCTCGAGCGTCTCCGCGATGATCTCCCACGGGGACGCCTCCGCCGGGCGTTCCGCACGGACGCCCTCGATGATCGCCCGCGCCTCCGCCTCGTGGCCGTACTCCCACAGGTTCGCCGCCTTGAGGGAGCGGATCAGATGGGGCTTCGACGGGGACGAGGACAGCAGCGTGTCGTACAAGGTCGTCGCCCGTGCGCGCGCGCCCGCCAGTTCCAGATGGGCTGCTGCCTGGAGGAACAGCGGCTCCTGGTCCTCCGGGTACCTCTCGGCGGTCCGCAGCAGGCGCTCGGCTTCGGTGACGTGGGCGGCAGGCGTGTCGGGGCGCATGTCGACACCGTACTGCTGTACGGCCCTGGAGAGTTGGCGCGTCAGCCCTTATCGTGCCCCGCGTGCGGGACAGGGTGCCGGTCGTCGTCCAGACAGGCGGGGTGCGGAGCACGCCCGCCCGCGTGCTGTGGGTGGGCGCCGAGGCCGTCGTCACCTGCGGGGTTGTTCTCCTGCTGCTCGTCGTGCACCAGCTGTGGTGGACCAATCAGCAGGCCCGCGCGCAGGCCGGCCGGCAGGTGCAGGCCCTGGAGCGGGAGTGGGAGGGATCACCCGCCGTCCTTCCCTCAAAGACGCCCTCGGAGACGCCCTCGGGTGCGCCCGCGGAGCTGCCCTCGGAGTCGCCCTCCGTAGCGCCCTCGGCACGCGAGATGCCCGCCGCCGGCGCCGCGCCGTCCGCCGGAGCCCCCGCCTACGCCATCCTCCGCATCCCCCGCATCGGCCTCACCGCCCCCGTCGCCCGCGGCATCGGCAAGCGGTCCGTGCTCGACCGCGGGTACGTCGGGCAGTACCCGGGCACCGCCGCGCCCGGCCGTCCCGGCAACGTCGCCCTCGCCGGGCACCGCAACACCCACGGCGAGCCCTTCCGCTACATCAACCGGCTCCGCAAGGGCGACCGGATCGAGATACAGACCCGTGAACGCCGGTACGCGTACGTCGTCGATCAGGTCCTGAACCAGACCGCCCCCCGCGACACCGGCGTCATCCAGCCCGTCCCCCGCTCGCTCGTCAAGCCCTCCTACGGGTACTCCACCCCCGGCTCCTACCTCACCCTGACGACCTGTACGCCCGAGTTCAGTTCCGCGTACCGGCTCGTCGTGTGGGCGACCCTCGTCCGCTGAGCCGGGGCCTGCCCCGGCCCGGGCCGATCGTGTATAACGGCTGAGAGGTGTCGAAACCGAGCGACCGGGGAGGGAGTGCCGTGATCAGGAACCTGCTGCTGCGCGTGCTCGCCCCGCTCTTCTTCCTGCTCGCTCTCGCCGACCTCCTCCTCTCCGACGGTTCGAGCCTTTCCGCCGCCGTCGCTCTCGCCGCGACCACCGTGGTCTGCGCCCTGATCGGTGCCCCCGCGGCCCCGCCCGTGGCTCCGACCCGGGTACGCACGGCCCTGCGGGACCGTGCGCGGCGCACCGCCTTCCTGCCGCAGCGCGATCCGGACGCCTCCGGCCGCCGCAGGCCCCGGGCACCTGGCCGTCCCCTCCCGACGGCCGCGTAGGCGCAGGAGACTTCCTCTCGCCCCTCTACGCGGTTCCGTCATGCCGACACGTACATCTCCCGGCACGACGAGACCCTTCGGAGGGCTCCCATGTCCGTTTTCGCCTCTCTGGTCGAGCAGCTCGCCGACCTGCTCCAGCCGCTCTTCGCCACCACCGCGACCGCCGCCGCGATCGTGCTGTTCACCCTGCTCGTCCGGCTCGCGATCCACCCCCTCTCGCGGGCCGCGGCCCGCGGGCAGAAGGCCCGCACGCGGATCGCGCCGCAACTCGCCGAGCTGCGCGCCCGGCACGCCAAGGACCCCGAGCGCCTCAAGAAGGCGGTCACGGAGCTGCACGCGAAGGAGAAGGTCTCGCCCTTCGCCGGCTGTCTGCCGAGCCTCCTGCAGGCTCCGGCGTTCCTGCTCATGTACCACCTGTTCGCCGGCGATCGCATGGCCGGTCACTCCCTCTTCGCCGCCCCGCTCGGCGACCACTGGGCCGACGCCCTCGCCCACGGCGGCGCGTTCGGCCCGGCCGGCCAGGTCTATCTCGCGCTCTTCGCGATCGTCGCCGCCGTGGCCACGTTCCACTTCCGCCGTACGAAGCGGCAGCTCGCCGCGCAGCCCCTGGACACCGGACTTCCGCCGACGCCGGGCGCCGACACGATCAACAAGGTGATGCCGCTGCTCTCCTTCGCCACGCTCGTCACGGTCGCCGTCGTCCCGCTCGCCGCCGCGCTCTACGTCGTCACCAGCACCACGTGGACCGTCGTCGAGCGGGCCGTCCTCTTCCGGGACCAGCTGCCCCCCGAGCAGCCGCCGACGAAGGCCCTTGCTACTCAGGCGTAAGGGTCCAGTCCGTGAACGGGGTCTTGCCGAGTGGTCGGATCTCTTGGAGGATCGACCAACCCTCCGATCCATCCGATGGCCGCACTCCATCGGCCGGGGCTCACCAGGGCCCGACCCCGGGCCCACCTCGACCACAGGGAGAAGACCATGAAGCTGCTGCGAGTCGGGCCGGCGGGCGCCGAGCGCCCCGCCCTGCTCGACCAGGACGGGACGCTGCGCGACCTGTCGGCCGTGGTCGACGACGTCGACGGCAGCCTGCTGGCCGACGCGTCGGCGCTCGACCGGATCCAGGCTGCCCTCGGGGCCGGTGTGTTGCCCGCGCTCGACGCGACCGGGCTGCGCGTCGGGCCGCCGGTCGGCCGGATCGGCAAGGTCGTGTGCATCGGGCTGAACTACCACGGCCACGCGGCCGAGGTCGGCGCCGCGATACCGGAGGAGCCGGTCGTCTTCCTGAAATCCGCCGACACGGTCGTGGGCCCCGACGACACCGTGCTCGTTCCGCGCCGCAGCACCAAGACGGACTGGGAGGTCGAGCTGGCGATCGTCATCGGCCGCACCGCCCGCTACCTGGAGAGCGACGTCGAGGCCCTCGCGCACGTCGCCGGGTACGCCGTCGCTCACGACGTCTCGGAGCGCGAGTTCCAGATCGAGCGCGGCGGCACCTGGGACAAGGGCAAGAACTGCGAGACGTTCAACCCGCTCGGCCCGTGGCTGGTCACCGCCGACGAGGTGCCGGACCCGCAGGCGCTGTCGCTCAAGCTCTGGGTCAACGGCGAGCTGAAGCAGGACGGGCACACCTCGGACCAGATCTTCCCGGTGGCGGAGGTCGTCCGGTACGTCAGCCAGTTCATGACCCTGTACCCCGGGGACATCATCAACACCGGTACGCCGGCGGGCGTCGCGATGGGGCAGCCGGAGCCGAAGCCGTACCTGCGGGCCGGCGATGTGGTGGAGCTGGAGATCGAGGGGCTGGGCCGCCAGCGCCAGGAGCTGAAGGGCGCCTAGCCCGGACCTCACCTGGCCCGGACGTCTCCCTGGCCCGGACGCCCGGCCTGGCCGGGACGGCTGGCCCGGGCGTCAGGAAGGGTCAGCCGGACAGGTCGCCGAGCAGGCGGGCCAGTGCCTCGACCACCATCGCGTGGTCCTCGGCCTGGGGCAGCCCCGACACGGTGACCGAGCCGATCACCCCCGCGCCCTCGACCGCGATCGGGAACGAACCGCCGTGGGCGGCGTACCGGTCGGGGTCGAGGCGCGAGGACTGCTCGAACGTCGTGCCCTTGGCACGGAACCGGGCCCCGACGAGGAACGAGCTCTCGCCGTACCGCTCGACCACTCGCCGCTTGCGGTCGATCCAGGCGTCGTTGTCCGCGCTCGATCCCGGAAGCGCGCAGTGGAAGAGCTGCTGCGCGCCCCGCCGGATGTCGATCGCGACGGGCGCCCGGCGCTCGCGCGCCAGGCCGACGAGGATGCCGCCGAGCGTCCAGGCGTCGTCGTACGTGAAGCGGGGGAGGGTCAGGCGGACTTCCTGCGCCGTGAGTTCGGCGATCTCCGGAGTGGGGGTGCTCACAGCGTCACCGTGATTCCCTCGCGGGCGGACCGCCTCGCCGCCTCCAGGACGTCGAGCGCGGCGGCGGCCTCGTGCGCGGTGACCGGGTTCTCGCCGGTGCCCCGGAGGGCGGCCGCGACGGCCGCGTAGTACGCCGGGTAGTCGCCCGGCAGCGTCTCGACCGGGGTGCCGCCGCCGGTCACCGGGGACTCCCCGGCGCCGAGGGTGCCCCACATCGACTCGGGCTCCCTGCCCCACGGCGCTCCGGGCGCCGGCACCGAGCCCTCGCGCAGAGCGGCCTCCTGCGGGTCGAGACCGTACTTCACAAATCCCGCGCTCGAACCGAGCACCCTGAAGCGTGGGCCGAGTTGAGCGGTGGTGGCGCTCACGTACAGATGGGAGCGGACCCCGCTCGCGTGCGTGATCGCGAGGAAGGTGTCGTCATCGGCCTCCGCGCCCGGGCGGCGGACGTCCGACTCCGCGTACACGCGCACGGCCGGGCCGAACAGGACGAGGGCCTGGTCGACGACATGGCTGCCGAGGTCGAACAGCAGCCCGCCGATCTCCTCCGGCGCGCCGGACTCGCGCCAGCCGCCCTTGAGCTGCGGACGCCAGCGCTCGAACCGCGACTCGAAGCGCTGTACGTCTCCGAGCGCGCCCTCCGAGAGGAGCGCGCGGAGGGTGAGGAAGTCGTTGTCCCAGCGGCGGTTCTGGAAGACCGAGAGCAGCAGGCCCCGCTCCTCGGCGAGCGCGGCGAGCGCGCGCGCCTCGGCGGCGGTGCCGGCGACGGGCTTGTCCACGACGACCGGGAGCCCCGCCTCGAGGGCGGCGGTGGCGAGCGGGACGTGCGTCTTGTTGGGGGAGGCGACGACGATCAGATCGAGCTCGTCGGCCCGCGCCCACAGCTCTTCGGGGGAGGCCGCCACCCGCACTCCCGGGTGAGCGGCGCGCGCCTGAGCCTGGCGCTCCGGGTTGCCGGTGGTGACCGTGTCGAGGGCGAGGCCCTCGGTGGCGGTGATCAGCGGCGCGTGGAAGACGGAGCCCGCGAGGCCGTAGCCGACGAGTCCGACGCGGAGGGGGGCGGGGTCGGTGCCAGTCATGGATCCCACTTAAACAACGCTGTTGCCAAAGTGCAAGCGAAGGAGACAATGGCCTTGTGAACAGGAGTGTCGGTAGGGCCACAGGCGGCGGCGGAGCCCGCATCGGGACGGGCGTGGCCCGGGTCGGGGCGGGCGCCAACCTGCCGGCACTGCGCAGCCACAACGCCGCGCTGGTGCTCGATCTGCTGCGCACGGCGGGGGAGGCCGGGATCAGCCGTCTGGAGCTGGCCGAACGGACCGGGCTCACCCCGCAGGCGGTCAGCAAGATCACGGCGCGGCTGCGGGCGGAGGGCCTGGCGCGGGAGGCCGGTCACCGTGCCTCGACCGGCGGGAAGCCCCGTACTGTCCTGCGGCTGGTCCCTTCGGCGGCGTACGGGGTCGGGGTCCATCTGGACCGCGACGAGCTGACGGCCGTCCTGGTGGACCTCGCGGGGGTACGGGTGGCCCTGCGCCGCGCCCCGCTGGATCTGGGCGCGGGCGTGGACGCGGTGTTCGAGGTGGTGGAAGGGGAGGTCGGGGCGCTGCGGGAGCTCGCCGCGGGCGGGGCGCCGGTGACCGGGGCCGCCGCGGCCTCCGAGACGGCGTCCGCGCCCTCGCGGGCCGCCGTGCCGGAGGGCCCCGCCCCCTCGGACGCCCTCGCGTCGGAAGCCCCGGTCCCGGCGCCGGAAGCCCCGGTCCCGGCGCCGGAAGCCCCGGTCCCGGCGTCGGAAGCCCCGGTCCCGGCCCCCGCCCTGCTCGGCGTCGGGGTCGCCATGCCCGGGCCTCTCGATCACCTCACCGGTACACCCGGGCGGGTCACCGGCTACCCCGCCTGGGAAGGGGTCCCGCTGCGGGACGAGCTCGCGCGGCGGCTCGGGCTGCCGGTGGCGCTCGACAAGGACACCAACGCCGCCGCCCTCGGGCTCGCCCTCCGGGCTCCGCTCGCCGACTCGTTCGCGTACCTCCACCTCGGTACGGGACTCGGCGCCGGCCTCGTCCTGAACGGCGCCCTCCACCGGGGGGCCAGAACCGGCGCCGGAGAGTTCGGGCACCAGACCGTCCAGCTCGACGGGCCGCCCTGCGAGTGCGGCGGGCGCGGCTGCCTGGAGGTGCTCTGTCTGGCGGCCGTCGCCCGCGGCGACCTTCCCGAGGCGGCCCGGATCCTCGGCGCCGGTGCCGCGAACCTCGTCCGGCTCCTCGACATCGACCGGGTCGTTCTCGGCGGCCGGGCCGTCACCGCGGCGCCCGAGGTCTTCGCGCACGGCGTCGGCGCGGTGCTCGCCGGCGCGCGTACGGGGACGCCCGTCTCGGGCACCCCCACGCCGTACGCCGTGGCCGAGGGGGCGGCTCAGCTGATCCTCGCTCCGGTCTTCGGGAAAGAAGGGGATCGGGTGATCGGATGATCGGTCAATGAGCTGATCGGGCGGAACGCGCGGCCCGTCCAGGGGCATGCGCCGCGTCGCTCCCGGGCTCCGCCGCGTCCGCGTGGCAGCGTCGCGGCCGTCCCGTACGCCCGCGAGCAGCAAAGGCACCTGCCCATGCGACTGCGCAATGCCCTCGCCCTCGGTGTGACCGCGGCGACGACCGGAACCGCCGTCCTCGCGCTCGCCGTCGCCCCTTCGTCGGCGGACCCCCGCACCGGCTCCGACGTGAACTCCGACCTGCCTCTCGGCCCCGGCACCGGCGTGAACTCCGGCCCGACCCTGGGCCCCGGCCCGACCCTCGGCTCCGATTCCGGCCCCGGCTCGACCCTCGGCAGTCGCCCCGGCTTCGGCCCCGGCTTCGGTCTCAGCTCAGGCCCGACCCTCGGCCCCAGGTCGAGCCCGGGTCGCGAATCCCCTGTCGGCTCCCGTGTCGACCCCGGAGCCGGACGCCCGGACAAGCCGCCCACCTGCGGCAAGGCGACCGACCCCGACTTCCCCCTCGACACCCGGGTCCACGGCGGCACGAACACCTACGTCCCCGGCGGTGACTTCCGCACCTTCGAGGTCGACCTCACGAACACCACCGCCGAGCCGTGCCACGGCGTCCACCCCGTCCTGGTCCTCGCCGACCGCGAGCGCGCCCTCCAACCGGACCAGATCCAGCTCGACTTCTACGACTCCGAGGCGGAGCGCTGGCGGCCGGTCACGTTCGAGGAGACGGACGAGGCCGAGAACATCGGGGTGTTCACCGGATTTCCCGGCTTCACCGTCCCCGCGGGCCGCACGGTCACGGTCAGCGTCCGCCTCGCCTTCCGTGCTGACACCACCCCCGACGAGGTCACCGCCAACGCGGCGATCGTGCAGCGCCGGGGCGACGACGGCGACTGGGTCGGCGAGTCCGGCGAGTACCGCCTGACGATCGCGCCGGAGGGTACGGAGACCGGCGAGGACGCCGAGGAACAGCCGGGGGACACCGAGGACGTCCAGGACGCCGACGGCGGGACGGACGGGGGGACGCCCCCGGCCCCGCTCCCACCGAAGGACGAAGGGGGTGACCCTCCGTCGGCACCCGGCCGCCCCGAACTCGCCCTGACGGGCCCGGGACACACCGCCGTCCTCGCCCCCGCCTCCGGTGCGCTGTTGCTCGCGGGCGCGGGCACCGCCCTGGTCGTCCTCGCCCGCCGCCGGCGTCGGATGGCCTGACGACGGTCGGCACCCCGACGGCCCAGACCGGCCCCCGACCGCCCCG
>NZ_JBVHWN010000005.1:204415-347169 GCF_055564335.1 Streptomyces sp. NPDC029139 | reverse complement strand
CGGGGACGGGCCCCGGCCGGCCCCCGACCGGACCCGAGCGGGCCCTCGCCGGATGCGAGCGGCCCCCACCGGCCGGGAGCGGCCCCGACCGCCCCGGGGACGGGCCCCGGCCGGCCCCCGACCGGACCCGAGCGGGCCCTCGCCGGATGCGAGCGGCCCCCACCGGCCGGGAGCGGCCCCGACCGCCCCGAGGACCGGCCCCGGCCGGCCCCCGAGTCGCTCCGCGCCACTCTCCGTACACCCTCCCGTTCACTCCCATCTGCGAGCATCGGCCCGTGGACTACCCGAACGACCAGGCACCTGGCGCCCCCATCCGCTCCGGCATCCCCGAGCACGGCCGTATCCCCAAGTACTACGCGGTAAAGGCCAAAGTCGCCTCGCTGATAGACGAGTTGGGTGAGGGCGGGCTCTTGCCCACCGAGCGGGACCTGGCCCTGCGTTACGAGGTCTCCCGGGAGACCGTCCGCCAGGCACTGCGGGAGCTGCTGCTGGAAGGGCGGCTGCGCCGCCAGGGGCGGGGGACCGTCGTCGCCGGGCCCAAGCTGGAGCAGCCGCTCTCGCTCGCCAGCTACACCGAAGGCGTACGCCGCCAGGGCCGCCGCCCCGGCCGCACGCTCATCTCCCTCGACCGCTTCCCCTGCCCCGACGCCCTCGCTCCCGAGATCGGGGTCCAGCGAGGCGAACCCGTCTGGCACATGGAGCGCGTGCTGCTCGCCGACGACGAGCGGGTGGGCCTGGAGAGCACGTACGTCTCCGAGGCCCGCGCGCCGCGGCTGGACAGCGACTTCGACCCCGACTCCTCCTTCTACGCCTACCTCCGCGAGCAGCTCGGCATCACGTTCGGCGACGCCGACGAGCGGATCGAGACCGTCCTCGCCACCCCTCGCGAGGCCCTGCTCATCGGCACCCCGCCCGCGCTCCCGATGCTGCTGATCCACCGGATCTCCCGGGACACCGCCGGCCGGCCCCTGGAGCGCGTCCGCACCCTCTACCGAGGCGACCGCTTCAGCTTCACCGCCCACCTGGGCGCCCAGACCTGACCCGAACTCCCGCCCCCACCACGGGGGATCACGGAAAGGTAACGGGTCTAGGCCATCCTTGTCGGGCCGTTCACCGTCCCGTCGCTCGCCGGATCCTCCCGGGTCACCCACCCCCAGGACCGTGAGCGGCATGAAGGTGATCGTCGTAGGAGCCGGCGTGGTGGGAACCATGCACGCCTGGCACGCAGTGGAACGCGGCCACGAGGTCGTACACATCGAGCGCGAGGCGGAGGCGCGCGGCGCATCGCTCCGCAACTTCGGGCAGATATGGGTGAGCGGCCGCGCGGGCGGAGAGGAGCTGGACACCGCGCTGCGCGCCCGCGACCTGTGGGAGGGCATCGGCGCCCGCGTCCCCCGCCTCGGCTTCCGGGCGATCGGCTCGCTCACCCCGGTGCGCAACGCGCTCGAACTCGCGGTCGCCGAGGCGGCCCTGGCCCGGCCCGATGCCGCCGCCCGGGGCTACAAGCTGCTGACCGCCGACGAGGCCCGGCGCGTCAACCCGGCCCTGCGGGGAGAGTTCACCGCCGCCCTCTTCTGCGAACGGGACGCGGCGGTCGAGCCGCGTACCGCCCAACTCGCCCTGCGCGCAGCCCTCCTGGCCACGGGGAAGTACACCTTCCTGCCGGAGCGCGAGGTGCGGGACGTGATCGGCGAGAACTCCGTACGCGACGACCGCGGCGAGATCCACACCGGTGACGCCGTCGTCCTCTGCACCGGCGCCGCGCTCTCCGGCCTCGTCCGCGAGGTCGCCGGCGAGATCCCGGTCCGCCGCGTCCGGCTCCAGATGATGCAGACCGACCCGCTCGGCGAGCCGCTCACCACCTCCGTCGCCGACGCCGACTCCTTCCGCTACTACCCGGCGTACGCCTCCGAGGCGCTCGACGCCCTCAACGCCGGGCAGGCGCAGGACCCGACCGCCGCCGCCCACAAGATGCAGCTCCTGATGGTGCAGCGCCTCGACGGCGGACTGACCATCGGCGACACCCACGAGTACGAGCACCCCTTCGCCTTCGACACCCTCGAAGACCCCTACGAGCACCTCACCCGCGTCGTCGAGTCCTTCCTCGGCCGTCCCCTGCCGAAGATCCGGCGCCGCTGGGCGGGCGTGTACGCGCAGTGCACCGACACCAGCCGGGTCGTGCACCGTCAGCGGGTCCGCGACGGCGTGTGGCTGGTGACGGGACCGGGCGGACGCGGCATGACGTGCTCGCCCGCCGTCGCCGAGACGACCGCGAACGAACTGGGCTGGTGACCACCATGAGCAAGCAGCAGCACAACCTCGTCGTCCTGGACATGGCCGGCACCACCGTCGCCGACGGCGGCCTCGTCGAGCGGGCCTTCACGGCCGCCGCCGAGCGCCTCGGCGAAGACCCGACCACGATGATCGACTACGTCCGCGCCACGATGGGCGAGTCCAAGATCTCCGTCTTCCGCCACCTCTTCGGCGGCGACGAGCCCCGCGCCCGGCAGGCCAACCTCGCCTTCGAGGAGGCGTACGGAGAGCTGGTCGCCGGCGGACTCATCACCCCGGTGACCGGTGCGGCCGAGGCGATCGCCGCGCTGAAGGCGCAGGGCCGTACGGTCGTCCTCACCACCGGGTTCGCCCGGGTCACCCAGGACGCCATCCTCGACGCGCTCGGCTGGCGGGAGCTGGTCGAGCTGACCCTCTGCCCGGCGGACGCGGGCGGCCGGGGGCGCCCGTATCCGGACATGGTCCTCGCGGCCCTCCTCCGTACGGGAGCCGTCGACGACGTCCGGCAGCTCGTGGTCGCGGGCGACACCTCGTACGACATGCTCAGCGGGGTGCGGGCCGGGGCCGGGATCGTCGCGGGCGTCCTGACGGGCGCGCACGGCGAGACCGCGCTCAGGGGGCACGGCGCCACGCACGTCCTCGCCTCGGTCGCGGAACTGCCCGGTCTGCTCGCCGGGGACGCGATATGACCAGTGGCATCCGCTTCGACGCCGTCACCGTCACGTACGGGAGCAACACCGTCCTCGACACGCTCGACCTCACCGTCGAGCCCGGCGAGGTGATGGCTCTCCTCGGGCCCTCCGGCTCCGGCAAGACCACCGCCCTGCGCGCCGTCGCGGGCTTCGTCCGGCCCGCCTCCGGGCGGGTGTTCATCGGCGACCGCGACGTCACCGGCCTCCCGCCGTACGAGCGGGGGATCGGGATGGTGGTCCAGCAGTACGCGCTCTTTCCGCACATGCGGGTCGCGGACAACGTGGCCTTCGGTCTGAAGGCGCGGAAGGTGGCGAAGGCCGAGGTGGCCGGGAGGGTCGCCGAGGCCCTGGGGATGACCGGGATGGCCGCCTACGCGCAGCGCTATCCGCGCGAGCTGTCCGGCGGACAGCAGCAGCGCGTCGCCATCGCCCGGGCGCTCGCCATCCGGCCGAACGTGCTGCTGCTCGACGAGCCGCTGTCCGCGCTGGACGCGCAGCTGCGCTCCGGGATGCTCGCCGAACTGGCGCGGCTGCACCGGGAGTTGCCCGAGGTCTCGATCCTGTACGTCACCCACGACCAGGTCGAGGCGCTGACCCTCGCCGACCGGATCGCCGTCATGGACAGGGCCAGGCTCCAGGACTGCGGCACGCCGCAGGACCTGTACCGCAGGCCGCGTACGGAGTTCACGGCGTCGTTCGTCGGCAACGCGAACCTGCTGCCGGTGACGGTGGGGGCGGACGGGGTCTCCTTCGCGGGCGTCGCGCTCGAGGCCCCGGTCGCCGACGCGGCGCCGGGCGCGAGCGCGACGCTGTGCGTACGGCCGCATCTCGTCGGCCTCGGCGAAGGCCCGAACGCGCTGCGGGGCCGTATCGCCGAGGTGCAGTGGCGGGGGTCCACGCATCGGCTGTACGTGGAGGTGGCGGACGGCCATCGCGTGAAGGCCGACGTGCGGGAGCTGCGGGAGACGCCGGCGCTCGGTGACGAGGTCACGCTGCACTTCGCGCCCGAGGACGCGGTGCTGCTGGGGGCCGGGGTCGCCGGGACACCGGCGCTCACCGGCGCGGCGGGAACCCCAGGCGGTGGCGCGGATGCCTAGCGCCCGTACCCCCGGCGCCCCGAGCGCCACCCGCACCCCCGGCGCCACCCGTACCGCTGGCACCCCTCACGCCCCGGGCGCCACCCGCACCCCCGCCGTCCCCGACGTCCCTCACACCCCGGACGCCCCCGGTACCACCCGTATCCCCCACACCCCCCGTCGCCTGCCCACCTGGATCTGGGCCCTTCCTCCCGTCGCCGTCCTCGCCCTCGCCTTCCTCTATCCCCTCGCCCTCGTCATCCAGGAGTCCCTCGCGCCCGGCGCCTATGCCGACGTGTTCTCCTCGGAAGCCTTCCGGGAAGCCCTCCTGACCACCGTCTGGCTGGCCGTCGGGTCCACCGTCGGATGTCTCGTCCTCGGCTTCGTCCTGGCCGTCGTCATCGCGTTCGTGCCGTTCCCCGGCGGGAAGGCGGTGTCGAAGTTCATCGACGTCTTCCTCTCCTTCCCCTCCTTCCTGATCACGCTCGCGCTGCTCTTCCTCTACGGCACGGTCGGCATGGCCAACGGGGTCTGGACGGACGTCACGGGCGCCGACTCCGGCCCCTTCCAGTTCCTGACCACCCCGTGGGGCGTCCTCCTCGCCGAGATCACGTACTTCACGCCCTTCGTGATGCGCCCGCTCCTCGCCGCGTTCTCGCAGATGGAGACCGCCCAGCTGGAAGTGGCCTCCTCCCTCGGCGCACGGCCGCTGCGGATCGTCCGGCGGGTGATCCTGCCGGAGGCACTGCCCGCGCTCGCCGCCGGCGGGAGCCTCGTCCTGGTCATGTGCCTCAACGAGTTCGGGATCGTCCTCTTCACCGGCGCCAAGGGCGTCACCACCCTCCCGATGCTCGTCTACGGCAAGGCCATCCTCGAGTCCGACTACGCCGCCGCCTGTGTCGTCGCCGTGGTCAACGTCGCGATCTCCGTCGGCCTCTACGGCCTCTACCGGGTGGTGAGCCGTCGTGCTGGTGCATAGCCGTACGGGCAGGTGGACGGCCTGGGCCCTGTTCGCCGTCCTCTTCGTGCCCCTCTTCGCCCTGCCCCTCCTCGTCATCCTCGCCGCCTCGTTCGCCACGAACTGGTCGGGCGCCTTCCCCTCCGGGCCCACGGCGGAGCACTACACCGCCGCCGTACGCGGAGAGTCCCTGCAGGCGTTGACCACCAGCCTGGTCACGGCCGTCACCGCGAGCCTGCTCGCCCTGACCGTCGGCACATGGGCCGCCCTCGCCGCCGACGCCCTGCGCACCCGCGGCAGGAGGCTCCTCGACGCGCTGTTCATGCTGCCGGTCGCCGTGCCCTCGGTGGTCGTGGGCCTCGCCGTCCTGGTGGCCTTCTCGCAACCGCCCGTGCTCCTCAACGGCACGCGCTGGATCGTGATCCTCGCGCACACCGTTCTTGTCACGGCGTTCGCCCACCAGTCGGTCTCGGCCGCCATCCTCCGTCTCGACCCGGTGTACGAGCAGGCGGCGGCCAGTCTCGGCGCCCGCCCCTCGTACGTCCTGCTCCGGGTGAAGCTGCCGCTCCTGCTGCCGTCCCTGAACGCGGCCGCCGGACTCTGCTTCGCCCTGTCCATGGGCGAGCTGAGCGCCACGATGATGCTCTACCCGCCGGACTGGCTGCCGTTCCCGGTGCTGATCTTCACGGCCACCGACCGCGGCTCCCTCTTCACCGGCTCGGCGCTCGCCGTGGTCCTCATGGCCACGACCCTGCTCGTCCTGCTCGCCGTCTCCCGTATCCGCACCAGAGCGTCCTACCGCTGAGTCCCAGGAGAGAACGACGTCATGCGCACCTCGTCCCCGCTCATCCAGCCGATCGCCGCTGTCGCCGGCAGCCTCGCCCTCGCCGCCGGCCTCACCGCCTGCGGCGGCCCCTCCGCCGCCTCCGACGAGAAGATCGTCACCGTCTACAGCGCCGACGGCCTCAAGGGCGAGAAGGGCGACGGCTGGTACGACAAGGTCTTCGCCGACTTCGAGAAGCAGACCGGCATCAAGGTCAAGTACGTCGAGGGCGGCTCCGGCGAGATGGTGCAGCGCGCCGTCCGCGAGAAGAACAACACGCAGGCCGACGTCCTCGTGACCCTGCCGCCCTTCATCCAGCAGGCCGACTCCAAGGGCCTGCTCCAGTCGTACGTGCCCCAGGGCGCGGAGTGGGTCGGCGGCGGTGACAAGGCCGACGACGGCAAGTGGACCTCGGTCGTCAACAACTACTTCGGCTTCATCCACAACAAGCGGCAGCTCAAGGAGGCACCCAGGACCTGGGAGGAGCTGCTCGACCCGAAGTACAAGAACAAGCTGCAGTACTCCACGCCCGGCGTCGCGGGGGACGGCACCGCCGTCGTCATCAAGGCGATGCACGACTTCGAGGGCCAGGAGCCGGCCATGGAGTACCTGAAGAAGCTCCAGGCCAACAACGTCGGCCCGTCGTCCTCCACCTCCAAGCTCGCCCCCAAGGTCGACAAGGGCGAGATCCTCGTCGCCAACGGCGACGTCCAGATGAACTTCGCCCAGTCCAGGTCCATGCCGAACCTCGGCATCTGGTTCCCGGCCAAGGACGGCGGCAGGCCGACCACCTTCGCGCTGCCGTACGCCGCCGGACTCGTGAACAAGGCCCCGCACAGCGAGAACGGCAAGAAGCTGCTCGACTTCATGCTCGGCGAGCAGGCCCAGCGCCAGGTCAGCGAGATCGGCGGAGGCTTCCCCGCCCGCAAGGACGTCAAGCCCACCGACGCCAACGCCATCGAGCTGGCCAAGCTGATGGAGGGCGTGGAGGTCTTCGAGCCGGACTGGGACGACATCGACAAGAACCTGAAGACGTACATCGACGCGTGGAAGACCGCCACCGGAAGCTAACCCGTCGCTTCCAAGAGTTCACCGCACGGCTCTGGCGACCCGCGAATGATCGCGGAAAGATAACGGGTACGGACCAACGCCCCTGAGAAATCAGGGGCGTTGGCATGCCGCCACCCCATCCACGGAGGAAACGAAGATGCCGATCCACGGCATGTCCCGCCGCACCGTGCTCGCCGCCGCGGGCGCCACCGCCGCCGTCGCCGCCACGGGTGTCGTCGCCGCACCCGCCGCCCGGGCCGCCACCCCCACGCTCCCGAACGGCACCAGCCAGGACAAGGTGCTGGTCGTCGGCATGGACGGCCTGCGGTACGACAGGATCGACGCGGCCAAGGCGCCGACCCTCAAGTCCCTGATCGCGAAAGGGACCTACGGCCTCTCGCTGCTCTACGCCAACCCGATGGCAGCCACCTCCTCCGGCCCCGGCTGGTCCACCATCTCCACCGGTGTCTGGCCCGACAAGCACGGGGTGAGGGACAACACCTTCACCGGCAAGAACTACGCGAAGTACCCGGGCTTCCTCGCCCGGCTGCACCAGATCCGTCCCGCGCTCTCGCTCTTCGCCGCCGTCGACTGGCCGGAGCTCGACACGCACGGCACGATCACCCCCGGCGCCGACGCCAAGCTCGTCTACAACAACAACTACGTCGTCAACGACAAGCTGATCACCGACATCACCGAGGACGTCCTCCGCAACCAGAACCCGGACGTCCTCTTCGTCTACTTCGGCGAGACCGACGAGATAGGCCACAACTACGGCGCCGCGAGCCAGAAGTACCTCGACGCGATCGACGTCCAGGACGCCTACCTCGGCCGGCTCCTCGCCGCGATCAAGGCCCGCCCCACGTACGCCGGCGAGCGCTGGACGGTCATCGTCACCACCGACCACGGCCATGTCGACGCCGGCGGCCACGGCGGCTCCGCCATCGAGGAGCGCCGCACCTTCGTCCTCGCCCAGGGGCCGGGCATCGCCGCCGGCGCCCGCCCCGTCGACACCCGTCTCGTCGACGTCGCCGCCACCGTCTTCCACCAGCTCGGCATCGTCCCCGACGCCTCCTGGGGCCTGGACGGCAAGCCGATCCAGCAGCGTTCCACCGACCCCTTCGACGCGCTCCACTCCTCGCTCTCCGGCCGCGTCGACGAGACCGGCATCCCCGCCGGCGTCCTCGGCTTCACCCACACCGCGCCCAGCGGCTGGTCCGTCATCAACAACGCCATGGGCACCGGCGGCATGACCGAGTGGCGCGGCTGGGCCTTCGCCACCGACGAGTTCTGGTCCCGCACCCAGCGCGACCAGTCCCGCGAGCTCAATGTCCGCTCCCGCGGCGTCTTCGCCGTCGCCGACTCCGACGAGTGGGCCGACAAGACCTTCTCCGGTACCTACGACTCGACCCTGGTCACCCCCGCGTACAGCGTCTCGGGCGCGTCCCGGGTCACGCTCGACTTCACCACCTTCTACCGCCAGGAGGGCGGCCAGACCGCCCAGGTCCTGGCCTCCTTCAACGGCGGCACGCCGACGCTCGTCAAGAGCTACACCGCCGACGTGATCTCCCAGCCCCAGTCGCTCACCGTGAGCGTCCCCGCCGGGGCGTCCAGCGTGAGCTTCCGCTTCCGTTACACGGGGTCCAACAACTGGTACTGGGTGATCGACGGGGTCAAGATCCAGGCATCCTGATTAGGGTGGGGGGCGTCGCCACAGCGCTGTCGCGGCGCCCCAGCACACGCACGTCGTTCGTACGGCAGGAGTCCCCGCACATGGCAGAGCGCAAGCCGATCGAATCCTGGCTCACCGACATGGACGGCGTCCTCATCCACGAGGGCGTCCCGATCCCCGGCGCCGACGCGTTCATCAAGAAGCTGCGGGAGACCGGGAAGCCGTTCCTGGTTCTCACGAACAACTCGATCTACACCGCCCGCGACCTGCACGCCCGCCTCGCGCGCATGGGCCTGGACGTGCCCGTGGAGAACATCTGGACCTCGGCGCTCGCCACCGCGCGGTTCCTCGACGACCAGCGCCCCGGCGGCACGGCGTACGTCATCGGCGAGGCCGGCCTCACCACGGCGCTGCACGACATCGGCTACGTCCTCACCGATCACGACCCCGACTACGTGGTCCTCGGCGAGACCCGGACGTACTCCTTCGAGGCCATGACCAAGGCCGTCCGGCTCATCAACGCCGGCGCGCGGTTCATCTGCACCAACCCCGACGAGACCGGACCCTCTCTCGAAGGTCCCCTCCCGGCCACCGGCTCCGTCGCCGCGCTGATCACGAAGGCCACCGGCAAGGACCCCTACTTCGCGGGCAAGCCGAACCCGCTGATGATGCGCACCGGCCTCAACGCGATCGGCGCCCACTCCGAGACCAGCGCCATGATCGGCGACCGGATGGACACCGACATCCTGGCCGGTCTCGAGGCGGGGATGCAGACCTTCCTCGTCCTCACCGGTCTGACGACCCAGGCGGAGGTGGACCGCTTCCCCTTCCGGCCTTCCAAGATCGTCGACTCGATCGCCGACATCGTGGACCGCGTCTGACGCCGGGGGATCCCCTGCTCGCGCCCCTGCGGATGCGAAAAGGCCGGAACCGGGTGACCCTGCCAGTACCAGGAGGTCACGATGCGTTCAGGTCCCATTGCTCTTCGTGCCGCAGGGGCGGCCGTCATCCTGGTACTGGCACCCACGGCCGGTACCGCCTTCGCCGGTGACGGCGTCAAGGCCACCGTCACCCCGTCCACCGCCAAGCCCGGTGCCGACGTCGACATCCGCGTCAAGGGCTGCAAGGGCACCACCGGCGCCGCCACGTCCCCGGCCTTCGTCGCCGACGCCGAGCTCACCGGCCGTGACGGCGGCGACTACCCCCTCTTCGGCGACACCACCATCAAGTCCGGTCTCGACCGGGGCACGTACAAGGTCAGCGTGACCTGCGACGGCCGCGAGCACCGTGACGTCGGGGTGGTGCACGTCGAGAAGCACAAGCCCAGGCCGACCCACGAGCCCACGCACCGGCCGACCCACCACCCGAGCCCGATCGCCCCGGTCCGGGCCGGTGGCGGCGGTGCGGCCCTGGCGGTCCCGGCCGCGCCCGCCGCCCCCGGTGTCGCGCAGACCACGACCGAGAGCGGCCTCGGCACCCCGTACACCCTCGTCGGTCTCGGCCTGGCCGCGATCGCCGCGGTGGCCGTCGCCTTCCGCAGCGCGCGCTCGTCCGGCCGCCGCCGTACGGGCGACTGAGGTGTCCTCCGGTTCCGGCAACGGGCGCATGCTGACCGGAGTGGCCTGGGCGGTCCTGGTCCTGGGGCTCTGGCTCTGGGGCCGCGGGATCACGGACGGACCGGGCGGCAGCGCGGCCCCGACCACCGGCGACATAGCCGCGGTCGGCCGCCCCCTCGGCGCCCCGCTGCCCCCGGCGCACCGCCCCCTCCGCCCCGCCGAGCCGCGCCACGTGGAGATACCGTCCCTCGGCATCACCGCACCGGTCGTCGGACGCGGCCTGGACGGTACGGGCGCCGTCGATCCGCCTCCGTACGAGATGCCGCACTCCGTCGGCTGGTTCCGCACCGGTACGCGGCCGGGCGCCGAAGGCGCGGCCCTCTTCGTCGGCCATGTCGACACCGAGACCAGGCCCGCCGTCTTCTACGGACTGAGCGCGGCCCGCCCCGGCGCCACGATCGAGGTGACCCGGGACGACGGCTCGGTCGCCGAGTTCACCGTCGACGACGTGCGGGTCTTTCCCCGGGAGAGCTTCGACGCCGGGAAGGTGTACGGGCAGCGCCAGGCCGGCCGCGCCGAACTGCGCCTGATCACCTGCGGCGGCACCTTCGACCGCAAGGCCGGTACGTACACGGCGAACGTGGTCGTCTCCGCGTACCTGACGGGAACGCGTACGGCGTGACGGGCCCGGCTTCGGCCGGCTCGGCGTGACGGCCCGGCGTGGAGGGGGCGGCCAGGTCGGCGTGGAGGGGTGACCGGGTCGGCGGGCGCGGTGGGGCGGGGGCTTGTCCCACCGGGCCCGGCCGGGCGGGCCACGCCCCGCGCCCGACGGCCGGGCCGGTCCTCGACCACGGGCGCGCGGGCTGCGGGAGAAGCCCGGCGCCGCCGCGGGAGGTTCGGGTTCCGCCACTGTAGAACGGGCTTCCGCCCCCGGCCCAGACCGAGAAGGAACGACCGAGGCCCCCTCACCATCGGTGAGGGGGCCTCGACTCTGCGTGCGCCGCCAGGGACTCGAACCCCGGACCCGCTGATTAAGAGTCAGCTGCTCTAACCAACTGAGCTAGCGGCGCCTGCTGACCTGCATAACTGTACCCGACCCGCACGGGTGCTCCTCACCATTACCGGCCGCTTCCGGCCTGTCGGATGGTCGTATTGGGCCTTCGATCCGTCAAAATGCGATTTGTCCAGACAGTTGAGACACTGACGCCCGTACCCCCGGGCCAAAAGATCTTGACGAGTGTGGAGGGGAATCGCATGAGTGTGCCGGTATTCGAGGAGTTCGAACCCGCCGCGGACTGCGGCTGCGCGGGCTGCGCCCAGCAGCGGCGCGATCATGCCCTTGGCCTGCCCGTACGGGCGGGCGGCCACCCGGCGGCGCACGGAGCGCGCCGCGCACTGGTCCTGATGACCGCGGCCGGCGTGGCGCTCGGCGGCGGTGGGGGAGCGGGCGCGCTCGCCCGGCCCGCCGGCGCGGCCGCGCCCGTCGCCCCGGCGGACCTCACGACGGAGGCGATGGCCGGCCCGGGACCCGACAACCCCCAGGGCGGCACGGGTCCGCTGCACGGAGCGCCCGGTCCCGGCCCGCATCCCGCGCCCGGCGCCACCCCGACGACCAGTCAGATCACCCCCGCGTCCCTGCGGAAGACCACCCGCGCGGAGATCATCAACCGCGCCAAGCGGTGGGTTGCGGCCCAGGTCCCGTACTCGATGGAGAAGTACTGGTCCGACGGGTACCGCCAGGACTGCTCCGGCTACATCTCGATGGCGTGGAACCTGCGCGGCAACGAGTGGACCGGCAGCCTGGACCGATTCGGCGAGCGGATCGACCGTACGGAGCTCCAGCCCGGCGACATCCTCCTCTTCCACAACCCGGCCAATCCGACGCGGGGCTCGCACGTCACGATCTTCGGCGGCTGGACGGACTACACCCACACGTCCTACATCGCGTACGAGCAGGCCAAGCCGCGCACGCGCCGACAGGCCACGCCCCTCGCGTACTGGAACAACGCGGACCGCTATGTGGCCTACCGCTACAAGGGGGTCGTCAGCGGCGTCAGCGGCAACGGCGGCGGGTCGTCCGCGACAGGGGCCCCCTACCCGGGCGCGTCGCGGTTCGGCCCCGGCGCGAACAACGCGTACGTCACCCAGCTCGGGCGGCTGCTGGTCGAGCGCGGCGGCAAGAAGTACTACGGCCGGGGCCCCGGTCCGCGCTGGGGTGAGGCGGACCGCCGGGCGACCCAGGCGTTCCAGCGGGCGCAGGGCTGGAAGGGCAAGGAGGCGGACGGTCTGCCCGGCCCGCAGACCTGGCGCCTTCTGGTGAGCGGCCAGGGCAGGAGCATCGGCGGTTCGAGTGGTTCGGGCGGTCCGAGCGCGAATGTGCCGGGGTTCCCCGGGCGTGGCTACTTCCGTCCGGGCCAATCCAACGCATATGTGGAGAAGCTGGGCAAACAGCTGGTGAAGCGGGGCTACGGCAAGCACTACCTGTCGGGTCCCGGTCCGCGCTGGAGCGAGGCGGACCGTCGCAATGTCGAGGCGTTCCAGCGGGCACAGGGATGGCGCGGCGGAGCGGCCGACGGCTACCCGGGCCCGGAGACCTGGCGGCGCTTGTTCCGATGACCCCGAGAACATGAGGTGGACTCCATGACCCGTTCGACCCCAACCCCCGACTCGGGCCCGGCGGCGAGCCGTGACGCGGCCCGGTCGGCGATCCGTCTGACGGACGAGACGCGCGCGTCGAGAGCGAGGCCGCCCCAGACACCGCCGCGCGGCGGCCCGGCACCGGTGGCGGCGGGGGGCGAGGGCGGGACCGGTCCCTCGGCACCGGCGGCGGACGAGCACGGTCCGCAGGCTGCCTCGGCGTCGGTCGTGCCCGGTGTCGCGCCGTCACCCGGCGCCGGCCCGGAGGCGGGAACGGCCCCCCGCCCCGCCCCCGGCGAGGGCGCGCTGGGTTCCGGTCCTGCGGCGACAGCGTTCACGCCGGGCCAGGACGGGGCCGGTTCCGCCGTGGGTGACCGCCCGGGTCTGGCGGGTGCGGCCCCGTCCGGCTTCGCGGGGAGCCCGGTTGCTCCGGGGGCGGTTGTCCCCGGCTCCGCCGCGGACGGGTCCGCCCTGAGTGACCGCCCGGGCCAGACGGGCTCAGCCGGGCCCGACCTCGCGACGCCGACAAGCTCGGCCGCCCCTGGAGCCGTTGCCGGTTCCGCAACGGGCGCCCGCCCGAGCCAGGTGGCCGCGGCGCAATCCGGCCTCGCGGCGACGCACTCCCAGGGCGCCGACCCGACCGGCACCGGTACGGCTCCGGGCACTGCGAAGGCCGCCGCCGGCGCGCCGCCCGCGCCGGGCGGTGCGGCGACTGGGTCGGCTGCGCCGACAGTCCCCGCCGGTACGGCTTCTGGCGGGGCGGAAGCCGCCGCCGGTGCGCGGCCCGCGCCGGGCGGTGCGGCGACCCAGCCCACTGTGCCGGGCGGTGCGGCGACTGGGTCGGCTGCGCCGACAGTCCCCGCAGGTACGGCCCCTGGCGGGGCGGAAGGTGCCGCCGGTGCGCGGCCCGCGCCGGGCGGTGCGGCGACCCAGCCCACTGTGCCGGGCGGTGAGGCGACTGGGTCGGCTGCCCCGGCAGCGTCCGCCGGTATGGTTCCCGGCGGGGCGGAAGCTGCCGCCGGTGCGCGGCCCGCGCCGGGTGGTGTGGCGAACCGGCCGACCGCGCCGACGACGCCGGGCGGTGAGGCGACTGGGTCGGCTGCGCCGCCAGCGTCCGCCGGTACGGCTTCTGGCGGGGCGGAAGCTGCCGCCAGCACGCGGCCCGCGCCGGGCGGGTCGGGAACCCACCCGCCTGTGCCGGGCGCTGCGGCAACTCCGTCGGCTGGGCCGACAGCGCCGTCCGGTTCGGCTCACCCCGGCGGGGCGGAAACGGCCGCCGGCACGCGGCCCGCGCCGGCCGGTACGGCTCCCCCCGGCGGGGCGGAAGCCACCCCCAGTGCGCAGCCCGCACCGGGCGGTTCCGCGAACCGGCCGACCGCGCCGACGACGCCGGGCGGTGCGGCGACTGCGTCGACAGTCCCCGCCGGTACGGCTTCTGGCGGGGCGGAGGTCACCCCCGGCACGCCTCCCGCGCCCGCCGGTTCGGGTCCCGGCCGGACGGAAGGCGCCGCCGACGCCCCGCCCTCCCCGGGCGGTGCGGCGGCACGGGCCTCCAAGGCGGTCCGGGACGGTTCGGGCGCGGCGGCCGCGTCCGGCGCTGCGGGTGCGGCGACCACGTCCGGCGGATCGAGTGGGCGGGCCGGGGCGCCGGCGGGAACGACCGCCGAACCGGGCGGCACGATGGCCGACCTCCGGCGGGACGCCGGCGCGCGCGTCGGGGTCATCGCCGTCCCCGTGGCCGCCGAGGCCAACGCACCGGCTCAGCCGACCCCGCCCTCGCGGCTCGCCGTGCGGCGGAGGACCGTGATCGGGACCGAGACGACCGGGTCGATCCCCGTACACCTGCTCTTCCGGAACGAGCCCGAGGCCGAGTCGGCCGACGACGACGGCGGGCCCGCCACGATCGCCATGGCACCGCCCGTCCCCGCCAAGGCCGTCATCCCCGCCCCCACCCGCTCCGAGCCCTCGCGCCCCGCCCCCACCGCCGACCCCCAGCTCGTCGAGCGCCCGGCCCCCGTCCTGCCCGGATGGATCGGGGTCGTCGGCGGCGTCCTCGCGCTCGTCGGGTGCGCGGCCGTCCTCTGGTGGACCGGGGCCGTCCCCGAGGCGGCGGCCCGGATGCTCCGGCTGCCACCGCGTCCGTACCACGGCATCCACCTCGGCCAGTGGGCCCTGCTCGCCGCCGGCGTGCTCGCCACCCTCTTCGCCTTCGGCGGCCTCGGCCGCGGCCGCGTCGGCTACGCGTGGGTCCTCACCCTCTTCGGCGACTACCGCGGCAGCGTCCGCCGTACCGGTCTCCTCTGGGTCAGCCCCCTCCTCCTGCGCCGCCGCGTCGACATCCGTCTCCGCCACTGGCGCAGCGAACCGCTCTCCGCGGTGGACGCCAAGGGCACCGCCCTCAACGTCGTCGTTCTCGTCGTCTGGCGCATCCGGGACACCGTTCGTGCCGCGCTCGGCGTCGACGGCCACGAGGAGTACCTGCGCGAGCAGGTCGAGGCGGCGATGGCCCGGGTCCTGTCCCAGCTCCCGGCCGACGCCTTCCACGAGGACGCCCCGACCCTGCGCGACGCCGAGGCGGTCGGCGAGGCGCTGACCCGCATGCTCTCCGCGGAGTGCGCCCCGGTGGGGATCGACGTGTTCTCGGCGCAGCCGACCCGTATCGAGTACGCCCCCGAGATCGCGGCCGCCATGCGGCGCCGCAGGATCGCCGCGATCGACGCCAAGCACCGGGACAGTGTGCTGACCTCCGTCGTGGACGCGGTGGACGACGTGGTCCACCGGCTGACCACGCGTGGTCTGGTCGAGCTGGACGACTACGAGCGCAAGTCGCTGGTCAAGGACCTGACGGTGGCGTTCTACACCGGCCGCAACGGTCCCCTGGACGGCGCGTGACCGGTATGGACATGCTCAACTTCCCGCCCTACCTTGATACTTGGTCTAGACCGGAATAAGCACCACCGCACGCGTGCGGCACAGCTCACCGAACTCCCCCACGTTCACCTGGAGCGACAGCATGCGCAAAAAGATAGGTGTGGCGGCGGTGGCGCTCGGCGTCGCCGGCGCCTCCCTCTTCGCCACGAGCACGGCCACCAGTCACGGCTACACCGACTCCCCGATCAGCCGCCAGAAGCTCTGCGCCAACGGCACCGTGACGAACTGCGGATCCATCCAGTGGGAGCCGCAGTCCGTCGAGGGGCCCAAGGGCTTCCCCGCCGCCGGTCCCGCCGACGGAAGAATCTGTTCCGCCGGTCTCACCCAGTTCGCCCAGCTCGACGACCCGCGGGGTGGCGCCTGGCCCACCACGAGGGTCACGGCGGGCCAGAGCTACAGCTTCCGCTGGCAGTTCACCGCCCGTCACCGCACCACCGACTTCAAGTACTACATCACCAAGAACGGCTGGAACGGCACCCAGAAGCTCACGCGGGCCGCCCTCGACCCGCAGCCCTTCCTCACCGTTCCGTACAACAGCCAGCAACCGCCGGCCACGCTCTCGCACTCCGGGACGATCCCGGCGGGCAAGACCGGCAGGCACCTGATCCTGGCGGTGTGGACGGTCGCGGACACCGCGAACGCCTTCTACGCCTGCTCGGACGTTCAGTTCTGACGCTTCGTCAGCTACCTTCCGCCCTATGACCGTGGCGGAGCTCGTGCAGCGTCAGTGGGGCGATCACAGGGTCGGGCTGAGGAGCCACCAGGCCGTCCTCACCCATCATGAGGTCGCCGCGGGAGCCGCCGCGCGGGCGGCACTGCTCGTCGATCTGCTGCCCCGGGGTGCCGAGCCGCACCTCGGGGTGCTCCTCGACAACACGCCGGAGTTCCCGCTCTGGCTCAGCGCGGCGGCCCTCGCCGGGGCCGCCGTCGCCGGCATCAACCCCACCCGTCGCGGTGCCGAACTGGCCCGCGACATCGTCCACACCGACTGCCGTGTCCTGGTCACCCAGCGCGCGTACCTTCCCCTGCTCGACGGGCTCCCCCTGCCGGGCGTACGGGTGCTGGTGACCGACACAGACGCGTACCGGACACTCCTGACCCCCTTCGAAGGCGCGAAGCCGGGCGAGTCCGTGGCCCGGCCGGTGCGCCCCGACAGCCGGCTGCTCCTCTACTTCACCTCCGGCTCCACCGGCGCGCCGAAGGCGGCGATCTGCACCCAGCGCCGCCTCGCCGCCGCGGGCGCCTCGCTCGCCGGTCACTTCGGCGTACGGCCCGAGGACGTCCACTACGTCTGCATGCCGATGTTCCACGGCAACGCGGTCATCGCTGACTGGGCCCCGGCGCTCGCCGCCGGGGCGGCCGTGGCGCTGCGGGACCGGTTCTCGGCCTCCGGCTTCCTGCCGGACGTCCAGGAGTTCGGCGCGACGTACTTCACCTATGTGGGACGGGCGGTGCAGTATCTGCTCGCTACCCCGCCGCGGCCGGACGACCGCGAGCACCGGCTGCGCCTCGGCTTCGGTACGGAGGCGGGGGCGGTGGACGCGGCTCGCTTCGAGGAGCGGTTCGGGGTCCGGCTCGTGGAGGGGTACGGCTCCTCCGAGGGCGGCGCCGCGATCCAGCGCACTCCGGACACCCCGCCCGGGGCCATCGGCCGGGCGGCGCCGGGCGACGACCTCGCGGTGGTGGACCCGGCGACCGGCGAGGAGTGCGCGCCCGCCGTCCTCGCGCCCTCCGGCCGGCTGCTCAACGCCTCCGCCGCGATCGGCGAACTGGTCAACCGCGGCCGGAACCCCTTCGAGGGCTACTGGCGCAACCCCGAGGCGGAGGCGGCGCGGCGGCGCGGTGGCTGGTACTGGACCGGCGACCTCTTCTACCGGGACGCCGACGGCTTCCTGTACTTCGCGGGGCGCGACGACGACCGGCTGCGCGTCGACAGCGAGAACCTCGCCGCGGCCGTGATCGAGCGGATCCTGTCGCGCTGGGACCGTGCGGCGGGCGTCGCCGTCTACGCGATACCCGACCCGGTCGCGGGGGACCAGGTGATGACGGCGATCGCCCTGCGCGAGGGCGCGGCCTTCGACCCGGCCGCCTTCGAGGAGTTCCTCGCCGCCCAGCCGGATCTCGGCACGAAGATGCCCCCGCGCTTCGTGCGGCTCGTCCCCGCGCTGCCCCTGACGGCCACGAACAAGATCCACCGCGCGGCCCTGCGCCGGGAGTCCTTCCTGTGCGCGGACCCGGTCTGGTGGCGCCCGTCACCGAGAGCCCCGTACGAACTTCTCACCCGCCGGGGCCTGTCGGATCTGCGCGCCCAGTACGCCGCCCACGGCCGCCCTCTGCCGCCGGGGCCACGCCGGGGAACCTAGGTTTTCGGGCGCTCTTCGGCTCGTAACGTTCGGTTCACCCTGCAAATGACTTTGCCGAGTTATCGTCATCCTTGACCGGCCGTTGACCAACTGTTGGTCTGTGCCTGACGTTGTGAACCGCGGGGAGGGAGCGTATGCACCGAGGTGCGACGGCCCGGAGCGCGTTTCCACTCCTCGCCGCCGTCCTGGTCGCCCTCCAGTTCCTCGTGTTCACGGCGTCCTTCGCATATGCGCATACGGCACGTCATGCCGTGGCCAAGGCTCAACCCGCCGCGACCGTGGGCGAAGTGGCGCCCGCCGAGATCGTCACCTGCCGCGACGCCGGCCGAGCGGCGGATCCGGCCGGCCCCCTGCGCGCCCGCGACCGGTCGCGCGCGGTCGACGACCCGGGGATATCCGAGCAGCCGCCGTCGGCGCACCACACCTCCGTGGCGCCCGCGCCGGCCGCCCCCGCCTCCCCGCGCCCCCGCACGCCGAGACCCACGGGGGCACAGGCTCCGGCCCTGCTCCAGGTGTTCCGCTGCTGATCAGGGGAGCAGCCCCCCACGCATCGCATCTGCCCCGCACACCGACGCGTCCCCACGACGCGCCAGGAGGAATCACCACACCATGCAGCCCCTCATCGACAACGCCCGCACGTTCGGACAGCGCCCTGAGGAGTTCGCCAGGCTGGCCGAAGGCCAGTCCCCCGAGGTCCTCTTCATCACCTGCGCCGACTCCAGGGTGGTACCCGCCCTGATCACCGGCGCCCGGCCCGGCCAGCTCTTCGAGCTGCGCACCGCGGGCAACATCGTCCCCCCGTACGCCTCCGGCACCCCCACCGGGGAGGCCGCCACCATCGAGTACGCCGTGGAGGTCCTCGGCGTCGAACACATCGTGGTCTGCGGCCACTCGCACTGCGGCGCCGTCGGCGCGGTGGTCCGCGGCGACGACCTGGACACCGTCCCCGCCGTGCGCGACTGGCTCGCGCACGCCGCGGAGGAGCCCCGCTGCTCCGACCCGGCCGACCCGACGGTCGCGGAGGCCGTGCAGCACCACGTCCTGACGCAGCTGCTGCGCCTGCGCTCCTACCCCTGCGTCGAGAAGCGGCTGGACTCCGGCCGGCTCCAGCTGCACGGCTGGTACTACGAGGTCCACACCGGCGCCGTGCGCGAGCACCGCGCGGCCACCGACACCTTCGAGGCGCTGTGAGGGAGGCCCGTATGCGCACATTCCCCCATCTCCGGCAGGACTTCGCCGCCTCGCTCGTCGTGTTCCTGGTGGCCCTGCCCCTGTGCGTGGGCGTGGCCGTGGCCTCCGGCGTTCCCGCCGAACTCGGTCTCGTCACCGGCATCGTCGGCGGCATCGTCACCGGTCTGATGCCCGGCAGCAGCCTGCAGGTGTCCGGGCCGGCCGCCGGCCTGACCGTGCTGGTCTTCGAGGCCGTCACCGAGTTCGGGCTCCCCGCCCTCGGCGTGATCGTGCTCGTCGCCGGAGTGCTCCAGCTCCTCATGGGCGCCCTGAAGCTGGGGCGCTGGTTCCGCGCGATCTCCGTCTCGGTCGTCGAGGGGATGCTCGCCGGCATCGGCCTGGTGATCATCGCCGGTCAGCTGTACGCGGCCGCCGGGCTGAAGGCTCCCGCCGCCGGCATCGACAAGATCCTGGGCCTGCCGGGGGCCGCGGCCGAGGCGATCGGCAGCCCCGGCGCGCTCGCCTCCCTGGCGATCGGCGCCGGCACCGTCGCCGTGATGGTGGGCTGGACGAAGCTGCCGAAGAAGGCCCGGACCGTGCCGGGCGCGCTCGTCGCGGTGATAGTGGCGACGGTGGTCACATGGATAGGCAGCCTGCCGGTGGCCACCGTCGAAGTGAACGGTCTGATCGACTCCCTGCACCTGCCCGGCGCCGACGCCCTCGGTGGCCTGGCCTCCCCGGCCCTCCTCGGCACGATCCTCGCCTTCACCCTGATCGCCTCGGCGGAGAGCCTGTTCAGCGCGGCCGCCGTGGACCGTCTGCACGACGGACCGCGCACCCGGTACGACAAGGAACTCATGGCGCAGGGCGCGGGCAACGCGCTCTGCGGGGTACTCGGCGCCCTCCCGATGACCGCGGTCATCGTGCGCAGCTCCGCCAACGTGGCCGCGGGCGCCAGGACCAAGGCGTCCCGGGTCCTGCACGGCGTATGGCTGCTGCTCTTCGCGGCACTGCTCCCCGCGGCGCTCGCCCTGATCCCGCTGCCCGCGCTCGCCGGAATCCTGGTCCACGCGGGATGGAAGCTGATCCCCTTCCGCGGGGTCGTCTCCCTGTGGCGGGCGCACCGGGGCGAGGCGCTGATCCTCGTCGTCACCGCCGTGGCGATCGTCGTGGTCAACATGTTCGAAGGCGTGCTGATCGGGCTCGCCCTGTCCGTGATCAAGACCGCCTGGGAGACCTCGCACATCAAGCTGGAGGTCATCGACAAGGGGGCGGGCCCCATCCAGGCACGTCTGTCGGGCAACGCGACCTTCCTGCGGCTGCCGAAAATACTCGACAGCCTGGAGGCGCTGCCCCAGAACCGGCCCGTCGAGCTGGACACCTCGGGCCTGCACCACCTCGACCACGCCTGCCGCACGGCCCTGGACTCCTGGGCCGCCCGCCACAGCGCGGCCGACACGGAACCCGTGAAGTTCACCGCGCTGGTGAAGGCCCCGACCGCCGAACCGGTCTGACCCGCCCCAGGGACTCTGACGGCCCGTGACATCGCACCACCGACCGGCCGGAGGCCCGCTACGAGCCTCCGGCCGGGCACGGCACCGACGACCGTACGTCGAACGCCGTCGCGCCGGGGGTAGGCCCAGCCCTACCCCCGGGACGCCCACCACTACGATGGCCCCGCCACCGACCGCCGCCTACGGTGAGGCGCATGCAGCCCCGAACCCCCTGGCAGGCCCTGACCCGGCCCCGCTATCTCCGTACCGCCTGGCCCTGGCGGTCCGCCGGATATCTGGCGAGCGGGGTCGTCACCGGCGTCCCCGCCCTCCTCGTGCTGCTCCTGCTCGTCGTGTTCTCCTTCGTGCTCGTCGGGCTCCCGCTGCTCCTCCTCGCCGGGATCGCCCTCGGCGGCATCGAGCGCCGCCGGCTCCGGCTCGTCGAGCTCGACCCCGCCGCCGATCCGCACCGCGTCCCCGGCGCGCCCGGCCTCGCCGCCTGGCTCCGCGTACGCGTCCGGGAGCAGGCGACCTGGCGGGAGCTCGCGTACGCCGTCCTGCACGCCACCGTCCTGTGGCCGCTCGACCTGATCGTCCTCGCGGTCGCCCTCGGTCTGCCCGCCCTTCTCGTGGCCGCGCCCGTCCAGCTCGCTCTGGACGGCGATGAGGTCCGGGTCGCCAAGGGGCCGCTGGTCACGACGTATCCGGCGGCCTTCGCGGCCGCCGCCCTCGGCGTCGTCCTGTTCGTCGCGCTCCTCCACCCCCTCGCCGCCCTCGCCGGTGCCCGCGCCGCTCTCGGCCGGGCCCTCCTCGCTCCGCGCGAGACCGAGCTGCGGGAGCGGATCGGCGAGGTCACGGCCTCCCGCGCCCGGCTCGTCGACGCCTTCGAGGCCGAGCGCCGCCGGATCGAGCGCGACCTCCACGACGGCGCCCAGCAGCGCCTGGTCGCCCTGACCATGACGCTGGGCCTCGCCCGGCTCGACGCCCCGCCCGGGCCGCTCGCCGACCAGCTGACGCGGGCCCACCAGGAGGCCGGCCGGGTCCTGACCGAGCTGCGGGAACTCATCCACGGCATCCATCCGCAGGTCCTCGCCGACTACGGTCTGGGCGCCGCGCTCGCCGACGCCGCCGACCGCTCCGCCGTCCCCGTCGCCACCGACCTCGACCTGCCACGGCTCCCCACCGCCGTGGAGAGCGCCGGCTACTTCGCCGTCTGCGAGGCCCTCGCCAACATCGGTAAGCACAGCGGCGCGACCGAGGCCCGGATCACCGCCCGCTGCGAGAACCGGACGCTCCGGATCGAGGTGTACGACAACGGCGGCGGTGGCGCCGACCCGGCCGCCGGCTCCGGTCTCACCGGACTCGCCGACCGGATCGCCGTGCTCGATGGCACACTGACGATCATCAGCCCGCCGGGTGGGCCGACCGTCCTACGAGTGGAGATCCCGTGCCGACCGCTGCCCGCCCCCTCCGCGTCGTCCTCGCCGAGGACAGCGTCCTCCTCAGAGAAGGGCTGATCGGGCTCCTGGCGCGTTTCGGCCACGAGGTCGTCGCCGCGGTCGGCGACGCCGACGGTCTGCGCGCGGCCGTCGAGGAGCAGGATCCGGACATCGTGGTCACCGACGTGCGGATGCCGCCCGGCTTCCAGGACGAGGGGCTGCGCGCCGCCGTCGCCCTGCGCGCCGACCGTCCCGGCCTGCCGGTCCTCGTCCTGAGCCAGTACGTGCAGCGCACCTACGCCGCCGATCTCCTGGACGCGGGCGACGGCACCGGTGTCGGTTACCTCCTCAAGGACCGGGTGGGGCAGGTCGAGGAGTTCCTGGAAGCCCTCACCCGGGTCGCGGACGGCGGCACGGTCGTGGATCCCGAGGTCGTACGGCAGTTGCTGCGCCGCCGCCGTGACCCGCTGGAGGCGCTGACCCCGCGTGAGCGCGAGGTCCTCGGGTTGGTCGCCGAGGGGCACTCCAACGGGGAGATCGCCCGCCGGCTGGTCATCACCGAGGCGGCCGTCGGCAAGCACATCGGCAACATCCTGGGGAAGCTGGACCTGCCGCCCGCCGAGGACACCCACCGCCGGGTCCTCGCGGTGCTGACCTATCTGCGGGCGTGAACGAACCCGCGGCCGGGAACGAACCCGCGGCCGCCGCTGTCGTGAAGGAACCCGCGGCCGGGAACGAAGAAGCCCCCCGCTTTCGCGAGGGGCTTCTTCCGTCTGTGCGCCGCCAGGGACTCGAACCCCGGACCCGCTGATTAAGAGTCAGCTGCTCTAACCAACTGAGCTAGCGGCGCCTGCTGACAGAGAAAATACTACCTGGTCCTCGGGGGTGCTTCCGACCACCACCCCGGAGGACGCCGCAGGCCCTTCCGGCCGGCTCAGATCGCCAGCGACAGCACCACCGGCGCGGCCCTGCGATTGAGCGTGTCGGCCGCCGAGCGCAGTCGGTGGGCGTGCTCGATCGGGAGCGAGAGTGCGAGGCAGCCCACGGCGGCGCCCGCCGTCAGCGGTACCGCCGCGCAGACCGTGCCCACGGCGTACTCCTGCAGGTCGAGCACCGGGACGGTCGGCGGCTGGCTGTCCAGCTTGGAGAAGAGCACCTTCTCGTTGGTGATCGTCCGGGAGGTCAGCCGGGCGATCTTGTGGCGTGAGAGGTGGTCCCGGCGGCCGTTCTGGTCCAGCTGGGTCAGCAGGCACTTGCCGACCGCGCTGGCGTGGGCGGCCGAGCGGAAGTCCACCCACTCGTTGACCTTGGGCGTGCGCGGGCCGTCGGCGAACTGGGTGATCTTCACCTCGCCGTCGATGTACCGGCTGATGTAGACCGCCGCCCCGACGGAGTCGCGCAGCTCGGTGAGCGTCTCCTGGAGCTTGCCCTCCAGAGCTTCGCGGCGGGTCAGACCGGAGCCGAGGAGGATGAGGGAGTCGCCGATCACATAGGCGCCGTCGGCGACCTGCTCGACGTACCCCTCGCGTCGGAGCATCAGGAGCAAGGAGGACAGATGGGCGACGGGCAGACCGGTCTCACGCGCGATCTGGACGTCCGTCACCCCGCCACCGTGCCGTGAGACCGTCTCGAGGACGCGCAGGGCGTATTGCACCGAGTGGAACGGCGCGGTGGGCTCGGGCTTCAGCGCCACGGTTTCCCCCTACCAGGTTGTGACCGCAAGCTTCCGTACCACGATAGCCGTCAAACTCCCTTTTCGGGGCGGCTGTTGGCGAGAATGATGCGGCGCCCCAGCGTCATACGCTGGGGCGCACCACTCTGGCATATGCCAAGGTCAAAGCTCGTTCGTAGAGACTGAGGTCAGAGCACCGCGCCCAGGAACTCGCGGGTACGCGGATGCTCGGCTTCCGAGAAGATTTTTTCCGGAGAACCGGACTCGATCACCTTTCCCGCGTCGAACATCAGAACCTCGTCCGAGATGTCCCGGGCGAAGTTCATCTCGTGCGTCACACAGATCATGGTGATGTCCGTCGTCCTGGCGATCTCCCGGAGCAGATCCAGCACACCCGCGACCAGTTCCGGGTCCAGCGCCGAGGTCACCTCGTCCAGCAGCAGCACCTCGGGCTCCATCGCCAGCGCCCGGGCGATGGCCACCCGCTGCTGCTGGCCGCCGGAGAGCTGTGCCGGTCTGGCCTCGCACTTGTCGGCCAGACCGACCATGTCGAGCAGCTCGCGCCCGCGCGCCTCGGCCTCCTCCCGGCTCTTGCCGAGGACCCGCATCGGCGCCTCGGTGATGTTGCGCAGCACGGACATGTGAGGGAAGAGGTTGAAGTGCTGGAAGACCATCCCGATCTTCTTGCGCACCTCGCGCCGGTGCCTCTCGTCCGCCGGGTGGAGCTTGGCGCCGTTGACCCGGATGGTGCCGGCGTCCGGCTTCTCCAAGGTCATCAGCAGCCGCAGGATCGTCGTCTTGCCGGAACCGGAGGGTCCGATCAGCGTGACGTGCTGCCCCTGGCGCACCGTGAAACAGAGATCGTCGAGGACGGTGATCTCCTGGTCGGCCCCGAATCGCTTGGTGACGTTCTCGAATCGGATCAGTTCTTCAGACAAGGCGGCGCTCCAGGGAACGGACGAGCAGGGAAGCGGGATACGCGATCAGGACGAAGGCCACGCCGACCACGGTGAGCGGCTCGGTGTACTGGAAGGTGGCCGCCGACTCCAGCCGGGACTGCTGGAGAAGCTCCAGGACACTGATTCCGGCCAGCAGCGGGGTGTCCTTCAGCATCGCGATGACGTAGTTGCCGAGCGCGGGCGCGATCCGGCGCAGGGCCTGCGGCAGGATCACCGTCAGCCACGTCCGGTGGCGCGGCAGGCTGAGCGCCTTCGCCGCCTCCCACTGCCCGGCCGGTACGGCGTCGATGCCCGCCCGGTAGACCTGCGCGGTGTACGTCGAGTAGTGGAGCCCGATCGCGAGCGTGCCGGTGGTCAGGGCGGAGAACTGCACGCCCCACTCCGGCAGCACGAAGAAGAGGAAGAAGAGCTGCACGAGCAGCGGAGTCGTCCGGACGAACTCGGTGACCGCGTGCACCGGCCAGCGCACGAACCGGCTGGGGGCGCGGAAGCCCAGCGCCCACACCAGACCCAGCGTGAACGAGAGCAGTGAGCCGAGCACCAGCACCTGAAGCGTGACGAGCAGGCCGTCCCAGAAGCGCGGCATGAAGTCCACCACCGCGGACCAGTCCCAGTTCACTTGGCCACCACCCCCAGGTTCGCCTTGCCGCGGCGCTCCAGCGCCTTCATCGAGCGGGTGATCACCAGCGCGATCAGGAAGTAGACGACCAGGGTCACGGTGTAGATCGCACCGCTCTCCTGGGTCGCCAGCCGCACCAGGTAGGCGGCGAAGGACACGTCGCCGACGCCGAGCAGCGAGACCAGCGCGGTCCCCTTGAGCAGCTCGATCAGCAGGTTGCAGAAGGACGGGATCATCTCGGGCACGGCCTGCGGGAGCAGGACGAGCCGCAGCCGCTGCCAGGGCGTCAGGCTGAGCGCGACCCCCGCCTCGCGCTGCGCCTTCGGTACGGCGTTCAGGCCGCCGCGCACGATCTCGGCGCCGTACGCGCCGTAGGAGAGACCGAGCGCGAGGATCGCCGCCCACATCGGGACGAGCTGCCAGCCCACCAGGGGCGGCAGGACGAAGAAGAGCCAGAACATGAGGATCAGCGCGGACGTGCCGCGGAAGACCTCGGTGTAGAACCCGGCCAGGAAGCGGACGGCGCGGGAGCGGTGCGTACGGGCGGTGCCGACGGTGAAGGCGACCAGGGCGGCGAGCGCCGCGGAGGCGATCAGGAGCTGGAGGGTGATCCAGATGCCGGGCAGGACCCAGTTCTGCCAGAGTCCCGCGGTCATCGGCACAGCTCCTCGGCGGTCAGCGTGGTCATCTCGGCCTCGGTGAAGCCGAAGCGCCGCATGATCCGGAAGAGTTCGCCGCTCTTCTTCATCGCGTGCAGCTCGGTGTTGAAGGCGTCCCGCAGGGCGGTGTCGGTGGGACGGAAGGCGAAGCCGCCGCCGTCGATCTTCTTCTTGCCGTCGACGACGGCGGCGAAGGGTTCGGTGGCCTCGGTCCTGGTGGACTTGCGGACGACCGAGCGCGCCGTCAGCGCGGTGCCCGCGAAGACGTCGACGCGGCCGGACTCGACCGCGTTCAACCCGGCGACCTGGTCCTGGAGGACCACGATGTCCTTCTCCGGGTAGCCGGCGGTCACGGCGTTGCCCAGCTGGGCCCATCCGCTGCCGGTCGCGAAGCGGGCCTTCGTCCGCACCACGTCCTCGTACGAGCGCAGCTTCTTCGGGTTCCCCTTGCGGACGATGAAGGAGTCGAGCATCTGGTACTCGGGGTCGGCGAAGAGGACCTGGGCGCAGCGCTCCTTGTTGATGTACATCCCGGCCGAGACGACGTCGAACTGCTGGGAGTTGAGGCCGGGTATGAGGGAGGCGAAGTCGGTGGCCACGGGCTGGACGCGCCCGATGCCGAGACGCCCGAAGATCACCCGGGCCAGCTCGGGCGCCTCACCGGTGAAGGCGCCCTGCTCGTCGACGTAGCCGTACGGCACCTCGCCCGCGATGCCGAGGCGGACGGTGCCCTGGGATCTGAGACGGCCGAGCGCGTCGCCCGAGGCGACGCGGGCACAGCCGGCCGCGCCGGCCGCCGCCGCGGCGGCCGTCCCCCACAGCAGCGTCCGCCGCCGTATGTGTTGCGTTGTTCGAGGCATGGGCGCCCGGCTACCCGAAGCCGAACAGGTCATTCCTCTTAGGTGCCGGAATAACCGGAGACCGCCTCCTGTTCTTCTTCTCCGTACATACGTCTGAGGCAGAAGGGTCGTCAACGGTGAGCGACGCGATTCGGGGCACGGCCCACGGGGACTCGCCCGTACCGCTGTCCGTACTGGACCTGGTGACCGTCGGCAGCGGCAGGACCGCGAGCCAGGCGCTGGCCACCAGCGTCGAGATCAGCAAGCTCGCCGAGCGGCGCGGCTACCACCGCCACTGGGTGGCCGAGCACCACTCCATGCCCGGTGTCGCCTCCTCCTCGCCGGCCGTCATCCTGGCGCATCTCGCCGCCCACACGCACCGCATCCGGCTGGGCTCGGGCGGTGTCATGCTGCCCAACCACGCCCCGCTGGTCATCGCCGAGCAGTTCGGCACGCTGGAGGCGTTCGCCCCGGGCCGCGTCGACCTCGGGCTCGGCCGCGCGCCCGGCACGGACGGCGCCACGGCCGCCGCCCTGCGCCGGACGCAGACGCTGGGCGAGGGCGCGGACGACTTCCCCCAGCAGCTCACCGAGCTGATCCGCTTCCTCGACGACGACTTCCCCGACGGCCATCCGTACGCCCGGATCCACGCCGTGCCCGGCCCGGTGCAGGGGCCCGCCGCCCGGCCGCCGATCTGGCTGCTCGGCTCCTCCGGGTTCAGCGCGCGCCTCGCCGGGATGCTCGGCCTGCCGTTCGCCTTCGCGCACCACTTCTCGGCGCAGAACACGATCCCCGCGCTCGACCTCTACCGGGACTCCTTCCGCCCTTCCCCGGTTCTCGACGCGCCCTACGCGCTCATCGGCGTCGCGGCCCTCGCGCACGAGGACCCCAGGGAGGCCCGCCGCCAGGTCCTCACGGGCGCGCTGTCGATGCTGCGTCTGCGCACCGGCCGGCCGGGCCTCATCCCGACCCCGGAGGAGGCGGAGGCGTACACCTTCAGCCGGACGGAGCGGGACTTCGTCGACAGCTGGCTGGCGACCATCCATCACGGCACGGCGGACGAGGTGCGGACAGGTCTGGACGATCTGCGCAAGCGCACCGGCGCCGACGAGCTGATGATCACGGCCAACGCCCACGGCGGCGATGCGCGGCTGCGGAGCTACGACTTGATCGCGGACGCGTACGGGATGCCGGACGGGGTTGTTCCGGGGGAGTGAAACCTGGGTTTCGGCAGTCGGTTGGTTCGGTCCGGAAGGGCCCGCTCCGACAGTCCTAAGTGAACCTTAAACCGCTCGTCACCTGTGGTGGCGGGCGGTTCCCTTGTGTGCCGCACGGCTCTGACAAGGGCTTTCCCAGGCAAATTGGTCTAGTCCTCAATTTGGTTCAGACCATTGACGTGCTGTTCGCGCGGCGGCTATCACTTCCCCAACTGCTGTACCGCGCACCCCTCGTATCCCCCTCGGAGGCCGCACGTGCACCCCCGCAAGCCATTGATCGCCGCGCTCGTCAGCTCGGCCCTCGCCGCAGGCGCGCTCGCCGCGACCGTGGGCCTCGGCTCCGCCCAGGCGGCCGGCGCCGCCACCACCGCCTCGACCGGCGGCGTGAAGATCGCGTACTACGACCAGTGGAGCGTGTACGGCAACGCCTTCTACCCCAAGCACCTCGACACGCGGGGCATCGCGGCCAAACTGGACGTCATCAACTACTCGTTCGGGAACATCCACCCGACCGAGCTCACCTGCTTCGAGGCCAACAAGGCGGCCGGTGACGACGCGAACCCGAACGCCGGTGACGGAGCGGGTGACTCGTACGCCGACTACCAGCGCTCCTTCTCGGCCGCGGACAGCGTCGACGGGGTCGCCGACAAGTGGGACCAGCCGATAGTGGGCGTCTTCAACCAGTTCAAGGAGCTGAAGGCGAAGCACCCCCACCTGAAGATCAACATCTCGCTGGGCGGCTGGACCTACTCCAAGTACTTCCACGACGCGGCCAAGACGGACGCCAGCCGCAAGAAGTTCGTGGCCTCCTGCGTCAAGCAGTACATCCAGGGCGACCTGCCGGTCGAGGGCGGTTACGGCGGTCCGGGCACCGCGGCCGGCATCTTCGACGGCATCGACATCGACTGGGAGTACCCCGGCTCGCCCGACGGCCACCTCGGCAACCACTACGGCCCCGAGGACAAGGCCAACTTCACCCTGCTCCTCGCCGAGTTCCGCAAGCAGCTCGACGCCTACGGCGCGGCGAACGGCGGCAAGAAGTACCTGCTCACCGCGGCCCTCCCGGCCGGCCAGGACAAGATCAAGCACATCGAGACGGACAAGATCGGCGCGTACCTCGACTACGCGAACATCATGACGTACGACATGCACGGCGCCTGGGACGGCGACGGGCCGACGTACCACCAGTCCCCGCTCCACTCCGGCGCCGACGACCCGACCGACCCGATCAAGCCGGGCACCGAGAAGTACTCGATCGACAACGCGATCGACGCCTGGATCGACGGCAAGCCGGCCTACGGCATCGCGGGCGGCTTCCCGGCGAACAAGCTGACGCTGGGCTACGAGTTCTACTACCGCGGCTGGAAGGGCGTCCCGGCCGGCGCGACCAACGGCCTCGCGCAGCCGGCCACCGGCGCCTCGGCGGCCCGTCCGGTCAGCCAGCAGGCGGGCATCGCGCACTACAAGGAGCTCGGCGGCATCGTCGACAACCCGGCGACGACCTTCTGGGACGACCAGGCCAAGTCGGCCTACTTCTACAAGGACGGGGAGTTCTTCACCGGCCTCGACCAGCGGACCATCCAGGCCCGCGCCGACTACGCGCACCAGCGCGGCCTGGCCGGCGCGATGATGTACTCGCTCCTCGGCCTGGACACCAACACCACGCTCTTCAACCAGATCGTGACCGCGGTCGGCTCCTCCCCGACCCAGCCCACGCCCACCCCGACGCCGACCGTCACCGCCCCCACCACGGGCCCGACGCCGACGCCGACGCAGACCACCACGCCGCCCACCGGCTGCACCGCCCCGGCGTACGTGGCCGGCACGACCTACACCGGCGGCCAGCTGGTCTCCCACAAGGGCCGCACCTGGAAGGCCCAGTGGTGGACCCAGAACGAGGAGCCGGGCACGACCGGCGAGTGGGGCGTCTGGAAGGACCAGGGCGCCTGCTAGGCCGTGTCCGGAGAGTAGCGCTGTCTGCCCGCAGGGCAGGGCCCGCGGCGTCTGGTGCGTGCGATCGCAAGGCGGAGGGCCGCCCTCGTACTGGGCGTACTGGGGCGATCCGACAACGCAGCGAGCGGGCGTGCCAGGCGTCGCGGGCCAGGCGGGACTTTCCGGACACGGCCTAGTGCCCCACTGAGCTGACCACTGCCCCCGCCCGGGATGTCCCTCCCGGCCGGGGGCAGTTCCATGCCCCCGCGTACGGATTCAGACGGGCAGCGGAGCGGACCCGATCAGCTCCGCGATACGGTCCGGGGCCACCGCGCGCGAGTACAGCCAGCCCTGGCCCGTGTCGCAGCCGATGCGCCGCAGCCGGGTCGCCTGGCCCGAGGTCTCCACGCACTCGGCGGTGACCGTCAGGCCCAGCCGGTGCGCGAGCTGGACCAGGGCCTCCACGATCAGCTCGTCCGCCGGGTTGGCGTGCGCCTCGTCCTGGAAGCCGCGGACGAAGGAGCCGTCCAGCTTGAGCACCGAGACCGGCAGCCGGCTCAGATACGCCAGGTTCGAATAGCCCGTGCCGAAGTCGTCGATCGCGATCCGCACGCCCATGTCGCTCAGCGCCTGGAGCGCCTGGAGCGGACGGCCCGCCGAACCCATCACCGCGGACTCGGTCAGCTCCAGCTGGAGCAGATGCGGCGCGAGGCCGGTCTCCGCCAGGATGCCCGCCACGTCCGCCACCAGGTCCGAGTCCCAGACCTGACGTACGGCCACGTTGACGCTCACGAACAGCGGCCGCTCGCGCGGATGGTCCTTCTGCCACTGCCGGGCCTGCCGGCACGCCGTGCGCAGCACCCACCGCCCGAGGTCGACGATCGACCCGTCCTCCTCGGCGATACCGATGAACCGATTCGGCGCGAGCGTGCCGAACTGCGGGTGGTTCCAGCGCACCAGCGCCTCCACCCCGTGCACCGCCCCGTCCGCGAGACCCACCAACGGCTGGTACTCCAGCGCGAACTCGCCGCGCTCCACGGCCGGTCGGAGGGTGGAGGAGAGCGCCTGCCGGGTCATCCGGTGCGCGTTGCGCTCGGGGTCGAACAGGGTCCAGCGGGCCTTGCCGTCGGCCTTCGCCCAGTACAGCGTCGTATCGGCGGCCTGCATCAGCCCCGTCGCGGTCGTCCCGTGGGCGCCCCGCTCCACCACCCCGATCGAGGCCGAGACCGAGAGCCGCTGTCCGGCGAGGTCGAAGGGCCGCTGGAGCGCGCAGAGGACGGACTGCGCCAGATCCGCGAGCTGTTCGGTCCCCGTGGAGTCCTCGACGAGGATCGCGAACTCGTCGCCGCCGAGCCGCGCCACCAGGTGCCCGCCGCTCCTGGTGTACCCGTCGCTGTCCGCACACTCCGTCAGACGGGCGGCCACGGCGGCGAGAAGCCGGTCCCCGACCCGGTGCCCCAGCGTGTCGTTGACCGCCTTGAAACCGTCGAGATCGAGGTAGCAGAGACCGATCCGCCCTGTTCCGCCATGCCCGTACGACTCATAGGACTCGTAGGACGATCGGATGTCCGGGCTCTCCTCCTCGTGGGAGGCCGCCTCCAGGGCCGCCGAGAGCCGCTCGAAGAACAGGGTGCGGTTGGGCAGCCGGGTCACCGGGTCGTGCATCTGGAGGTGGCGGAGCCGCGCCTGCAGTTCACGCCGGTCGCTGATGTCCGCGATCGAGAGGAGGACCCGGCGGCTGTCGGGTACGGGGGAGACGGTGACCTCGGCCCAGAGCGAGCGCCCGTCGGGATGCTTGAGCCGGCGCGTGCAGCGGAAGCGGGAGCGCCGGCCGCGCAGCACCTCGCGGTACGCGTGCCGGGTGCGGCCGTCGGAGGTCAGGTCGACGAGGTCGGCGGCGGCCTGCTCGGTGAGCGCGCCGGTCTCGGTGCCGAGGAGGCTGCCGAGCGCGTCGTTGGCGGAGACGACGAGGCCGTCCTGGTCGACCACGGCCATGGCGAGCTGGGAGGCCCGGAAGGCGGCCCGGTAGTCGTGGAGTTCGACGTCGACCGCAAGGTTGTGATCACGCTCCGTGATCGGGGGCGCGGGCTCCCGTGCGGTCGAGAGCTGGGCGTGCACCGGTCCTTCGGGGGTTCCGCTCACCGCTCGCTCCCGTAGTGCAGTTGGGCCGTACAGACGTGGTCGGGATGGGTCGGGATGGGGTCGGCCAAGGAAAGTGTGCCGATCATAGGGGCTGCGCCGGGGGTCATTCCAGCTCCGTGGGCGCCCTCCCGCTCCGCGGGGCCGTGCGGCTCGCCCCCGCGGCCATCCGGACGATCGTTTCTGCGCGGGTCTGACATGGGACGGCGACGGCCTGACCGATTGTGACGTTCCGTGAGCCGTTGCCCGCTCGTGTCGCGTCGACCCCGTGTCGCGCCCTCACCCGACTGGGGCAGCGGAAAAGTGCGAAACCTCCCAAACCCCCACAAGGTGGGTGGGGTATCCCGCAATCCGGAGCCGGAGGTCTACGTGAGGGGTCAGCAGACACCCGAGGGAGTGGAACGTCCGCGGCTGCGCGCCCCCGCCGCCGCCTTCACCTCCCTCGTGGCGCTCGCCGCGACGGGGCTCGTGGCGGGCCCCGCCGCGGGCGCGCCGACGGCCGGTCCCTGCGCCCTGCCGCGTACCGCCGCCCATCACTCCCTGGGCCTGGACACCTGGAACGGCTCCTACCCCAAGCCCGTCCGCTCCCTGGACGCGGTCATGATCTTCCTGTCCTTCCCCGACTCCACCCCGCTGATCGGCACCGACGAGCTGGCCGCCGACCACTTCCCCGCCACCAGCGACTTCTTCCGGCGCGCCTCGTACGGCCGCTTCACGCTCCGCCCGGACACCCGGCGCGAGTGGATCCGGATGCCGAAGCCCTCCACCTCGTACGCCATACAGCGCGACTGGGACGCGGGGAAGCGGACGGCGTATCTGCGGGACGCCCTGGCGGCGGCGAACGACACGGTCGACTTCTCGCGGTACGACATCGTCTACCTGGTCGCCGACCCGGACGCGCCGGGCGTGGACTCCGACGCCACGAAGGTCGTGAACCTGGAGCACCCGCTCACCGTGGACGGCACGGACGTCAAGCGGGTCGTCACCGTCTTCGAGCGGCATCCGCCGGACCGCAACGTGCTGGCCCACGAGACGGGCCACGTCTTCGACCTGCCCGACCTCTACCACCGGCCGACGGACGGCAAGGGCGACTGGGACACCCATGTGGGGGACTGGGACGTCATGGGCAGCCAGTTCGGCCTCGCCCCGGACCTCTTCGGCTGGCACAAGTGGAAGCTCGGCTGGCTGGACCGGAACCAGGTGACCTGTGTGCAGGGGCAGGGCAGCCGGCTGTTCAGCCTGGAGCCGCTGGCGGCGGCGCCGGTGCCCGGCGGCACGGTCGGGAACCGGCTCGCGGTCGTACGGACGGGCACGGGCACCGCTCTCGCGATCGAGGCCCGCGGCTCGACCGGCAACGACCAGGACACCTGTACGGAGGGGGTGCTGATCTACCGCGTGCGCAACGAGGCGGCGTCCGGGGACGGCCCGGTCGAGGTCGTGGACACCCATCCGCGGACGGATGCCTGCTGGGACCGCTCGGTGTACCCGCCGCTCGCCGACGCGCCGCTGGGGGTGGGCGAGACGTTCACGGTGCCGGGGGAGGGCACCCGGGTGGAGGTGGCGGACCGGACGCGGGCGGGTGTGTGGACGGTGAAGGTCACCCTGCCGGAGAAGTCCTGAGGCGGCGGAGCGCGCACACGAAGAAGCCCCCCGCTTCCGCGAGGGGCTTCTCCCGTCTGTGCGCCGCCAGGGACTCGAACCCCGGACCCGCTGATTAAGAGTCAGCTGCTCTAACCAACTGAGCTAGCGGCGCCTGCTGACGTCGTAGACCTTAGCATCCTGATCGGCGGGAGGAAAAATCGATATCCGCACGTCGGCGGCGGAGGCCGCCCGGACCGCCCGGACGCAGGCCCAGAGCATGACCTCGGGGCCCGGAAGCCAGGGATGACGCGTGTCGGGTGCGACGACCCAGCGGGGGCCGGCGGGCTCGCGCGGGGTCAGCGGAGGGATGGTCACGGCGTCGCCGGTGCCGTGGCAGAGCGGCGGCGGGACGGTGTCACCCCACTCCTCCCACTCGAGCAGCGACGGTAACCGCTGGGCGGTACCGGGCGCGGCGAACAGGAGCATCCGGCCCCGGTACACGGCGACCGGTCCGGTGCCCGGACCTTCCGTCCAGAGCCGGTCGAGCATCCGGCGCCCGAAGATCGTGTCCACGTTCACGACGTCGAAGACCGTGCCGCAGGGGAGAACGGCGGGGGCCGCGGGCCGGGCCTCCCACAGGGCGAGCGTGGAGCGCGGGTGGGAGGCGGCGGAGGCGAGCCAGTCGGCCCCGGCACAGGTGACGTGCGCGGTGTGATGCCGGCCCTCGTCCTGCTCCCGCAGGAACCGGAAGATGTCCGCCCGGTCGGCGCGCCGCTCGTCGGTGTCGCTCTGGGTCGGGCTCAGGGGGGTCTCGTCTCGCAGCCATGCACTCATGGAGCCAGATCTACCGGGAGTGACGACTCCGTTTCCGAGAGTTGGCGGAAACCCGGACACGGACGGTGTCGGAGGAGTATCTTTCGCCCCGGCATATGCCAGGTGCGGGCGGCCCGCGGCGGGTGCCCCCAGGCCGTGCCTGGACGGGCCGAAGCCGTGGGGCGACAGTCCGCCGGGCCCGTGACGGCCTGGCCCGTGACCCCTGGCCCGTGACCCCTGGCACGTCCTAGTCGTCCTGGGGGATTCCGCCCGTACGGATCAGGTCGCGGCCGAACTCGATCATCCGGCGCGCGTAGTCCTCGGTCCACTCCGCCCGCTCGGCGACGTCCGCGGGCGTCAGCCGGTCGAACCGGCGGGGATCGGCGAGCTGCGCGGCCGCCATCGCCTGGAACTCGATCGCGCGGTCGGTCGCCGCCCGGAACGCGAGCGTCAGCTCCGTCGCCCGGGCCAGCAGCTCGCGCGGGTCGTCGATCGACTCCAGGTCGAAGAAGTGCTCCGGGTCGGCGGTCGCCTCGGCAGGCTCGAAGATCAGCGGTGCGGGCCGGAGGCGCCGCTGCTCGTTCCGCTCCGCGGATTCCGCCATCGTCCTTCTCCTCCTCGCACACACGCGGCCCGGAGACCCGGGCCGACTTCCATTGTCCAGCCTCGCGCAAGGGGGCCCGGTGGCATCAGTCGCCGAGGCCGCGCAGATACACCGCGAGCCCGCCGAAGAACTCCCGTTCGGCGTCGATGCCCGGGGCGTGCCGGGCGGCCTCCGTCATGTAGGGGAAGCGGTCGGCCGGCAGCTCCGCGATGGCGGTCGTTCCCGCGCCGGCGAGCGACCCGAGGTGTTCGAGCTGGATCGCCCCGACGACGTAACCGACCAGGCCGCGCAGGGCGAGGACCCGCTGTTCGCCCTCGATGCCCGCCTCGGCCAGGATCCCGAGCACCGACTCCGACCAGCGCAGCAGCCCGGGGAGGCGGTGCCGGTGGGTGACGGTCAGCGGGACGGCGGCGGGGTGGGCGTCCACGCTGTCGCGCAGCCGGCTGACCATGACCTCGACCCGCTCCCGCCAGGGCGTGCCGGGGGCGGGCGGGGCCGGGTCGACCGTGCTCAGGACGCGCTCGACGACCAGCCCTTCCAGCTCGTCGCGGTCGGCCACGTACCGGTAGAGCCCCATGGTGCTCATGCCGAGTTCCTTGGCGACGCTGCGCATGGACAAGCCGGTGAGGCCGTCGCGGTCGATGACGGCGAGGGCGGCGGTGGCCAGTTGGTCCTGGCTGAGGGAGCGGGGGCGCGGCACGGGTTGACAGCGTACGCCATACGCCTAAAACTCGTAGGAGTACGACGTACGCCTACGTGGAGGTGTTCCATGGCCCTGCCCGGACGACGACTGCGGCCCGGCTCTCCGGCCCCCGTCCTCTGGCTCGACCCGCTCCTCGGGCCGCCGGTCGACATCCCGGACCCGGCACGCCTCGTCCACCTGCAGTTCCGGCGCTTCGCCGGCTGCCCCGTCTGCCACCTGCACCTGCGGTCGGTGGCGCGACGGCACGAGGAGATCGAGGCGGCCGGCATCCGCGAGGTCGCCGTCTTCCACTCACCGCCCGAGGAACTGGCCCCGCACCTGGACGGCCTGCCGTTCCCGGTCGTCGCCGATCCGGACAAGCGGCTCTACAGGGCGTTCGGGGTCGAGTCCTCGCCGAGGGCGCTGCTCACCCCGCGGGCGTGGGGGCCGCTTCTGCGGGCGGTGACCGTCGGCACCTGGGAGATGCTGCACGGCCGCGCCCGCCCGCCGGTGCTCCGCCCGCGCGGCGGCCGGCTCGGTCTGCCCGGCGACTTCCTGATCGGGACCGACGGCCGGATCGTCGCCGCGAAGTACGGCGAACACCTCGACGACCAGTGGACGGTCGACGAACTCCTCACCCTGGCCGCCCGCACCCCGAGCCCCGAGGTCCCCGTCCCCCCGTCAGTCGGCTGACCCGCCGCGACGCCGTTCAGGGACGCCAGCTCACCCGGTGCTCCGCCAGATGGGACAGCACCGCGTGGTTCGCCTCCCAGCCGTCCGGGAACTTGACCGTCACGCCCAGCTGGACCGGTTCCGTCGACGGATGGTCATCCAGGAGGTCCGCCACGCCCGCGCGGCAGACCACGACGCAGGCGTGGCGGTGCCGGGAGGCCAGGACGCACAGGCGGCCCGTCTCCAGGTGGAAGGCCGTGGCGTCCGGGCGGCCCGAGAGCGGGTGGAGGACCACCGTCACGTCGTACTCCCGGCCCTGGAGACGGTTCGCGGTGTCCACCGTCACGCCCGAGACGCCCAGCTCCGTGAGCGCCGCGCGGACCGCCGCCGCCTGGTCGCGGTGGGCCGTGCCGACCGCGATCCGGTCCGGGGTCAGCGGCACCGGGTCGGGCGAACGCTCCGAGACGGCCGCACCGCCCCGGTCCAGCAGACGGCGCACCACCAGCGCCACGGCGCCGACCGCCTCGGGATCCGTGCGCGGGGTGTGGCGCGCGGGCAGTTCGAGCAGCCCCCACCCCGACTCGGCCGCCTCGTCCAGGACCCGGTCCGGGCCGGAGCCGTCCGACGCCACCCCGAAGCTCAGCCGCCGGTCACCGTGGCCGGTGCCGCTGCGGAAACGGGTGTACGGATAGAACGCGTCGGACACCAGCGGCGCGGCCGAGGCCGGCAGCCGCCAGGACACCGGCAACCGGTGCTGGGGCAGGTCCGGATTGTGGGCGAGCAGCGTCGAGACCGCGCTCGCCGACGGGTCGTACGCGAGCCCCGCCCACTGCTCCGCGCCGACCACCGAGAACGGGTCCAACTGCCCCGGGTCGCCCACGAACAGCGCCCGCTCGAAGAGCCCCGCCACCGCGAGCAGCGCGTCCGAGCGCATCTGGTACGCCTCGTCCACGATCGCGTGTGCCCACGGCTCGACGTTCTTGACGTGCGCCCATTTCGCGGCCGTGGAGATCGTCACCGGAAGTCCGGCCAGATCGCCCGCCTTCGACGACTTCCGTACGTTCTCCAGACCGTCGAGCGCCTTGTCGTACGGATCGCTGTCGTTCGAGTGCAGCCGGCCCACCGGAAGCTCGGGCTCCTTCTCCGCCAGCCTGAGGACCAGGTCGTCCACCTGCGCGTTCGTCTGCGCCACGACCATCAAGGGTCGCCCCGCCGCCGCCAGTTCGAGCGCCGCCCGCACGACGAGCGTCGACTTGCCGGCACCGGGCGGCGAGTCGACGACCACGCCCCGGGCGTCGCCGTGCAGCGTGTCGGCCAGGATGCCGGCCGTCGCCCGTGCGGCGGCCGACGAGGGATCGAAGACGTCGGGGGTCACAGCAGGTCCTCCGTGGTCACGGCATCGGGCATCTCGGCGGTGTCGGAGCGCGGCGGTCCGCCGTGCGTCCAGGGCGTCTCCTCCGGGTCCGGCAGCTTCGCCCCCACCCGCTGGTCGTGCTCGAACAGCGTCCAGGCGATCCGCTCGCCCTTCTCCGGAACCGAGCCCTCCGCGGGCTCCTTGGACCGGCCCATCCTGTCCAGGACCCGCAGCACCAGGGAGCCGTCCTCCTCGTGCCGCACGAACTCGGCCGTCTGCGGCTTGCCTTCGAGCGAGCGGTACGCCTTCACGCCCTGGCCCAGGTGCGGCCGGTCGTCCGTCCGGACGGTCAGCAGCGGGCGCGGCGCGGGCCGCTTCGACTCCGACCAGGCCATCGTCACCTCCACCACCTCCGCGACGAACGCCTCGCCCGACAGCCGCCGCCCCGCGAGCACCAGCGGATCGTCGAGCGCCTCCTGGGCGTCCAGCTGACCCTGCGCGGACTCGCGCGCCGCCAGCTTCTGGGCCGCCGTCACCGCGTCGTCGCGGCGCGGCTGCGGCGGCTCGCCCGCCACGACCCGGTCGCGGTGGCCGGTGAACGACCAGCGGTCGCGGGTCCAGCGGTCCGCGACGCGGGCACCCTCCGGCAGCTCCCGCAGCAGACCCAGGGAGCGCCACACCGCGTCCCAGGTGGGCGTGAGCTGCGAGGCGATCAGCCGGCGGACCTCGCCCTCCGCACGGTGCAGTTCGCCGAGCCGCTCGTCGGCGCTCTCCCCGTCCTCCGCCGCGGCCAGCGCCTGCCGTGCCCGGTCGAAGCGCTCGATCGCGGGCGCGAGCAGCCGGTTGTCGAAGGCCGGGTCGGTCGCCGGACCGGCGGGCGGGCACAGCAACTGCCCGTCGCGGTCCCGGCCGAGCTCGGCCCGCAGCGCCGCTTCGGCCCCCGTGTCCCCCTCCGGGGGATCGATCCAGGACAGCAGCGCGCCCAGGTGCTGGTCCTCCAGGGAGGACTGGCCCGTCGCCCAGTGCCGGTTCAGCAGGTCGGTCGCGGCCAGCAGCAGTGAGGAGCCCGGCACCCGGGCGCGCTCGCCGAAGTGGGTCAGCCAGCGTCCGAGGAGCGGCACCCGCGGCGGCGCCGGGAACGGCGTCTCCGGGTCCTGCTCCACCGTCCGCCGGAACCGCATCGAGCGCCCGAGGAGCCGTACGTACTCGATGCCCGCCCGGCTCGGCACGATCAACTGCGGCGCGTCCGCGCACAGTTCGACCTCGACCTTGACCTTCTTGCCGGTCTCCGGGTCGGTCTCGTTCCTCTCGGCGGCCTCGACCGCGCCGGTGAACGAGTCGATGTACGGCAGGACCTCCTCGGCCAGGTCGGCGAGGAACGCGAACCGCAGGTCCCGGTCGCGCGGCTGCGCGACGACGAGCAGCCGCGGCTTCTCGGGGTCGGTCCCGACCAGCGCGCCGAGCGGTGCGCCCGCCTCGCCGGCCGTGGTGAGCGGCACGAACACGAGCGGCCGGTCCGCCAGATGCCGGTGGCGGACCGTGGCCAGCGGCTGCGCCCGCCCGGACTCGACGGCCTCCAGCCGGGCGAGCGTGGAGATCAGCGACATCAGAGCCCTCCTCGTCCGCCGCGGCCGGTGCCGATCCCGGTCCCGGTTCGGATCCCGGTCCCGGCCCCGGCGCCGATCCCGATCCCGGTGTAGGGCGTCCCGGCCGGAACGGGACCGCCCGTCCCCCGCGCGCTCAGCATGCGAACGCCTCCCGCACGGGCACACCGGCGGCCGCCGCCCGGCCCGCCTCGATCGCCTCGGTCCGCAGCGCCTGGGCCCGGCGCAGCGCGTCGACCGTCGGGTCCTCCGCGTCGCCCTCCTCGCCGCGCGCCGCCGCCAGCACCGCCCCGATCGTGGTCAGTCCGCCCAGCTCGCCGCGGACCGACCGGCCCAGCGCCTCCACCGCGCCCGCGAGCCGCGCCCGCTCCCGGCAGTGGAAGGCCAGCTCGCAGGCGGACAGGCACTCCGGCGCGTACGCGTGCGGAACCGTCTCCACCGCCGAGGCCAGCTCCTCCGCCGAGCACGTCTCCACATCGAAGGTGACGCCCTCCGGCAGCGCGGAGGCGATGTCCTCGATCCGGGTCAGCCGGTTCAGCTGCCGGCGGGTCACGGACAGCTGCTTGCGGACGTCGACGACCGAGGCCGTCGGCAGGTTGGAGAAGTCCTTCGGGCAGACGAGCAGCACCGAGTGCGCCACCGCCGCACCCTCCGTCCGGTCCGCGACCCGCTCCAGGGCCAGGACGTACACCGCCGCCTGGCGGGCCGCCGCGCCCACCTTGGAGGCGTCCGCCGAACCGTCGATCATCGGGAAGGACTTGATCTCCACGACCGTCCACCGGCCGTCGGGGTGCACCACCACCGCGTCGGGCTCCAGGTAGGCCGGGGAACCGGCCACGTCCAGGGCCAGCATCGGATGGCCGAGCAGCGTCCACTGCCCGGCCGCGGTCGCCTCGCGCAGCGCGAGGGCGGTGCGGGCCGTCCGGCCCTCGGGCCCGGCCGCGGCCAGATCCGGCACCCGCACCGTCCCGGGCTCCTCGATGCCGAGGAGACGCAGCAGCTCGCGCCCGCCGTCCGCCGTGACCTTCGCCTCGAAGGCGTTGCCCCGCATGAACGCGAACTGCGACTGCCCGAACGCCGCCGGCGAGCCCAGCTTCGAGGCGAGGGCGGCCTTGTCGACCCCGGCGCCGTCGAGCAGCGCACGCCGTCGGCAACCGGGGTTGGCGGCCAGCGCCGCCAACGCCCGCGCGTCCAGCGGATGCGGCACCACCGCCGGTCCGCGCAGCTCAGCGAGCCGGTGCCGGAGTGTCGTCTGCGGAGGTCGAGGAGCTCCGCTGCCCAGGGATTCGCTCACCCGCGGAAGTCTCCCATCCGCCACTGACAAGCGGGGCCCTGCCCGGGTGCGGGGTGGCGCGCACCCGGTGCGCGAGGCGCAGCGCGGGCGCGGTGAGCAGCAGTCCGAGCCCCATCACGGCCGCCCCCGCGACCGCGTCGAGGAAGTAGTGGTTCGCCGTGCCCATGACGATCACCGTGGTGAGCAGCGGGTAGGCGACGCCGAGGGCCTTCAGCAGCGGCGTACGCCCGTACCGCCACAGCAGCACCCCGCACCACAGGGCCCAGCCGACGTGCAGGCTCGGCATGGCCGCGTACTGGTTGGTCATCGCCCCCATCCCGCGCGGCGCGCTGGCCTCGGCGCCCCACCAGCCGTACGAGCTGAACTGCGCCATCGTGTCGACGAAGCCGTGGCGGGCGTCGAGGAGCCGGGGCGGGCAGGTGGGCAGCAGGGTGAAGCCGACCAGGCCGAGGAGGGTGGAGAGCATCAGCCAGGTGCGGGCGGCCCGGTAGCGGCCGGGGTGGCGGCGGAAGAGCCAGACCAGGACGGCCGGCGTGACGAGGTAGTGCAGGGAGGCGTACGCGAAGTCGGCGGGGATCGCCAGGGCGGGTGTCTCGGTGAAGAGCCGGTTGAGCGGGTGCTCGGCGTTCAGGTGGAGGGCCTTCTCCAGGTCGAGGATGGCCAGACCGTGATCGACGGCGCTCCGCACGTCACCGCGGGCGAGCAGCCGGCCGCAGGAGTACGCCGCGTACACGACACCGATCAGTAGCGCTTCCGCCCACCAGCGCGGCCTTCCCATGCCCGGTCCCCCCTTGTTCGACCGAGGGAAGGGACGCCGGGAACAGGACGGAGGTTGCCCCCGCGTCGCCGTCGGTTCACGTGCGGGATGATGGGTGTGCATCCGAAACGTGAACCTCTGGAGCCCCTTCATGGCACCGCGCATGCTGCTCGCCCGGCACGGCCAGACCGAATGGTCGCTGCTCGGCCGGCACACCGGCAGGACGGACATCCCCCTGCTCGACGAGGGCCGGCGCGGCGCCAAGCTGCTCGGCGAGCGGCTGCACAGGGCGCCCTGGAACGGCCTGCCGGACGTGGAGATCCGCACCAGTCCGCTGGCACGCGCGCGGGAGACCTGCGACATCGCCGGCTTCGGGGAGCGGGCCCAGGAGTGGGACGCGCTCATGGAGTGGGACTACGGGGCGTACGAGGGGCTGACCCCGCCCCGCATCCAGGAACTCAGTCCGGGCTGGCTGCTGTGGCGTGACGCCGTGCCGGACGGCGAGAGCCTGGCGCAGGTCTCGGCGCGGGCGGACGAGGTCGTCGAGTGGGCGCGGTCGGCGGAGCGGGACGTGCTGGTCTTCGCCCACGGGCACATCCTGCGCACGATAGCGGCGCGCTGGCTGGGCGAGGACATCTCCTTCGGCGCCCGCGTCCGCCTCGATCCGACGAGCCTGTCGGTACTGGGCTGGGCGTACGGGGCTCCGGCGCTCGAGCGCTGGAACGACACGGGCCACATGGAGTGACCCTGGCCGGCCGCGCCGGGGTGCGGTGACCAGCGGCGCCGGGCGCACGACCGGCCGCGCCAGGACTCAATGAGCCGCCAGGACCCGGCGGGTCTCCGTCAGGATGGTGCGCACACGGGACGACTGGACGCCGTCCAGGGAGTCCACCACCCGGCGGGCCTCCGCCGCCGCCTCGTCCGGGCGGCCCGCCTGGGCCAGGTCGCTCGCCAGCTGGGCGCGGTAGAGCGCGAGGTTCCGGGCGAAGTGCGGGTTCTGGAGGACCGTCGCCCGGTGGGCGTGGCGGACCGCGCGGTTCCAGTCGCCCAGCGTCGACCAGCACTGGGCCTCCAGGGCCTCCATCTCCGGCTCCCCGAAGAAGGACATCCACTCCGGGTCGCTGTCGCTCTGCCCCCGCGCGAAGTGGGTGTGCGCGCGGCCCAGCGCCTGCTCGCAGGCGGCGCGGTCGGCGAGCCCCGCCCAGGCGCCCGCCTCCCGCAGACAGAGCAGCGACAGAAGCCGGTCCGAGGAGAGCGGCTGCGCCGCCCGCAGACCGGCCTGGGCCGCCCGGACCGCCTCCCGGTACCGCCCCGCGTCCCTGGCAAGGAACGACGTGTTGCAGAAGGCGTGCGCCTCCAGGGCCGGATCGCCGGCCACGCGCGCGGTGGCGAGTGCCTCCGCGTAGTGCGAGCGGGCGTCTTCGAGGCGGCCGGAGTCATGGGCCAGCCAGCCGACGGAGAGGGCCAGCTCGCCCGCGCCCGCGTGCAGCCGGTCCTCGGTGGAGCGCCGGGCCGCCGTGCCCGCGTCGAGCAGGGCGTACGCCGCCCGCAGGGGCTGAGCGGCGGATTTGTACAGCCCCTCGGCGCCGTGCCGGTCGTCGAGCAGCCGGATCTGCCGTACGGCTTCCTCGACCGCCCGGACCTCGGTCTCGCCGATCCGGTGGGCTCCCCGAGGGGAAGGGATCGCCGCGGCGGTGCCGCCGAATCCCAGTGAAACGGCCGCCATGGTGACGGTGCCGCTCGTCATGAATGCGCGACGCAGCACGTCGCTCTCCTCATCGTTCCGGGTCGTGACGGCGGGTGGGGGCGGTGCCCCGGCCGAGGCGGCGTGCCGTCGGCCGCGTACCGCCTCCCGCGCCGAGAAGCCCAGGTCCGCCAGGCCGAGACCGGGGAACATGTGCAGGAACACCCGCTCGTACGCGTAGTTGGGACAGCGGATCTCCCCCGCCTCCACACGTCCGATGTAGCGGGCGTCGCAGGCGACCTGCTCGCCGATCTCCCGCGCCGCCCGGCGGACCGCCGCGGCGAACTCCGCCGGCGAGTGCTGTCCGCGGAGCCTGCGGAAGGCGAGATTGGGAACTGCCCGTGACATCGCCATGGCCGAGCCCTCTCCTGGTGCTGCCGGTGTTCCGGCGGGGCAAGAACGTACCTGCTGTGACCGCACGCATACGCAGAGTTTGGCTACAAATCGGATATCTCACGCGTGATCTGCCATGAACTGCCATCCTTTGCGGCGGCGTGCCGCCGTAGCCGTTGACGCGTACGGGCGTTGAACCATGCGGAGAGACGGAACGTGTCTTCTCAGGAGCAAGGAGGGGTCCCCTTGTTGGAGATCGGATCGCAGTCGACCGCACGCCACGTACCCACCCCGGACGCGAGCGCCCCGCACGCCACCCCCTGCGACCTGGTGACCGTCCCGGTCCGGCAGGGCCTGGAAGCCGTGGACATCCTGCGCCGCGGCGGAGCCCCCGTCGTCGGCCCGGTGCTGCACGACGGGGCCTGCGACACCCTCGGCTTCCTCGTCCCGCCCGGCACGGCGGAGGGCTGGGACATGCCGGGCAGCGCCTGTACGCAGACCTCGGGACGGGGCCTGCGCCTCCCCGTACTGCCGGAGCTCCCCGAGCCGGCCGGGGACACGCCCCGCCCCGCCGGCTGGCTGCTGCCCCCCGGGGACACCGGCCAGGTCACCGACCCCGCGGTGCTGCGCGAGGCCCTCGGCCAGGCCGCCCGCCTGATCGAGGCGGCCGACGGCTGCCGCTGAGCGGGCGGGACATCGCCGCGAACGCCGATAATGGGGCTCGTGGCCAGGAACAGAACACGTGAGAAGGCGGCAGCGGCCGCCGCCGTCGTCGAGGCCGTCGACGGCGGACTCGCGGAGCTCATACCCGACCGGGAGCGGTCCCGCGGCTGGACGCTGCTGATCGACGGCGCCCCGCAGTCGCACGTGGACCTCGACGACCCGGCCCATCTCTCCTTCGAGTACCAGCGACGCCTCGGCCACATCGCCGACCTCGCCGCCCCGCCGAACCGGCCCCTCCAGGCCGTCCACCTCGGCGGCGGAGCCTTCACCCTCGCCCGCTACATCGCCGCCACCCGGCCCCGCTCCACGCAGCAGATCGTGGAACTCGACGGGCCGCTGGTCCAGCTCGTCCGCCGCGAACTGCCCCTCGACACGTCCGCCCGCATCCGGGTCCGGTCCATCGACGCGCGGGCGGGCCTCGCCAAGGTCCAGGACGGCTGGGCGGACCTGATCATCGCCGATGTGTTCAGCGGGGCGCGGACCCCGGCGCATCTGACCAGCACCGAGTTCCTCGGCGAGGTCCGCCGGGCGCTGAGGCCCGGCGGGTTCTATGCCGCCAACCTGGCCGACGGCCCGCCGCTGACCCATCTGCGCGGCCAGATCGCCACCGCCGCCGCCGTCTTCCCCGAGCTCGCGCTCACGGCCGACCCGACCGTGCTGCGCGGCCGCCGCTTCGGCAACGCCGTGCTGCTCGCCTCCGACCGCGAGCTGCCCGTCGCCGAACTGACCCGCCGGGTGGCGACGGACCCGCACGCCGGCCGGGTGGAGCACGGCCGGGCGCTCGCCGACTTCACCGGCGGAGCGGCCCCGGTCACCGACGCCAGCGCCAAGCCCTCGCCCGTACCGCCGGCGTCGGTCTTCCGCTAAGGGCGTCTCGCCGGGCTCGCCGGGCTCGCCGAGTTCGCCGGGCTCGCGGGCCGGGCGGGACTTTCGCGGTACGCCCCCCCTGGAGCCCTGGCGTACCTACCGGTCCTCGATCTCCACCCGGGGCGCGGTGTCGTGCCAGACGCAGAAGACGGACAGTTCGCGGCCGTCCCTGGTGAACGTGACCCGGATCCAGGTCGGCTGCTTCCAGACCTGCATCTGCCAGCCCGAGGACGGCGTCGCCGAGACCAGCTCCGCCGAGGTCGCGCCGAGGTCGAAGACCACCCGGCCGCCGTCGACGGCGTAACTCTTGACGGTGCCGCCGTCCTCGGGCGGCTTGGTGGCGGCCGGCCTGCGCGAGGGCGTGGGGGACGGCGAGGAGGTGGTGGGGGAGTCGCTCGGTGCGGGCTCGGTCGACGGGGCGGTCGACGGGGCCTTCGGCCGCTGGGTGGACGAGGACTGCGGATCGCCGCCTGCGGCCGGTCCGTCGGTGGTGCCGGCCGGAATGGGCAGGGCGCGCGGCGGGTCGTACACCGTGCCGGCCAGCACCGTGTGCACACCCCACCACGAGAGCGTGACCGCCGCGCCCGTGGCGAGCGACCACGCCATGGCGTGAACGAGTCCTCTCCGCATCCGGGCCATACTGCACCACCGTCCGCGGAGGCGTCCCCCAGGGTCCGGGTTCCCCCACATGGCGTACGGTGCGGGCCATGGCAAGTGTGCTCGTGGTCGAGGACGACCAGTTCGTGCGCTCGGCCCTCATCCGGCATCTGACCGACGCCTCCCACACCGTACGGAGCGTCGGCACGGCCCTGGAGGCGCTGCGCGAGGTCGCCCATCTCCGTTTCGACGTGGTCATCCTGGACCTCGGACTGCCCGATCTGGACGGGTCCGAGGCGCTGAAGATGCTGCGCGGCATCACCGACGTACCGGTGATCATCGCGACCGCGCGGGACGACGAGACGGAGATCGTCCGGCTCCTCAACGACGGCGCGGACGACTACCTCACCAAGCCCTTCTCCGTGGAGCACCTGTCGGCGCGGATGGCCGCCGTGCTGCGGCGCTCACGCACCGCGGCCGGGGAGGCGCCGCCCTCGCGGGTGATCCAGGTCGGCGGTCTGTCGATCGACCCCCTGCGGCGCCAGGCCGAGCTCGACGGGACCCAGCTCGACCTGACCCGCCGGGAGTTCGACCTGCTGGCCTTCCTCGCCGGGCGGCCCGGGGTCGTCGTGCCGCGCAAGGAGCTGCTCGCCGAGGTCTGGCAGCAGTCCTACGGGGACGATCAGACCATCGACGTCCATCTGTCCTGGCTCCGCCGCAAGTTGGGCGAGACGGCCGCCCGCCCCCGTTACCTGCACACCCTGCGAGGGGTGGGCGTGAAGCTGGAACCGCCGCGCGAGCACCAGGAGTTCCAGCCGTGAGATGGGCTCTGGTCAAGGTGGCGCTGGCCGTCACCGCCATGGTCGTCGTCGCCTTCGCCGTACCGCTCGGCCTCGTCGTCAAGGAGATGGCGCGCGACCGCGCCTTCTCCAACGCCGAGCGGCGCGCCGCCGGGCTAGCACCCGTGCTCGCGATCACCACCGACCGGGAGGAACTCGACCGGGCGGTGGCCACCACCGAGGACGGCGCCGCCGGGCGGATGGCCGTCCATGTCCCGGCCGACGCCTCGACCGCCTCCTCGGCCGACGAGCCCGGCAGGAAGGCGCTGGAGATCGGCACCCGACGGGCCGACGAGAAGGACCTGCGGACCACCCGGGAGCTGGGGCGGGCCACCATCGCCGAGGTGGAGGGCGGCTCCGTGCTGCTCCAGCCCACCGCGCTCGGCTCCGGACAGGTCGCCGTCGTCGAACTCTTCGTCCCCGAGGGCGAGGTCACCAACGGCGTCGCGACCGCCTGGCTCGTGCTGGCCGGCGTGGGTATCGCACTGATCATCGGCTCCGTCGCCGTCGCCGACCGGCTCGGCGTCCGTATGGTCCAGCCCGCCCAGCGGCTCGCGGGCGCCGCCCACGACCTCGGCGAGGGCCGGCTGGGCGCGCGCGTTCCCGAGGAGGGGCCGCCGGAGCTCAAGTCGGCGGCGATCGCCTTCAACTCGATGGCCGACCAGGTCGTCCAGCTCCTCGCCAACGAACGGGAACTGGCCGCGGACCTCTCCCACCGGCTGCGCACCCCGCTGACCGTGCTCCGGCTCAACGCGGCCTCGCTCGGCTCCGGTCCGGCCGCCGAGCAGACCCGGGCCGCCGTCGCGCAGCTGGAGCGCGAGGTCGACACCATCATCCGCACGGCCAGGGACGCCAAGCCGCAGACGCAGGCGACCGGCCCCGGCGCGGGCTGCGACGCCTCCGAGGTCGTACGGGAGCGCATGGACTTCTGGTCCGCGCTCGCCGAGGACGAGGGGCGCAAGGTACGCGTGGCGGGCATCGAACGCCCGGTACGCATCCCGGTCGCCCGTCCCGAACTCGTCGCCGCGCTCGACGCCCTGCTCGGCAACGTCTTCCGCCACACCCCCGAGGGGACGGCCTTCTCCGTGGACGTCCACAACGGCGACGACGCCGTCATCGTCCTCGTCTCCGACGCCGGTCCCGGTATCGCCGACCCGGCCGCCGCGCTGGCCCGCGGCAACAGCGGCCACCGCGACGGCTCCACCGGCCTGGGCCTCGACATCGTGCGCCGGATGGCCGAGTCCACCGGCGGAGACGTGCGCATCGGGCACTCGGTGCTCGGCGGCACGGAGGTCCGCGTCTGGATCGGCCTGGACGGCCGCCGCTCCGGCGGAGCGGGTCTCCGCCACGGCCGGCGGGGGCGCCGCAAGCGCCCCGGTCAGGGCGCCCGGCGGGCCGCGGAGCTCTGAACCTTTCCCGGACCCGATGCCTTCCTTAAGCGGAGCCTAAGGATCCTCAACCGGCGCTCCCCGTAGGCATTTGTCCGGTTCCCGCTCGCTAGCGTGCTGCCGCACCCCTTCCCCACCCCCGGCACACAGAGGCAGGCACGCGATGGGACCCAGTTCGCACCGGCGCAGGACGAGCGCCAGGACCAAGGCCATCGGCGTGGTCGTCGCCGCGGCGGTGACCGGGGGCGTGGCGTTCGCGCTCACGGGCACCGCCCAGGCGGCGGCCGTCGGCGCCGCGTACACCAGGACCAGCTCCTGGGACGGTGGCTACACCGGTCAGTACGTCGTCACCAACGAGACCTCCAGCGTCCAGTCGGGGGGCTGGACGCTGGAGTTCGACCTGCCCGCCGGGACGACCATCGGGTCCTTGTGGAACGGCGAGCACACCGTCTCCGGCCGGCACGTCACCGTGAAGCCCGCGAGCTGGAACAAGGAGCTCGCTCCCGGCCAGTCGGTCACCGTGGGCTTCGTGACCTCGGCGTCCGGCACGGCGGGCGACCCCGCCAACTGCCTGATCAACAAGGCGAGCTGCTCTGTCGGGGGCGCGACCCCGACGCCGAGCGGCCGTCCCACCGGGCAGCCGACCGCCACGGCCACGCCGTCGGCCACTCCGTCGACCTCGGCGACGCCCACCTCGAAGCCCACCGCGACCGCCACCGCCTCCCCGAAGCCCACGGCGACCGTCACCGGCGCCCCGGGCGCCTCCGCGAAGTACGCGCCCTACGTCGACACCTCCCTCTACCCGACGTACGACCTGCTCGCGACCGCCGACGCCACCGGTGTGAAGGAGTTCAACCTCGCCTTCATCACCTCCGGCGGCTCCTGCGCCCCCCTGTGGGGCGGGGTCACGGACCTCGCCGACGACAAGGTGGCCGCCCAGATCGGCGCACTGCGCGCCAAGGGCGGCGACGTCCGGGTCTCCTTCGGCGGCGCCGCCGGTCACGAACTGGCCCTGAACTGCTCGACCTCCGCCGACCTCGCCGCCGCGTACGGCAAGGTCGTCGATCAGTACAAGCTGACCAAGGTCGACTTCGACATCGAGGGCGCGGCCCTGCCGGACACCGCCGCCAACACCCGCCGCTCGCAGGCCATCGCCCAGCTCCAGAAGTCCCACCCCGGCCTGGACGTCTCCTTCACCCTGCCGGTCATGCCCGAGGGCCTGACCCAGCCGGGCGTGGACCTCCTCGCCGACGCGAAGAGGAACGGCGTCCGCGTCGACGCCGTCAACATCATGGCGATGGACTACGGACCGGCCTACAGCGGCGACATGGGGCAGTACGCGATCCAGGCGGCGACCGCGACCCAGGCCCAGATCAAGGGCGTGCTCGGCCTGTCAGACGCGGCTGCCTGGAAGGCCGTCGCGGTCACCCCGATGATCGGCGTCAACGACGTCACGACCGAGATCTTCCGGGTCGACGACGCCACCCAGCTGGTGGACTTCGCCAGGTCCAAGGGCATCGGCTGGCTCTCGATGTGGTCCTCGACCCGCGACAAGCAATGCGCGGCGGGCGCGGTGAACCACGCGGACGCCACCTGCTCCTCGATCCTCCAGCAGCCGCTGGCCTTCACGAAGGCGTTCTCCGCCTACCGCTAGGACATGACCGCCGTCGCGTCGGGGAGCCTCCGCGCCGGCGTAGTGAAGAAGTTCTCGACACGCCTCGCGCTCTGCGGAGTGGGCACTGTCGCCGCCGGCCTGGAGCCGTTCAGCCCTCCACCTCGCCGAGGAACTCGTCGATCAGCTTCCCCCACACCGCCGGGTTCTCCGCGAACGGCGCGTGGCCGGTGGACAGTTCGGTGAGGCGGGCGCCGGGGATGCCGGCGGCGACCGCGCGGTGCAGGGCGGGGGGCACCAGGCGGTCCTCGGTCGTCGATATGACCAGGGTGGGTACGGTCACCGCCGCCAGGTCGTCCCGGACGTCCGCCCGTGCCACCAGGTCCGCGTGTTCCGGTGTGCCCGGGGGGACCGACTCGGCCGTCATGAGGACGATCTCCTCCACGGCCTGCGGTGTCAGCGGGCCGAGCATGGCGGGGGTGAGGACCAGCGGCACCAGGAGGCGGGCCACCCGTTCACGCTGCCCGTCGGCCGCGAGGTCCCGCCAGAGCAGGGACGTCTGACGGAGCGCGTGGTCCGCGGCGGCGAAGGGCGCGGTCAGTATGAGGGCGGTCACCCGGTCCGGGTGCCGGACCGCGGCGCGGATCGCGACCGTCGTCCCCAGGGAGTAGCCGGAGACCGCGAAGCGGACCACCCCGGCGGCGTCGGCGGCGGCCACCAGTCCGTCCGCCAGCGCGTCCAGTTCGAGCGGCGAAGTCGCCCGCGGTGCCTGGCCCGTGCCCGGCAGATCGAAACCGACGACCTGGCGGCCACCGGAGGCCAGTGTCTCCCTGATCGGGCCGTAGTTGGCCTCGATGGTCCCGCCGGACCCGTGGGCGAGCAAAAGAGCGCGCGCGGAAGTCGTCATCGGAAGGTCCCCCCAGATCTGTAGTGAGCGTTACGGAAATACCGTACAGCAGATTTCATAGCGCTCGCTACAGAAATGGGCCACAGAAATGGGTGAGTTTTCACGCGTCGGCTCGGCCGGCCGGAGCAGCGGGTGGGGGCGCACCCACGCCCGACCGGCCGGATTCGCCCGTCCTACGGGGTCGTGATCAGCGGCCGCGGCGCGGTCCGCATGCCCCCGCCGATGTGGAAGCTCGGGTGCGGGGGCTGGTTGTAGGCGGTGTTCTGCCAGGCGAGCCCCGTGCGGTACATGGGGTCGTGCAGCAGGGTCGTGATCCGCGTCCCCGTCTCGTACGGCGTCGAGTAGATCCGCAGCGCGGTGTTGTCGCTCGTCCGCCACACCACCTCCTCGCGCCAGTCGCCGAGGATGTCGCCCGAGAGCGCGGGCGTGGCCTTCGTGCCGTTGTTGGAGGCCACGCCCGCTCCGGTGAGCAGCCGGGTCTCACCGGCCGTGCCGTACTTGTCGACGCGGGTGCCGTCGAGGAGTTCGCGCGAGGTGTCGCCGTCCCACCAGCTCAGGAAGTTCGCGGACGAGGGTTCGCGGCCCTTGGCTGCCCCGGCCTCGTCCCGTATCGAGGTGTCGGACGAGGACCACACCTCCGCGCCGTCGTTGCCGGCGTGGATGTCCCCGGCGACCCCACGTCCGTTGTCGCAGCAGGCTCCGAGCTGCCAGCGGACGGTGCCGTTCGCGGGGTCGATGTAGAGCTCGGCGGGCTGCGAGGCGGACTCGGACACCTTGAAGTACTCGAGCCCCGCCCTGCCCGGGTCGAGGTCCCCGAGGTGCTGGGCGTCGCCGTGTCCGGTCCGGGTGGTCCACAGGCCACTGCCGTTGTCGTCGACGGCCATCGACCCGTACACGATCTCGTCCCTGCCGTCGCCGTCCACGTCACCGACGGACAGACTGTGCGAGCCCTGCCCGTCGTATCCCTTACCGGCGTTGGTGGAGCTCGACGAGTCGAAGGTCCAGCGGCGGGTGAACTGCCCGCCGCGCCAGTCCCAGGCGGCGATCACGGACCGCGTGTAGTACCCCCGCGCCATGATCAGCGAGGGCCGGGCCCCGTCCAGGTAGGCCGTGCCGGCGAGGAATCGGTCGACCCGGTTGCCGTAGCCGTCGCCCCACGAGGAGACCGTGCCGCGCGCCGGGACGTAGCCGGTGGTGCCCAGCGCGGCCCCGGTGCGCCCGTCGAACATGGTCAGGTACTCGGGCCCGGCCAGCACGTATCCGCCGCTGTTGCGGTGGTCGGCGGAGGCGCTGCCGATGACCGTGCCGCGCCCGTCGACGGTCCCGTCGGCGGTCTTCATCGCGACCTCGGACCGGCCGTCGCCGTCGTAGTCGTACACCTGGAACTGCGTGTAGTGCGCTCCCGAGCGGATGTTGCGGCCGAGGTCGATCCGCCACAGCCGCGTCCCGTCGAGCCGGATGCCGTCGACGATCGTGTTGCCGGTGTATCCGGACTGCGAGTTGTCCTTGGCGTTGGTCGGCTGCCACTTCAGTACGAAGTCCAGGGCGCCGTCCCCGTCGAGGTCACCGACGGACGCGTCGTTGGCCTCGTACGTGTACGCCACCCCGTCGGGTGTCGTACCGCCGGCCGGGGCGCTGATCGGCACGTCCTTGTATCCCGCGCGGAACTGGACGGCGTGCGCCGAGTCGGCCTGCTCGACCCCGCCGACGACGGCGCGGACGGTGTAGTCGGCATGGCTGGGCGCGCCGGCGTGGAAGTAGTTGGTGGACGCGGTCACGGGCGTGGCGTTCACCTTCGTACCGGCCCGGTACACGTTGAAGGCGACGCCGTCCGGGTCGGTGCCCAGCCAGCGCCAGCTCACCAGGTTGCCGGTCCCGGTGTGGACGCTGACCACGCCCCGGTCGAGCCGTTCCACCTGTCGGGCGGTGGCGGCGGACGCGCTCCCGGCGCCGGTGGTGAGCCCGGCGAGGGCGACGACCCCGGCGCACAGGGCGGCGAGCAGGGCGCGGGGCCGGTGGGGGCGGGGATGCGGGCGGGGGTGCGGGTACTGCACGGTTCCTCCTGGGGGGAGAGAGCGTTGCGTACCTCACAGTGGCCGCCGGGCCGGGTTCGGTTGCCCGGGAACGAAAGAGGCCCCGGTTCTCGCGAACCGGGGCCTCGATCTTCAGGGTGAGTAACGGGACTCGAACCCGCGACATCCTGGACCACAACCAGGTGCTCTACCAGCTGAGCTATACCCACCACGACCGGCGGTTTTCCCGAAGGTTTCCCCGACCGGCCGAGAAGAAGTCTACAGGGTCCGAGCGGGTGCTCGCGCCCGCATTGCGTCGGGCGCGAGCCGGAGGTGTTCCGAGCCGGAGGTGTTCCGAGCGGAAGGTCATTCCGACGGGGACGTCATTCCGAACGGAAGGTCATTCCGAGCGGGACGTCACTCCGCCGGCAGCACGTGCCGCGCGGCGATCTGCTTCGCGGTGTCCGAGTCCGGTCCGGGCTGCGGGACGAAGATCGCCTCGCGGTAGTAGCGCAGCTCGGCGATGGATTCGCGGATGTCGGCGAGCGCCCGGTGGTTGCCGCTCTTCTCCGGACTGTTGAAGTACGCCCTCGGGTACCAGCGGCGGGCCAGCTCCTTGACCGAGGAGACATCGACGATCCGGTAGTGCAGGTGGTTCTCCAGAGCCGGCATGTCACGGGCGAGGAAACCGCGGTCGGTGGAGACCGAGTTCCCGCACAGCGGGGCCTTGCGGGGCTCCTTGACATGTTCGCGCACGTACGCGAGTACCTGGGCTTCGGCGTCGGCGAGGGTCGTCCCCCCGGCCAGCGCGTCGAGGAGGCCCGAGGCCGTGTGCATCTGGCGCACGATCTCCGGCATGGTCTCCAGGGACGCGTCCGGCGGGCGGATCACGATGTCCACCCCTTCGCCGAGCACGTTCAGTTCCGAGTCGGTGACCAGTGCGGCCACCTCGATGAGTGCGTCGTCCGTCAGCGAGAGCCCGGTCATCTCGCAGTCGATCCACACCATGCGATCGTTCATGCGCCCTACCTTAGGGGGTGCCCGGCGGACTGGGCCCGGGGCGCGAGACGCCGACGGGCGCCGCGGGAGGTCTCCCACGGCGCCCGTCGGTTCCAGCTGCGCGACTTGTGGCGCGCGGTCCGGTCCGCGGTCCGCCTGCGTCCAGTCTGCGGTCCGGTCTGCCCCTAGGGGGCGCTGCGCTGGCCCGGCAGGGCCGGGCGGCCGGTGGCGTACAGGTCGGACGGCGGCTTACCCGGCTCCAGCGGTCCGCCGGGGCGCCGGGGGACCGAGACCTGCGAGGGCACGACCGGGTCGAGCACCGACGTCGCCGTCTCGGCCTGCGGCCGCCGCGCCCGGTAGGCCGCCCGGTAGGCGGCCGGCGAGGAGCCGAGCTGCCTGCGGAAGTGGCCGCGCAGCGCCACGGGGGAGCGGAAGCCGCAGCGGCCCGCGACCTCGTCGACGGAGTAGTCCGAGGTCTCGAGCAGCCGCTGGGCCTGCAGCACCCGCTGGGTGATCAGCCACTGGAGCGGGGCGGACCCCGTCAGCGAGCGGAACCGGCGGTCGAACGTACGCCGTGACATGTACGCACGGGCGGCGAGCGTCTCCACGTCGAACTGCTCGTGAAGGTGCTCCAGCGCCCAGGCGACGACCTCCGCGAGCGGGTCGGCGCCGATCTCCTCCGGTAAAGACCTGTCGAGATAGCGCTCCTGACCGCCGGTGCGCCGCGGCGGGACGACCAGGCGGCGCGCCAGGGCGCCCGCGGCCTCCGCGCCGTGGTCGGTCCGCACGATGTGCAGACACAGATCGATGCCGGCCGCGGTGCCGGCCGACGTCAGCACGTCCCCGTCGTCGACGAAGAGCTCCCGCGGGTCCACGTGGACCGACGGATAGCGCTTGGCGAGCGTCGGCGCGTACATCCAGTGCGTCGTCGCCGGCCGGCCGTCCAGCAGTCCGGCGGCGGCCAGGACGAACGCCCCGGTGCACAGCCCGACGATCCTGGCCCCTTCTTCGTGTGCCCGGCGCAGCGCGTCGAGTGCCTCCGGCGGTGGCGGCGAGGTGATCGACCGCCAGGCCGGTACGACGACGGTGCCGGCCCGGCTGATCGCGTCCAGGCCGTACGGCGCGGTCAGTTCGAGGCCCCCTGTGGTCCGCAGCGGGCCGTCCTCGCCGGCGCACACGAGCAGCCGATAGCGGGGCACTCCGGCGTCCTGCCGGTCGATTCCGAACACGGAGAGCGGGATGGAGCTCTCGAAGATGGGGCCGCCGCTGAACAGCAGCACCGCGACGACTTCGCGACGGCGGCGCCCGGAAAGCTTCCGTGCGGCCTCCGGTGCGGCGGAGTCCTGGCTCATGACGCTAAGCCCCCCTCGGTGTTCGCGTCTCCCTGGTCCTGTCGCTCCTGCACGTTTCCCCTCGGTTTTGCACGAGACCCCAGTCTTCGATACCCATGATCGAATCTACTGTGTTCCGTGGCGCCGGCGTGACAAGTTCTCCATCCGGCACATTGTCGACAAGGCAACTTGGCGCGAAGCATTCGATCAGGAAGCGTTCCACTCGCGGGCCGCGCAGGGAAGTGCGCCGTGCGCGCATGGCCCGTCCCCGTAGGGTGCGAGCGCCCGCGCAGGGGCTTTCATGCCTGGTGGCACCGGGGTTGAGGGGGTGTTCCGCCAAGGACTCGCCGGTGAGTGGAAGTTGGCTTAAAACATACGGGTGTGGGTGTGCGAACCTGTCAGCTCTACGGGGGGGTTCGTCAGCTCCGTCGGCCGTTCCGCCCGCCCGGCGAGCGCCGTGACCGGGGCCGCGCGGCCTCGGCGCGCAGACCGCGCTCCGCGCGGCGCAGCAGCACCCGGCACACCGCCGTCACCGCCGCGAGCCCGACCGCCGTCCCGGCCGCCCCGCCGAGCGAGGTGCCGTAGACCACGAGGACGACCGGAACGAGGACACAGCAGAAGACCGCCCAGCGGACGACGTCACCCGCCGACTCCGCCGCCGCGCTCGCCGCGCCCGCCTCGCCGGCCGCGCTCGCCGCGCCCGTCGTGGCTCCGCTCCTTCGCGACGGCTCCTGACGGCGACGCCGGCCGGGTGAGGCGGAGGGGGCCGGTCCGGAGGAGGGCGAGGGGGAGGGGACGACGGTGGTGGGGGTGGCGGTGGAGGTGGCGGCGGCCGATGGTGCGGGCACGGGCGGGCTCCCTGCGACGGTGACTGGACCTGTGGGCAACGAGGAGCGGAACGTTCCGGTCACTGCGAGGGGCGCCCGTTCGGCCCCCGTACCGACACCTGTAGGGCACAACCGGCATTGCCATATCGGGACGGGCTCGTGCATGCTCCCTGGGGCGCCGCGCGATCGCCTCGTGCGGTCATGACGGCTCTGGGCAGGAGAGGAGTGTCGCCGTACCCTTGGGGGTATGGGGTTGGGAAGATGATTCCCGGACACAGCTCCACCGCCGACCGTTGTTCCGTACGACGTTCTTCCTCGTTCCCTCTCCACCAGGATCCCCTTCGCCGAGACACCGATGGCCGGTCACGAATCCTCCGAACCCGCTGACCGCAAGCGCGTCGCCGACTCCACGGTCGACCCCCTTGCGGTGGAACAGCCACGCCACTCCTGCGACCCCGCCTTCCGGCACGGAGTGGTCGTCGGCTTCGACGGCTCGACCTCCAGTGAGCGGGCCCTCGCGTACGCCATCGGCATGGCCCGCCGCTCCGGCTCCGGCCTGATCATCGTGCACGTCGCCAACCGGCTGCCGACCACCGTCTGGGCGGGCTGCGAGCCGCCGGTTTTCGTCGACGTGCCGGACCACCGCACCGAGGTGCTCGGTCTGGAGCTCGCCTGCGCCGACTACCTCGCCGAGGTCCCCTGGATCCTCGTCGAGCGCGGCGGCGACATCTGTCACGAGCTGGAGGAGGTCGGCCGGGAGTATTCGGCCGACGCGATCGTGGTCGGCTCCACCCACGGCATCGTCGGCCGGATCTTCGGCTCGGTGGCCGGACGCCTCGCGAAGCGCGCGCAGCGTCCCGTGATCGTCATTCCCTGAGCGCCGGGCAGGCGCTCCGGTTCTCCGACGCTTCGTCAACTCCCTTGGCCTGAGGATAAATTCTGCCTCCGGCAGGTGATTTGTGCGCTTGTGAAGGGTACTTAAAGATTCACCGGAACAAGCAGCTCACGCAGCACAACTGCGCACTTGAAGGGAGCCCGCCGTGGACAAAGACGTCGCCGCGGGAAACACCACTTCCACTCTCGGCCACCTCGCGCTCGGACTGACCCTGCTGGCCTTCGGCATCGGCAGCACCGGCGTGATCGACAACGTCGCGGCCTCCGACGCCGCGGCCCTCGCCACCTGGGTCGGTGGCGTCGCGCTCTTCCTCGTCGGTCTGCTCGCCCTGCACGCCGGCGACGGCGGTACGGGCACGGCCCATGCGGCGCTCGGCGCCTTCTGGTTCACCTGGGGGACCGGGGCGGGCGGCGGCACGTCGGCCGAGGCGGCAGGTCTCTTCCTGCTGCTGTGGGCTCTGCTCGCGCTCACGCTGACCATGGCGGCCGCGGGCAGCGGGTTGTTCGGACAGGGTGTGTACGGGCTGCTGTTCGTCGCGCTGCTGCTGCTCGGCATCGGCGCCCTCGCCGACAACGGCGGGCTGGCCAAGGCGGGCGGCTGGGTCGCGGCGGTCGCGGGCCTCGCGGCCTGGTACGGCGCGACGGCGGCGGTCGCCCACTGGCCGATGTCGCTGAGGAGCGGGGCGGGCAGGGGAGCCCCGGCCGCCGGCTGAGGCAGGGGCGAGTGCACCGAAGGGGAGCACGGTCGACCGCCGACGCGCGCGGCAGGTGACCCGGAGGTGAGCCGAGCCCCGGGAGAAGAAGCAGCGGTCCCTGTGCACGGGTGATGTGCACAGGGACCGCTGTGTGTCCGGCCGGGGGCGGGGACAGGCCGCTTCCCGGCCGTGGTCGAGTCGTCGGGGGGACAGGCCCCGAGGGCTGCTACTCGACCGTGACGGACTTGGCCAGGTTGCGCGGCTTGTCGATGTCGCGGCCCATGGCGAGCGCCGTGTGGTACGCGAGGAGCTGGAGCGGGATGCCCATCAGGATCGGGTCCAGCTCGTCCTCGTTCTTCGGCACGACGATGGTGTGGTCGGCCTTCGCCTGCGGCTGGTGCGCGACGGCGAGGATGCGGCCGCTGCGGGCCTTGATCTCCTCCAGGGCGGCGCGGTTCTTCTCCAGCAGGTCGTCGTCGGGGACGATCGCGACCGTCGGCAGGGCCGGCTCGATCAGCGCGAGCGGGCCGTGCTTCAGCTCGGAGGCCGGGTACGCCTCGGCGTGGATGTAGGAGATCTCCTTGAGCTTCAGGGAGGCCTCCAGGGCGACGGGGTAGCCCCGCACGCGGCCGATGAACATCATCGACTGGGCGCCCGCGTACTCCGCGGCGATCTTCTTGATCTCGTCCTCGGTCTCGAGGATCTCGCTGATCTGCGCGGGCAGCTTGCGCAGGCCCTCGATGATCCGCTTGCCGTCGGTCACCGACAGGTCGCGGATGCGGCCGAGATGCAGGGCGAGCAGCGCGAACGCGGTGACCGTGTTGGTGAAGCACTTGGTGGAGACGACGCAGACCTCGGGGCCGGCGTGCACGTACACGCCGCCGTCGGCCTCGCGGGCGATCGCCGAGCCGACGACGTTGACCACGCCGAGGACGCGGGCGCCCTTGCGCTTGAGCTCCTGGACGGCGGCCAGCACGTCGTAGGTCTCACCCGACTGGGAGACGGCGATGTAGAGGGTGTCGGGGTCCACGACCGGGTTGCGGTAGCGGAACTCCGAGGCCGGCTCGGCGTCGGCGGGGATGCGGGCCATGGACTCGATGAGCCCGGCGCCGATGAGGCCGGCGTGGTACGAGGTGCCGCAGCCGAGGATCTTGATCCGGCGGATGGTGCGGGCCTCGCGGGCGTCCAGGTTCAGGCCGCCGAGGTGCACGGTGGAGAAGCGGTCGTCGATCCGGCCGCGCAGCACGCGGTCGACCGCGTCGGGCTGCTCGGAGATCTCCTTGTGCATGTACGTGTCGTGGCCGCCCATGTCGTAGGAGGCGGCCTCCCACTCCACGGTCTCCGGGGTGGCCGTCGTGGAGGCGCCCGAGGTCGTGTACGTACGGAAGTCGTCGGCCTTGAGGGTGGCCATCTCGCCGTCGTCGAGGGTCACGACCTGGCGGGTGTGGGCGATCAGGGCGGCGACGTCGGAGGCGACGAACATCTCCTTCTCGCCGATGCCGAGGACGACCGGGGAGCCGTTGCGGGCCACCACGATGCGGTCGCTGAAGTCGGCGTGCATGACGGCGATCCCGTAGGTGCCGTCGATGACCTTGAGCGCCTCGCGGACCTTCTCCTCCAGGGTGGTGGCCTGGGAGCGGGCGATGAGGTGCGTGATGACCTCGGTGTCGGTCTCGGAGGCGAAGACGACTCCGTCGGCCTCCAGCTTGGCGCGGAGCTCCTGGGCGTTGTCGACGATGCCGTTGTGGACGACCGCGACCTTGTTCTCGGGGTCGAGGTGCGGGTGCGAGTTGATGTCGCTCGGGGCGCCGTGGGTGGCCCAGCGGGTGTGCGCGATGCCGGTGGTGCCGGTGAAGCGCTTGGGGACACGAGCCTCCAGGTCGCGGACCCGGCCCTTGGCCTTGACCATCTTCAGGCCGGCGGCCTTCGGGCTGGTGATCACGATGCCGGCGGAGTCGTACCCCCGGTACTCCAGCCGCTGCAGACCTTCCAGCAGCAGCGGGGCCACGTCACGCTTTCCGATGTAACCGACGATTCCGCACATAAAGGTGTAACCCCTCCAAGGTAGTGGGCGTGCTCAGCCGTAGACGATGCGGCGCAGCTGCCGGAGCGAAAGCTCCGGGGGCGCCACGGCGCGGTGCGGCAGTTCGGCCGCGATGCGTTCGAAGATCTCGGCGTTCACCGCGCCGCCGGACTGCAGCTCGCGGTGGCGGCGGCGGACGAAGTCCTCGGTCGACTCGTCGAAGTACGCCAGCACGTCGAGGATCACCCGGGCGGCCTCACCGCGCTGGAGCGCGGTGCTGCGCACCAGGTGGTCGATGAGGTCGTCATGCGACGGGCGGCGTTCGAGCACCCGTGAATACTGAGGGGTACCCGGGTGACTTCGCAAGAATCCTGCCCGAAATCGGGCAGAGCCCTCCATGATCACGGTATTGCGGAGCGAAATTGGTCTACACCTTGACCATGCAAGTGGTCCACGGTACGGATGGTGACTGTTCGGATACGCATATCCACAGCCGTGAAGTCCGTCGAAAGGGACCAAGTCTGTGAGACAGCGCAGAACGCTTCCCCGTGTGCTCGGCACCCTCCTCTTCCTGGCGGCGGCCGGCATCTCATGTGTCGGAGCCGCCCACGTGCCCGTTCCCGCCGCCGAAACCGCGCTCCGCCCGCTCGGCCACATCGTGCCCGCCCCCGCGTCCGTCGCGCCCGGCGGAGCGCCGTACACGATCACCGCCGCCACGCCCATCCGCGTCGACGAGGACTCCCGCGAGTCCCGCGCCGTCGCCGACTACCTCGCCGGGATCCTGCGCCCCTCCACCGGCCACCCGCTGCCCGTCCTCGACGAGCGCGCGGCCCGCGGCGGCATCCGGCTCCGCCTCTCCGGGGAGAAGGCCCTCGGCGACGAGGGGTACCGGCTCCAGTCCGGCCCCCTCGGCATCACCCTGACGGCCCATCGGCCCACCGGACTCTTCCGCGGCGTGCAGACGCTGCGCCAGCAGCTCCCGGCGGCCGTCGAGAAGAAGACCGTCCAGCCCGGGCCCTGGCAGGTCGCCGGCGGCACCATCACCGACACCCCGCGCTACGCCTACCGCGGGGCGATGCTCGACGTCTCCCGGCACTTCTTCACCGTCGACCAGGTCAAGCGCTTCATCGACCAGCTCGCGCTCTACAAGATCAACAAGCTGCATCTGCACCTCTCCGACGACCAGGGCTGGCGCATCGCGATCGACTCCTGGCCCCGGCTCGCCACCTACGGCGGCTCCACCCAGGTCGGCGGCGGGCCCGGCGGCCACTACACCAAGGACGACTACAAGGAGATCGTCCGCTACGCCGCCTCCCGCCACCAGGAGGTCGTCCCCGAGATCGACCTGCCCGGACACACCAACGCGGCCCTCGCCTCGTACGCCGAGCTGAACTGCGACGGCGTGGCCCCGCCGCTCTACACCGGCACCAACGTCGGCTTCAGCTCCCTGTGCGTCCCGAAGGAGATCACGTACGACTTCGTGGACGACGTCATCCGCGAGGTCGCCGCGCTGACCCCCGGAAAGTACCTCCACATCGGCGGAGACGAGGCGCACTCCACCCCGCACGTGGAGTACGTCGCCTTCATGAAGCGGGTCCAGCCGATCGTCGCGAAGTACGGCAAGACCGTCATCGGCTGGCACCAGCTGACCGGTGCGACCCCGGCGAAGGGCGCCCTCGCGCAGTACTGGGGACTCGACCGCACGAACCCCGCGGAGAAGGAGCAGGTCGCCGCGGCGGCGCGGAACGGCACCGGGCTGATCCTCTCGCCCGCGGACCGGGTCTACCTCGACATGAAGTACACGAAGGACACCAAGCTCGGCCTGGCCTGGGCGGGCTACGTCGAGGTGCAGCGCTCCTACGACTGGAACCCGGCCGCCTACCTGCCCGGCGCGCCGGAGTCGGCCGTACGCGGCGTCGAGGCGCCGCTGTGGACGGAGACCATCTCCACCGACGCCCACATCGACCAGATGACCTTCCCGCGCCTGCCGGGCGTGGCCGAACTCGGCTGGTCCCCGGCGGCCACGCACGACTGGGAGCGGTACAAGGCGCGGCTCGCGGAGCAGGGGCCGCGGTTCGAGGCGCTCGGCATCGACTACTACCGCTCGCCGCAGGTCCCGTGGCCCGCGGCTGAGTAGAACGAAGCGCGGGCCCGGCGGAGGACCGTACTCCGCCGGACCCGCGCCGGTCTCAGGGGCGTCTCCTAGCGCGCGAAGCGCGCGATCGGGTTCACCAGGTCGCCGACGAGCTGGAGCGCCGCCGACGGGTCCGCCAGGTCCACCATCTGCTTGTTGTTGCGCAGCTGGAGGCGGTTGAGCGCGGAGAGCGCGAAGGTCTCCGCGAACATGTCGTACCGCTCGAACTTCTCGGCGAGCTCCGGCTTCGACTCCTGGTAGTCGCGCACGCACTCCGCGACCGCCCGCCAGAAGTCGTCCTCGTCGAGCACGCCCTCCGCCGCCAGCGTCGCCGCGAGGAAGCGGAAGAAGCAGTCGAAGACGTCCGTGAAGATCGACAGCAGCTTCATGTCCTCGGGGACCTCGGCCCGGACCCGCTCCACGGCCGGCGGCAGGACCGCGGCCGGGTCCATCACGCAGATCTCCTCGGCGATGTCCTTGAAGATCGCCCGGCCGACCGCCCCCCGCTCGTCGAGGACCAGGATCACGTTCTCGCCGTGCGGCATGTAGACCAGGTCGTACGCGTAGAAGCTGTGCAGCAGCGGCAGCAGGTACGCGTCCAGGTAGCCGCGCAGCCACTCCGTCGGCGCCAGGCCCGAGTTCTTGACCAGCGCGCCGGCGAACGACGCGCCCGCGTGGTCGACATGGAGCAGCGAGGCCATCGTCGCCAGCCGCTCGCCCTGGGCGAGGGACGGGACCGGCGACTCGCGCCAGAGCGCGGCGAGCATCTTGCGGTAGGGGGAGTAGCGGTCGGTGGCCGCCTCGTACTCCAAGTGCCGGTAGCCGACCGCCGCCCGCTCGCGGATGATCGAGAAGCGTGCCGCCGCGAAGACGGAGTCGGACTCGATCAGCCGGGCCAGCCAGTCGTTGATCGCCGGCGTGGCCTCCATGTACGCGGCCGAGAGGCCCCGCATGAAGCCCATGTTGAGGACCGACAGCGCCGTCTTGACGTAGTGCTTGGACGGGTCGGAGGCGTTGAAGAAGGTACGGATCGACTGCTGGGCCAGGTAGGCGTCGTCACCCTCGCCCAGATAGACCAGGCGCTCCTGGGCGACCTCGGCGGCGAAGGTGACCGACAGCTTGTTCCACCACTGCCAGGGGTGGGCCGGCATCAGCAGGTAGTCGGCCAGGTCCAGGCCCCGCTCGGCGAGGGTCGCCGCGAAGCCGTCGACCGCGCGGTCGCCCAGCTCGGCGCGGATGAACGTCTCGTACTCGATGCCCGCACCGGCCGTGAAGGTCGTGCGGTCCCGGCGCGCGGCCAGCCAGATCAGGTGGATCTCGCTCGCGGCCTCGGGGGCGTACGCGCGGTACTCGTCCACGCCGAAGCCGAGCCGGCCGTTGTTGGCGACGAAGCACGGGTGGCCCTCGGTCATCCCGGTCTCGATCGCCTGGAAGTCCGCGCGCGCCAGCTCGGCGGAGCTGACCTGAGGCTTGGTCGACTTGTAGGCCGTGCCGGCCAGGGTGGAGGAGATCTCCTCCAGGTAGACCGGCAGGATCTCGTCGCTCAGGCCGAGCGCGCCGCGCAGCTCGGTGATGAACCGCAGGGCGTCCAGCGGGAGCCGCTCCTCGCCCCGGTGGCAGCTGATCGACTCGGGGTGGACCTGCCAGTGGTCCAGCGCGAAGCGGTCGGCGGTGAAGCGGTACTCGGTCGCGCCGTCGTCGCTGAGGACCCGGTAACGGCTCTCTCCCAGCTCCTGCGGGTTGAGCAGCCGCTCGTGGGCGAACTCGGCGAGACCCTTGCGGATCAGCGCGCGGTTGGCGTCGGCCCAGCGGGCCGGGGTCAGGTGCGCCACGGGGTTCATACGGTGGCTCCCACGGCGGTCTCGAACTGTGCGCGGGTGCAGAAGCTCAGCAGGGCCTTCTTCTCCGGCTTCTGGATCTCGCGCTCGGGCACGAAGCCGACGGCCGCGTTGAGGGCGTGGACGGCGGTGTTGCGGACGTCCGGCTCGACGACGACCCGCTCGGTCGCCGGGTCGGCGAACAGCTCGTGCATCACGGCGGTGATGACCTGGCGGGTGAAACCGTGCACGGGGGTGTCGGTGGGCGCGACGAGGAAGTGCATGCCGACGTCGCCGGGGAGCGGGTCGTAGAGACCGACCAGCTCCAGCTGGGTGGGGTCGTAGCGCTCCATGAGGATCGCGGGCACCTCGTCCACGAGGCCGATGAACGCCTGGTGGTGCGGGTTGGCGGCGAACGCCATGTACTCGCGCTCGACGTCCTCCAGTTTCGCGTCCTGCATCATCCAGAAGGCGGCCTTGGGGTGCGTGACCCAGGGGTGGATGAGTTCGGCGTCCGCGAGCGGATCGAGGGGGCGGAAGCGGATGCTCATACGGCGAACTCCTGGAAAGCGATGGTCTTCTCGACGGCGTAGTACTCGGAGCCCAGCATCTGGCCGATGATGTACGCGTTGCGGTACGCGCCCATGCCCAGGTCGGGCGAGGTGATGGAGTGCGTGTGCACGCCGGCGTTCTGCAGGAAGACGCCGCGGCCCGTCGTGTCGATCGAGTAGTTGCGGGCCACGTCGAAGCGGCCCTGTCCGTCCCACCTGAGGCGGTCCCTGACCGGCTCGAGGAAGGCGGGGACGGCGTACCGGTAGCCGGTGGCGAGGATCAGGCCCTCGGTCTCCAGCGTGAAGTCCTTCTGCTGCTCCTCCTGGTGGAAGCCGAGCGTGTACGAGCCGCTCGTGTCGTCGTACGCGGCGGAGAGCAGCGCGGAGTTGGTGAGCAGCCGGGTGGAGACCGGGCCGGCCAGGTTCTTCTGGTAGAGCAGGTCGAAGATGGCGTCGATCAGCTCACCGTCGATGCCCTTGAAGAGGCCCTTCTGCTGGGTCTCCAGGCGGTAGCGGGTCTGCTCGGGCAGCGCGTGGAAGTAGTCCACGTACTCCGGCGAGGTCATCTCCAGCGTGAGCTTGGTGTACTCCAGCGGGAAGAAGCGGGGGGAGCGCGTCACCCAGTTGAGCTGGTAGCCGTGGACGTCGACCTCGGACAGGAGGTCGTAGTAGATCTCCGCCGCGCTCTGGCCGCTGCCGACCAGGGTGATCGACTTCTTCTTCTGCAGCGCCTCTTTGTTCTGGAGGTAGCGCGAGTTGTGGATCAGGTCGCCGCCGAGGTCCTGGCAGGACTCGGGGACGTACGGCGGGGTGCCGGTGCCGAGCACGATCCGGCGGGCGCGGAACGTTTCTCCACCCTCGGTCGCCACCACGTACACCTCCGCGGCCTCGTCGTACGAGACGGAGGCGACGGTCGTGGAGAAGCGGATGCTGCTCAGCTTGGCGGCGGCCCAGCGGCAGTAGTCGTCGTACTCGGTCCGCAGCGGATAGAAGTTCTCGCGGATGTAGAACGAGTAGAGCCGGCCCTTTTCCTTCAGGTAGTTGAGGAAGGAGTACGGGGAGGTCGGGTCGGCCATCGTGACCAGGTCCGACATGAACGGGGTCTGGAGGTGCGCGCCCTCCAGGAACATTCCGGAGTGCCACTCGAAGTCCGGCTTGGACTCCAGGAAGAGACCGTTCAGCTGGTCGATGGGCTCGGTCAGGCAGGCGAGGCCGAGGTTGAACGGACCGAGCCCGATGCCGATGAAGTCGTACGTGTCGGTCGTATCAGGCGTGGACAAGGGTCTCTCCCAGGTACTGCTCGGCGTGGCCGGCTATCAGATCGAGGACGGCGGTGATGTCCGCCGTGGTGGTCTCGGGGTTGAGCAGGGTGAACTTCAGGTACTGGCGGCCGTCGACCTTGGTGCCGGCGACGACGGCCTCGCCGGAGGCGAAGAGCGCCTTGCGGGCGTAGAGGTTGGCCCGGTCGATCTCGGCGGGGGAGGTGACGGCCTGGGGGATGTAGCGGTAGACGAGGGTCGACAGCTGCGGCTCGACGACCACGTCGTAGCGGGGGTCGGCGGCGAGCAGCTCGAAGCCGGCCGCGGCCAGGTCGCAGACCTCGTCGAAGAGCTGTCCGACACCGTCGGCGCCCATCACGCGCAGGGTCATCCACAGCTTGAGCGCGTCGAAGCGGCGCGTGGTCTGCAGGGACTTGTCCACCTGGTTGGGAATCTGCTCCGCCACCGTGCGACGCGGGTTGAGGTAGTCCGCGTGGTACGTCGCGTGGCGCAGGGTGGCGCCGTCGCGGACCAGGACGGCGGAGGAACTCACCGGCTGGAAGAAGGACTTGTGGTAGTCGACGGTGACGGAGTCGGCTCGCTCGATGCCGTCCAGGAGGTGGCGGCGGGTGAGCGAGGCGAGGAGTCCGCAGCCGTAGGCGGCGTCGACGTGCATCCAGGCGCCGTACTCGGCGGCGAGGGCGGCGATCTCGGGCAGCGGGTCGATCGAACCGAAGTCGGTGGTGCCGGCGGTGGCGACGATCGCCATCGGGGTCAGGCCCTCGGCGCGGCAGGCCTCCAGCTCGGCGGCGAGGACGACGGACTGCATGCGCTTGGTCCGGTCGACCGGGATGGAGATGACGGCGTCGGCGCCGAGGCCGAGGAGGGTGGCCGACTTCTGGACGCTGAAGTGGCTGCACTCGGAGGAGAAGATGCGGAGTTTCGCCAGGTCCTTCGTCTTGGCCTCCTCGCGGGCGAGGAGCAGGGCCTGCAGGTTGGACTGCGTACCTCCGCTGGTGAAGACGCCGTCGGCGGCGGGGCCGAGGCCGATGCGGCCGGTGGTCCAGTCGATGAGCTTGCGCTCGATGAGGGTGCCGCCCGCGCTCTGGTCCCAGGTGTCGAGGGAGGAGTTGACCGCCGAGAGGACGGCCTCGCCGACGACCGCCGGGATCACGACCGGGCAGTTGAGGTGGCCCAGGTAGCGGGGGTGGTGGAAGTAGACGGCGTCACGCAGGTAGACGCTCTCCAGCTCGTCGAGTGCCGCGGCGGAGTCGCCGAGCGGCTTGTCGAGGTCGACGGCGTCGACGGTGGGCGCCAGCGCGGCCGGGGTGACACCGGTGAACGGACGTCGCGTCGCGGCGAGTTTGTCCGCCACCCGCTCGACTGCTTCGGTGACGGAGCGCCGGTAGCTCTCCGCCGTGGCGTCGTTGAGCAGGTGCGAGCGCATGTGGGGGGTCCTCCCGGGAACGGGGCTCGATCGGTTTGACTTAGGTTAGCCTAACCTAAGTTTCACACGCAACGACCCCCCGTCCACGAGGGGACGGAGGGTCGTCGTGCGAGTTGGAGCGACGCGGTTACGCGTCCTCCTGCGTCTCGTCCGGCACCTCGCGCAGGGCGTCCTCGGACAGGCCCTTGCGCCAGTAGCCGACGAACGTGACGCGCCGCCGGTCGAGTTCGCGCTCCCGGACGAAGTGCCGTCGCAGCGCCTTCACCGCACCGGACTCGCCCGCGATCCAGACGTACGGGTCCCGGCCCGGCAGCTCGGCGGCGCGCACCGCGTCCACGGCGGAGGGCGCCCCCTCCTCCCGGACGAGCCAGGTGACGGTGGCGTCGGCCTGCGTCGCGAGCTCCTGGCGGTCCCCGGAGTAGGGGACTTCGAGGTAGACGTGGGCGCGGGTCTCGGCCGGCAGCCACTCCAGGATCGCCGAGGCGGCCGGCAGGGCCGTCTCGTCCGCCCAGATCAGCACGGAGTCGGCGCCGTCCGGCAGCTGGAAGCGGACACCGGTGTTCGCGGCGACCGCCGGACCGAGCACGACGACCCGGTCACCCGGCGCGGCGTGCTGCGCCCAGCGGCAGGCCGGGCCGCCGTCCTCATGGAGGGCGAAGTCGATGTCGACCTCGTTCCGCGGCTCCGTGCGCTGCTCGCGGACGGTGTACGAGCGCATCACGGCCCGCTCGTCGTCCGGCATCGCGCGCCAGGCGCCGAGGATCGCGTACATGTCCGGGTTGTCCAGCGGCGGCAGGACGGGGGCGTCCTGGCCGGGGTGCGGCAGGAAGAGGGAGAGCGACTGGTCGCGTCCGCCGGAGGCGAAGGTCTTCAGGTCCTCTCCGGTGAACGTGACCCGGACCAGCGACGGGCCGAGCCGCCTCGTCCGGTCGACCTGGAGGGAGAAGAACTGGAACGGGGCGGTCTCGGCGTTCGTCATGGGGTCAGGCCACCTTCTTCGCGTTCTCCAGAGCCTTCGCCAGGTCCTCCAGGAGCGGGGCGCACTTGGCGTAGGAGTAGATGGGCTCGGTCACGCGCGGGATGACCTGACCGGCCTTGACGGCGGGCAGCGCGGCCCAGGTCGGCTTGGCCTTCAGGGCCTCGGGCTGCAGGGCCGAGGTGCGGTTGTCGAGCATGATGATGTCGGCCTTGTACTTGTCGACGTTCTCCCAGCTCAGCCCCTCGAACCAGCCGCCCTGGTCCAGCTTGGTGGGAACGACCAGGTTGACGCCCAGCTCCTTGAAGTAGAGCGTGTCCGTCGGCCGGACCGGGGTGGAGACGTAGAACAGGTCGGGAGAGCCGGAGCCGATCAGGACCTTGATGTCCTTCTTGCCCTTGGCGGCCTGGCGGACGCGCTCGGCGGCGGCCTCGAACCGGGCCTTGTCGGCGAGGATCTGCTTGGTCTTCACGTCGGCGCCCAGCGAGGCGGCGAGGTCGGCGTGGCGCTGGAGCACGGCCGGCATCGACTTGTCGGAGGCCCACAGGGCGACGCTCGGGGCGACCTTGAGGATCTTGTCCTTCTGCTCCGCCGGGACGTACCAGAGGTCGTTCTTCTCCCACATGTCCGTGATGAGGAGGTCGGGGTTGAGCTTGAGGTACTCCTCGATCTTGAACTCGCCCCAGACGTTGCCGATGACCTTGACCTTGGTGATGTCGAGGTCGCCGGCCTGGACGTCCGGCTTCTTCTCCTTGGTCTTCGGGTCCTCGACGTAGGTCGGGCCGAAGACGCCCTTGACCTCGATGCCGAAGTCCTTGAGGGCGGCGGCCATGCCGGTGAAGGCGACGATGTTCTTCGGGGTGGACTTCGCCTCGACGGCCGTGCCGCGGTCGTCCGTGAACTTCCACGGGCCGGCCTTCTCGGAGGCGCCGGAGGAGGTGCCGCCCTTCGTCTCGGTGCCGCAGGCGGCGAGCGCGGCGCCCAGCCCGAGGGCGCCGCCGGCTGCGAGCAGACCGCGACGGGTGAGATGAGTGGCTCGGGCGTTGCTGGGCATGGAGAGGTCGCTTTCGTACGTGCCGGGTTCGGCCTGGGCAAGTCGAGGGAAGGTTAGCCTAACCTCAGGTGGATCAGTAGAGGCGGGGCCCTGGGGCGTATGTCACATGCCACGGGCAAGGCAAAAGCCCGTCACCCCAGGCCGGGTGACGGGCTTTTCGGTGGCGGGCTCCTCAGGTCAGGCGGAGAGGCCCAACTCCCGTGCGATCAGCATGCGCTGGACCTCGCTCGTGCCCTCGCCGATCTCCAGGATCTTGGAGTCGCGCCACATGCGGGCCACCGGATACTCGTTCATGAAGCCGTAGCCGCCGTGGATCTGGGTCGCCTCGCGGGCGTTGTCCACGGCCACGGTGGAGGAGTACAGCTTCGCCAGCGCCGCCTCCTTCTTGAAGGGCTCGCCCAGCACCAACCGGGAGGCCGCGTCACGCCAGCCGATCCGGGCCATGTGCGCCCGCATCTCCATGTCCGCGATCTTGAACTGGATCGCCTGGTTGTCACCGATCGGCCGGCCGAAGGCGTGCCGTTCCTTCGCGTACTTCACCGACTCGTCGACACAGCCCTGCGCGAGCCCGGTCGCGAGCGCCGAGATCGCGATCCGGCCCTCGTCCAGGATCCGGAGGAACTGGGCGTAACCGCGGCCCTCTTCACCGAGCAGGTTCCCGACCGGCACGCGGACGTCGTCGAAGGACAGCTCGCGGGTGTCCGAGGCGTTCCAGCCGACCTTGGAGTAGGGGGCGGCCACGGTGAAGCCCGGGGTGCCGGAGGGCACGATGATCGAGGAGATCAGCGGCCGGCCGTCGGGCTTGCGGCCGGTGACGGCGGTGACCGTGACCAGACCGGTGATGTCCGTACCCGAGTTGGTGATGAAGCACTTCGAGCCGTTGATGACCCAGTCGTCGCCGTCCCGCACGGCCGTCGTCCGGGTGCCGCCGGCGTCCGAGCCGGCGCCCGGCTCGGTCAGCCCGAAGGCACCCAGGATCTCGCCCGAGCACATCCGGGGCAGCCACTCCTGCTTCTGCTCCTCGGTGCCGAAGCGGTAGACCGGCATCGCGCCGAGGGAGACACCCGCCTCCAGGGTGATGGCCACCGAGGAGTCGACGCGGGCCAGTTCCTCCAGGGCGATGCCCAGCGCGAGGTAGTCGCCGCCCATCCCGCCGTACTCCTCCGGGAAGGGGAGCCCGAACAGACCCATGCGGCCCATCTCGCGGACGATCTCGTACGGGAACTCATGGCGCTCGTAGTAGTCGCCGATCTTCGGCGCGACGACGTCGTGGGCGAACTCCTCGACGGTACGGCGCAGTTCCTCGTGTTCCGACGAGAGACGGTGGTCGAGCGACATGATCAGGACTCCTTGTGGGAGAGGGCGCGAACGGTACGGGAAGGGCTCGGTCGGCCCAGTTGTCCGGCCATCCACACGCTGGTGGCGGTGAGGGCGGCCAGGTCGACCCCGGTCTCGATGCCGAGGCCGTCGAGCATCCACACGAGGTCCTCGGTGGCGAGGTTGCCCGTCGCGCTCTTCGCGTACGGGCAGCCGCCGAGGCCGCCGGCGGAGGCGTCGACGGTGGTCACGCCGTGCTGCAGCGCGGCGAGGGTGTTGGAGAGCGCCTGCCCGTAGGTGTCGTGGAAGTGCACGGCGATACGGGAGACGGGCACACCGGCCTCGTCGAGGCCCTGGAGCAGGGCCCGGACGTGGCCCGGGGTGGCGACACCGATGGTGTCGCCGAGGCTCAGCTCGTCACAGCCCATGTCGGCGAGGGCCTTGGTGACCCGGACGACCTGCTCGACGGGGACGGCGCCCTCCCACGGGTCGCCGAAGCACATCGAGAGGTATCCGCGGATGGTGAGGCCCTGCTCTATGGCACGGGTGACGACCGGCTCGAACATGGCGAGGGCCTCGTCGACGGTCCGGTTGAGGTTGGCCTTGGCGAAGGACTCGGTGGCGGAGGCGAAGACGGCGATCTCGCGGGCCCCGAGAGCCAGGGCCCGGTCGAACCCGCGCTCGTTGGGAACGAGCACCGGCAGGCGGGCCGGCGTCCCCCTGAGGAGGGGGAACAGCTCCTCCGCGTCGGCGAGCTGGGGCACCCACTTCGGGTGGACGAAGCTGGTGGCCTCGACCGTGGAGAGCCCCGCGTCGGCGAGCCGGCGGACGAACTCGGCCTTGACGGCGGTCGGTACGACGGTCTTCTCGTTCTGCAGCCCGTCGCGCGGTCCGACCTCGTGGATCCTCACCCGGGCGGGGAGGCCGGGGGCGGGCACGGTCATGGGCAGGCCCGTGGTCATGATTCCTCCCTCGGGGTCACCACGGCGAGGATCTGGTCCATGGCGACGGTGGCGCCGGGGACGGCGTCCAGCTCGGTGACGGTGCCGGCGTGCGGGGCGGAGATGACGTGCTCCATCTTCATCGCCTCGACGACGAGCAGACTCTGCCCGGCCTCGACCTCGTCCCCGAGCGCCACCTTCACGACGGTGACCGTCCCGGGCATGGGCGCGGCGAGCGCATCGGCCCCGCCGAGGGCCGCGCCGCTGAGGGACGCCTGGACCGGATCGTGGTCCTGCACGTGCCAGGAGTCGCCGTCGCGCCCGAGCCAGTTGCCGCTGCGGTGGAAGTGGTGGACGACGCCGTCCAGCGTGACCGTGACGGAGGTGTCCGTGACCCGGGCGCCCTTCGGCGCCTCGACCATGACGGGTTCGAGTCCCGCCACTCGCAGGGGGAAGGGCAGCGGCGCCGGCCGGCCGCCCAGGCGCCAATTGCTCGGCACCGAGAACGGGTCCGTCCAGCCGTCCCGGGGCGTCGGGGCGAGCCCCGCGAACCGTACGGCCGCCGCGGCCGCGTACACCTCCTCCGGGACGCCGTCCGGGACCATGCCCTCCGCGTCGCGCTCCACCAGGCCCGTGTCCAGGTCGCCCGAGACGACGTCCGGGTGGGCGAGCAGGCGGCGCAGGAAGCCGGCGTTCGTCGGGACGCCCAGGGTGACGGTGTCCGCGAGGGCCGCGCGCAGCTTGCGCAGCGCCGTGGACCGGTCGTTCGCGTGGACGATCACCTTGGAGAGCATCGGGTCGTAGAGGCTGGAGACCTCCGTGCCCCGCGACAGGCCCGAGTCCGTGCGCACCCCGTCGCCCTGCGGCTCGTTCAGGGACAGGACCGTGCCGCCCGACGGGAGGAAGCCGCGGGAAGGGTCCTCCGCGCAGATCCGGGCCTCGATCGCCCAGCCGTCGAGACGGACGTCCGCCTGGGCGAACGACAGCTCCTCGCCCGCCGCCACCCGCAGCTGCCACTCCACCAGGTCGATGCCGGTGATCAGCTCGGTCACCGGGTGCTCCACCTGGAGCCGGGTGTTCATCTCCATGAAGTAGTACGAGGAGGGGTCCACGCCCGGCACGATGAACTCCACCGTGCCCGCGCCGACATAACCGCAGGACCGCGCCGCCTCCACCGCCGCCGCGCCCATCTCCGCGCGGATCTCGGGGGTCAGCAGGACGCTGGGCGCCTCCTCGATGATCTTCTGGTGGCGCCGCTGCAGCGAGCACTCGCGCTCACCGAGGTGCACGACGTTGCCGTGGGCGTCCGCCAGCACCTGGATCTCGATGTGGCGCGGGCGGTCGATCCACCGCTCCACCAGCAGCGTGTCGTCGCCGAACGACGACCGCGCCTCGCGCCGCGCCGCCGCGATCTCGTCGGTCAGCGTCGACAGGTCGCGCACCAGGCGCATGCCCTTGCCGCCGCCGCCCGCCGAGGGCTTCAGCAGGACCGGTGCGCCCAGTTCACGGGCGGCCGCCTCCAGTTCGGGGTCGGCGGCGCCCGGCACGACCGGCACGCCCGCCGCCCGTACCGTCTCCTTCGCCCGGATCTTGTCGCCCATCAGCGAGATCGCGGAAGCCGGCGGGCCGATGAAGACCAGGCCCGCCTCGGCGCACGCCCGGGCGAAGCCCGCGTTCTCCGCGAGGAAGCCGTAACCCGGGTGGACCGCCTGGGCCCCGGTCCGCCGCGCCGCGTCGAGGAGCGCGTCCACCGACAGATACGACGCGGAGGCCGGCGGCGGCCCGATCCGTACCGCCGTGTCCGCCTCCCGTACGTGACGGGCCTCGGCGTCCGCGTCGCTGTACACCGCGACCGAGCGGATGCCGAGCGCGCGCAGGGTGCGGATGACCCGGACCGCGATCTCGCCCCGGTTGGCCACAAGGACTGTGTCGAACATCTGCCGCATCGTTTGGTCCCTCACATCCGGAAGACGCCGAACTGGGGATCACCCAGGGGCGCGTTGGCGCAGGCCGTCAGGGCGAGGCCCACCACCTGGCGGGTCTCCATCGGGTCGATGACCCCGTCGTCCCAGAGCCGCGCCGTCGCGTAGTAGGCGTTGCCCTGGTTCTCGTACTGCGCGCGGATCGGGGCCTTGAAGTCCTCTTCCTCCTCCGCGCTCCACTCGTCGCCGAGCTGGTCCCGCTTGACCGTCGCGAGGACGGACGCGGCCTGCTCGCCGCCCATGACGGAGATCTTGGCGTTGGGCCACATCCACAGGAAGCGGGGGGAGTACGCCCGGCCGCACATCGAGTAGTTGCCCGCGCCGTACGAGCCGCCGACCACCACGGTCAGCTTCGGCACGCGCGTGGTCGCCACCGCCGTGACCATCTTGGCGCCGTGCTTGGCGATGCCGCCCGCCTCGTAGTCCCTGCCGACCATGAAGCCGGAGATGTTCTGCAGGAAGAGCAGCGGGATGCCGCGCTGGTCGCACAGCTCGATGAAGTGGGCGCCCTTCTGGGCGGACTCGGAGAACAGGATGCCGTTGTTGGCGACGATCCCGACCGGGTGTCCGTGGATCCGGGCGAAGCCGGTGACCAGCGTCTGCCCGTACTCCGCCTTGAACTCCTGGAAGCGGGAGGCGTCCACGATCCGCGCGATGACCTCCCGGGCGTCGTACGGGGTGCGGGAGTCCACCGGCACCGCGCCGTAGAGGCCGGCCGGGTCCACCTTCGGCTCCTCGACCGGCTCGACCGACCAGGGGAGCGGGCCGCGCTCGGGGAGCGTGGCGACGATGTTGCGGACGATACGGAGCGCGTGCGCGTCGTCCTCGGCGAGGTGGTCCGTGACGCCGGACGTGCGGGAGTGGACCTCGCCGCCGCCCAGCTCCTCGGCCGTGACGACCTCGCCGGTCGCGGCCTTCACCAGCGGCGGCCCGCCGAGGAAGATCGTGCCCTGGTTCCGTACGATCACGGCCTCGTCGCTCATCGCGGGGACGTACGCGCCGCCGGCCGTGCAGGAGCCGAGGACCGCCGCGATCTGCGGGATGCCGGCGCCGGACATCCGGGCCTGGTTGTAGAAGATCCGGCCGAAGTGCTCGCGGTCCGGGAACACCTCGTCCTGCAGGGGCAGGAAGGCGCCGCCGGAGTCCACGAGGTAGAGGCAGGGGAGACGATTCTCCAGCGCCACCTCCTGGGCCCGCAGGTGCTTCTTCACCGTCATCGGGTAGTACGTGCCGCCCTTGACGGTCGCGTCGTTGGCGACGATCACGCACTCGCGGCCCGAGACCCGGCCGATGCCGGCGATGACACCGGCGGCCGGGGCCTGGTCGCCGTACATCCCGTTCGCGGCGAGCGGGGCGAGCTCCAGAAAGGGCGAGCCCGGGTCCAGAAGCGTGTCCACGCGGTCGCGCGGCAGGAGTTTGCCGCGCGCGGTGTGCCGGGCGCGGGCCTTCTCGCCACCGCCGAGGGCGGCCGCCGCGAGCTTGGCGCGCAGGGTCGCCGCCAGCTCTTCGTGGGCCGCCTCGTTGGCCTGCCAGGCCGCCGACGCGGGATCCGCCGCGCTCGTCAGCACAGGTGCCTGCTGCATCCCTCGAGCTCCCTTGCTCGGTTAATGAGCGTTAACGTATGTCGGTCAGGTTAACGACCGCTAACCGCATTGTCTAGAATCGTTTCCATGACCACCACCGCCAGGACCGACGCCCCCACGCGACGCGAGCAGATCCTCAAAGAGGCCGCTCGCCTCTTCGCCGAGCGCGGGTTCCACGGCGTCGGCGTCGACGAGATAGGAGCGGCCGTCGGCATCAGCGGTCCCGGGCTCTACCGGCACTTCGCGGGCAAGGACGCGATGCTGGCGGAGCTGCTCGTCGGGATCAGCGAACGGCTCCTGGACGGCGGGCGGCTGCGGGTCGGCGAGGGGGAGGACGACCCGCGGGCGCTGCTGGGGTCGCTGATCGACAGCCACATCGACTTCGCGCTCGACGACCGGCCGCTGATCACCCTGCACGACCGCGAGCTGGACCGGCTGAAGGACGAGGACCGCAAGCGGGTCCGGCAGCTGCAGCGGCAGTACGTGGAGCTGTGGGTGGCGGTGGTGCGGGAGCTGTACCCGGCGGCCTCCGAGAGCGAGGCGCGGGCGGCCGTCCACGCGGTGTTCGGGCTGCTGAACTCGACGCCGCACCTGGCGGCGCTGGGCCGGTCGGCCATGGAGGAGCTGCTCAGACGCCTGGCTCACGGGGCTTTCGGGGCCCTGGCGGCCGAAAAGAGCGCCCCGGCCGGGGGCGCGGCGGTTCCGCAGGGCGGAACGATTGCCCACAACCGGTAGCGGTCCTCCAGAATGAGCACCATGCCGATACTCAGTCGCCCCGCCCTCGTCGAGCACCTTGTACGGACCCGGATCGCAGGTGACGTCGCCACCCCGCGCGACAACAACCTCTCCCACTACCGCAAGCTCGCCAACGGCGACCGGCACTACTGGCTCGGGCTGGAGCTGGGCGACCGGTGGACCGACGAGCAGGACGTGCTCGCCGTCATGGCCGAGCGGTGCGGGGTGAACGACGATCCGGCCCACCGCACCGGGCAGGACACCATCGACCCCGAGCTGACCGTCGACGCCCTCGACCGGGCGGCCGCGCGGCTGCGCAAGGCCGCCGCCGGCAAGGAGCGGGTGCTGTTCGCGACCGGGCACCCCGGCGCGCTGATCGACGCCCACAGCCGGGTCGCCGCCGCCCTGCGGGCCAAGGGCTGCGACATCGTGCGGATCCCGGGCGGGCTGATCGCGGACGAGGGGTACGTCGTGCAGTTCGCCGACGTCGCCGTCTTCGAGCGGGGCGCGACCCTCTGGCACACCCATTCGCCGGAACCGATGAACGCGATCCTGGACGCCCTCGGCGAGGCCGGCCGGCCGGACCTCGTCGTCGCCGACCACGGCTGGGCGGGCCGCGCGGGCCAGCGGGGCGTCGACTCCGTCGGCTACGCCGACTGCAACGACCCCGCGCTCTTCATCGGCGAGGCCGAGGGCACGATGCAGGTGACGATCCCCCTGGACGACCACGTCCTGGACCCGCGGTACTACGAGCCGCTCACCGACTACCTGCTCGACGCGTCCGGCCTGCTCTGACGCAGGCCGCCCGGCCGACGCGGGCGATCCGTCTCAGGGTCGCCGCGGGACGCGGACGACACCCTCCTGAATGACGGAGATCGCCAGCTTCCCGTCCTGCGTGTAGATCCGGGCCTGGCCCAGGCCCCGCCCGCCCGAGGCGGACGGGGACTCCTGGTCGTACAGCAGCCACTCGTCCGCGCGGAACGGCCGGTGGAACCACATCGCGTGGTCCAGCGACGCCCCGACGACGTCGCCCACCGCCCAGCCGCCCCGCCCGTGGGCGAGGAGCACCGAGTCGAGCAGCGTCATGTCGGAGACGTACGTCGCCAGGCAGACGTGCAGCAGGGGATCGTCGGCCAGCTTGCCGTTCGTACGGAACCAGACCTGCGAGCGCGGCTCACGCGGCTCCCCGACGGAGCCCCACGGCGGTACGTCGGCGTACCGCAGGTCCACCGCCGCCCGAGCGTCGACCAGCCGCGCGGCCACCTCCGCAGGGAGGTGCCGGGGCAGCATCTCGGCCGCCGTCGGCAGGGACTCCGGGTCCGGCGCGGCCGGCATGTCGTACTGGTGCTCCAGGCCCTCCTCGTACGTCTGGAAGGACGCGGAGAGGTGGAAGATCGGCTGCCCGTGCTGGACGGCGACGACCCGCCGGGTGGTGAAGGAGCGGCCGTCCCGGATCCGGTCGACCTGGTACACGATCGGCGCGCCCGGGTCTCCCGCGCGCAGGAAGTACGCGTGCAGGGAGTGCGCGAGCCGGTCGCCGGGGACCGTCCGGCCCGCCGCCACCAGCGCCTGGGCGGCCACCTGGCCGCCGAAGACGCGGGGGACGAGGGCCGAACGGGACTGCCCCCGGAAGAAGTTCTGCTCGATCTGCTCCAGGTCGAGCAGATCGAGCAGATCGTCGAGCGCTTCGGGCACTTACAGGCCCATCGACTTCGCGATGATCGTCTTCATGATCTCGCTGGTGCCGCCGTAGATGCGGTTGACGCGGTTGTCCGCGTAGAGGCGGGCGATCGGGTACTCGTTCATGTAGCCGTAGCCGCCGTGCAGCTGGAGGCAGCGGTCGATGACGCGGTGCGCGACCTCGGTGGTGAACAGCTTGGCGCTGGCGGCCTCGGCCGGCGTCAGCTCGCCGGCGTCCAGGGCCTCCAGGGCGCGGTCGGCGACGGCCTCGGCCGCGTCCACCTCGGCCTGGCAGGCGGCCAGCTCGAACTTGGTGTTCTGGAAGTGCGCGACCGGCTTGCCGAAGACCGTGCGCTCCTGCACGTACTGCTTGGCGAAGCGGACGGCGGCCTTGGCCTGCGCGTAGGCGCCGAAGGCGATGCCCCAGCGCTCGGAGGCGAGGTTGTGGCCCAGGTAGCCGAAGCCCTTGCCCTCCTCGCCGAGGAGGTCCTCGACGGGCACCTTCACGTCGACGAACGCCAGCTCGGCGGTGTCGGAGGTGCGCAGGCCGAGCTTGTCGAGCTTGCGGCCGATGGAGTAGCCCTCGGACTTGGTGTCCACGGCGAAGAGGGAGATGCCGAAGCGGCGGTCCTCGGCCGTCGGGGCGGACGTACGGGCGCAGACGATCACGCGGTCGGCGTGGACGCCACCGGTGATGAAGGTCTTGGCGCCGTTGAGGACGTAGTGCGTGCCGTCCTCGGAGAGCTTGGCGGTGGTCTTCATGCCCGCGACGTCGGAGCCGGTGCCCGGCTCGGTCATCGCCAGGGCCCACATCTCCTCGCCGGAGACGAACTTCGGGAGGTAACGCTTCTTCTGCTCGTCGGAGGCGAGCATCTTGAGGTACGGCAGGGCGAGCAGCACGTGCACGCCGGAACCGCCGAAGGTCACGCCCGCGCGGGAGGTCTCCTCGTAGAGGACGGCCTCGAACTTGTGCGTGTCCAGGCCCGCGCCGCCGAACTCCTCGGGCACGTTGATGCCGAAGACGCCCAGCTCGCCGAGCTTGTGGTAGAAGTCGCGCGGCGCCTGGCCCGCAGCGAACCACTCGTCGTAGACGGGGACGACCTCGGCCTCGATGAAGGCGCGGATGGTCTCCCGGAACGCCTCGTGGTCCTCGTTGAATACGGTACGGCGCACGAGCCGCCTCCTTCGGAGTCCTGGGTGCTGGGCCTGGATGCCTGACGCGATGTGCCTAAGCGCTTGCTCAGTCAAGTTACCGGTGGGTTCGCGCCGCTGTCCAGATCTGGGGCGCCCAGGGTTGCCCAGATCACGTCCGCTCACCCCCCGGGCACCTCACCGGGGACCCAGCGGAGGCCGACGGAGTCGTACTCCCACACCGGGCGGCCCCGCAGACCGCTCGTCCGGAAGGGCGCGCCGTCCTCGTCGCCGATCCGGACCGTGCCCCGGCGCCCCTCCGAGCTCCACTCCAGCTCCAGGTACCAGCGGCAGTCGCACCCCACCGCCCCCGCCGAGACCAGCAGCTCCTCCGGCTCGGCGGCGCTGACCGCGTACGGGAAGGAGACCGCCGGGAGCGTCCGGCCCTCCTGCCCGGAGGCGTCGTACCCGTCCAGCGCCCGCGCCAACGGCCGCGGCCGGTCCAGGTCCACCTCGAAACGGCGCGGCGTCACCGCCCCGCCGCACCCGCCGCCCATCCGGTACCCGGTCCACGGCAGCGGCGCGCCCCGCTCCACCACCCGCACGTGCAGCGCCTGGAGCACCACCGCCGCCGCGCCCTTCCCCTGCACCGACACCCGCACCAGCGTCTCCCCGCCGTCCACGGCCCCCTGCGCCGCCGCCCAGCTCCGCGCGTCGGCCGACACCGGCGGGGGAGGGGCCGTCCGCTCCACGAGGTAGGTGTGCCCGCACCCGTTCTTCCAGAGGTGCGAGGCGACCGTCCACGTCAGCGGCGCCGGTGGTTCGGCGGCCCGCCCCTGGGTCTTCCCGGGCAGGAGTACGGCTCCGAGCGTCACCGTCCCCACGACCGCCAGCGTTCCGCCGACCAAACCCAGCCACCCCCACCGGCGCCTTGGCCGCTCGGACGGGAGGCCCGGCACGCGCGCGTGCACGGGTTCCAACTCGGGTTCCAACTCGGGCTCGGGCTCGGACGCAGGTTCCGGGGCCGGCGCCGGCTCGGGCGCCAGGGCCGGCTCGGGCGCCAGGGCCGGCTCGGGCTCCGGCTTCGGTTCCGCGTCGGGCACGGGCTCCGCGTCGGGCCCCGGCACCGGAGGGCGACGGGTGCGGTCCGCCCGGCTCCAGGCCACCTCCAGGGCGCGCCGCTCCTCCTCGTCCGCCCCGCACAGCAGGGCGAGGCGGTCGATCACGGTGAACTCCTCCGGGACGGTCGCGCCCGAGCAGTAGCGGTGAAGGGTGGACGCGCTGACGCTCAGGCGCCGGCCCAGCGCCTCGTAACTGCGCCCGTCCCGCGCCTTCAGCGCGCGCACGAACCGCGCGAACTCCTCGACGGCGGCGTCCTTCGGCATTCCATCCCCCTCGACCCTGCGTCCCACCCTTCACGTCCTTGCACGTCAGCGGGGGTGGAATGGTTCCGGGACGGATGGTGGGCGCGTCACCGTTGCAGGCGGCGGGCGCCGGCCCGACGCTGGTGGAGCACTACTGACCGAACGACCCGACGGGGGATCCACCAGCATGAACAAGCTCCGTACCGCACTCGCCACCGCCGCCGCTGCCGCCCTGGGCCTCGCGGCCCTCGCCACGGCCCCGGCGCAGGCCGCTGCCCAGCCCGCCTTCCTCGCCGCCTCCCAGATGCCGCCGTCGTCGACGCCGTGGACCGCCACCCAGGTCTTCGCCGGCATCCCGGAGAACGGCGGCGCCCTCTGCGCCCCGTACAAGATCCCGGCGCAGAACACCCGCTACCGCGAGTTCAGCACCGAGCTCGACACCAACGGCGTCCAGATCACCACCGTCGCCCGCACCGAGGCCGACGCCGTGAAGCTGGTCGACACCCTCCGCAAGGCCCTCGCCGGCTGCGGCCCCCTGCTGGAGCAGCAGAACCCGGGCCTGAACGCCGTCAGCGCCTACCACGGCAAGCTGGCCGTCGAGGAGGGCGCCTGGGTCTACAGCCTGGACACCGCCGACCCGCAGATCGGCATCACCGACATCCACCTCTTCTCCGTCGGCCGCGACGGCCGTACCGTCACCTTCGTCCGCTGGGGACAGATGGGCGACTTCGAGGACGCCCCGCTGACCGCCTTCCGCACGACGACGAAGACCGCCGTGAACAAGCTCTGGTCGTAGCGAGCCCCGGAGCCGACCCGCAGGGTCGGTCAGGCCGCCCGTCCCCAGTGGACGGGCGGCGCGCGCGGTGTGACGTACGTCTCGGGAACCCCGCTGTCTGGAACGACAGCTGACTGAGGTGACAACAACCATGCGCGCGCGCATTCGAGCGGGGGATCCGCGGGCCTTCGCGGAACTCTTCGACCAATACGCGAAGACCGTCTACAACCACGCCTACCGGCTGACCGCCGACTGGTCGGCCGCCGAGGACGTCGTCTCGGCGACCTTCATGGAGGCGTGGCGCGGCCGCGAACGTCTCGACGCGGAAGGCGGCAGCGTACGCCCGTGGCTTCTGGGCATCGCCACCAACCTCACGCGCGCCCAAGCGCGTGGCAACCGGCGCTACAAGGCGGCCGCCGCCGCCGCGGCCGCCCACGCGACGGGCACGAAGGGTGAGGCGGCGGTGGCCGATCACGCCGACGAGGTCGCCGGCCGGCTGGACGACCGCCGCCGCCTCGCCGCCACCGTGCGCGCCCTGGCGGGACTGCGGCGCACCGAACGAGAGGTCCTGAGCCTGTGCCTCTGGCAGGGCCTGGACTACGCGGCGGCCGCGCAGGTCCTCGGCATCCCGGTGGGCACGGTGCGCTCCCGGCTCTTCCGAGCGCGCAAGAAGCTGCGGAAACTCGCCGAGACACAACTTCTCGACGCATTCCGGGAACCCAGGCCGGCCAATCGGCAGACAAGAGGGGACCGCACGATCGCGGCCCGGCCCGCACAGGAAGGAACCCGGTGAACATGCGTCAGTCCCGTTCGAGTCACTCCCGCCTCACGCCTGATGAATGGCACGAGAGCGAGCACCTGCTCTCCCTCGAGGAAGCCGACCTTCCCGCGGGCCGTCATGCCTTTCACAGGGAAGAGCTCATGACCTTCATCCAGCAGGACGTCCACGCCGCGGCCACCGCCGCGCCCGCCTCCCCGTCCGCGCCGCCGGTTCGCCGCAAACTCCCGCGTCTTCGCATCGTCCTGCCCGTCGCCGCGTGCTCGCTGGCCCTCGTGGCCGCGGGCCTCCTCACCGTTGTCGGAAGCGACGCGGACGAGTCAGCGGTGGCGGGCCCCGTGCTCACCGCTCCGGTCGGCGCGGGCACCAGCGCGGGGGTCCCGCAGCTCCTGGAGCGGATCTCCCACGCCTCGGCCAAGGCCCCCCAGGTCAAGGTCGGCGCGGGCCAGTACGTGTACGTCGAGAGCCAGGTGGCCACCACCTACGAGAAGACGGTCGGCGACAGGACCACCCTCGCCAGCGACAAGATCCACCGCCGCCAGGTGTGGATGTCCACCGACGGTACGAAGGGCTGGCTGATCGACCCGGCCGTCTCGCCGCCCGGCGGCGAGAAGCTCGACCGGACCAACGAGAAGGGCGGGAGCGAACCGGCCAACCTCAACGCGCCCACGTACGACTACCTCGCGAGCCTGCCCACCGACCCCGACGTCCTTCTGGCGAAGATCTACAAGGAGACCGCGGGCAAGGGCAACAGCCCCGACCAGCAGGCGTTCACCACCGTCGGTGACCTGCTGAACGAGTCTCTGCCGCCCGCCGCGCTGAACACCGCCCTGTACAAGGCGGCCGCCAAGATCCCCGGCGTCGTCCAGGTCGATGACGCCGTCGACGCCATCGGCCGGCACGGTGTCGCCGTCGCCCGCCTCGACGAGACGTCCGGGGTCCGCACCGAATGGATCTTCGACGCCACGACCTACACCTACCTCGGCGAGCGCACCATCCAGGTCCGGCCCGACGGCGGTGACTCCGGCCTCATCAAGCCCGGCACCATCCTCTTCACCGAGGCCGTCACCCACCGCCGGGCCGTCGACGAGCTGAAGGAGACCACCCCCTCCTCAGGTGTGTGAGAGGCCCGGGGAGGCCGCCTCGGCGGGGGCCGCGTGACCGAGGGCGAACCACAGCTCCATCCGTACGTCCGCGTCGTCCAGGTCCCTGTCGAGGAGCGCGGCGCAGCGGGCGATGCGCTGGCGGACGGTGTTGCGGTGGATGTCCAGGGCGACGGCCGTGCGGTCCCAGCTGCCGTGCAGGGAGAGCCAGGCGCGCAGGGTCTCGGGCAGCGGCTCGGCGAGGGGCGCCAGAACGGCCCGGGCGTACGCCGCCGCCTCCCCGGGGTCCATCAGCCCGGCGAAACCGGCCGGCTGGTGGCGGGCCACCGGCGCCCGGGTCGCCTCCGCCCGCCGTAGCGCCCGCGCGGCCTGCGTGTCGGCGGCGGCGAGGTCGCGGGCCTCGACGGGGGCGCTGGCCCCGAGGACCCAGCCCGGCTGCGGCTCGACCTCCCGCCCGGCGGGCAGCAGGAGCCGTACCGCTCCCTCGGCCGGCGCGTCGACCAGCGGGGTGCCGAGGGCGGACGCCAGCGTGGCCGCGGCGAGGGGGGTGCCGTCACCGCCGTGGGCGTGGACCACCGTCCACGGGCCCGGGCCCAGGGCGGGGGCCGCCTCGGCCGGGGGTGTGCCGAGCAGCAGCCGGACCAGGGCTGCGTCCCGCGCCGAGACGTCCGCGCCGTGGTGCGGTGCGGTCAGCAGGGAGAGCAGGACGACCGCCACCCCGGCGATGGTGTGGTCCCCGGCCTCCCGCCGCTCGGCCGCCGTGCCCAGTGCGAGCCCGTCGCCGCCGCCCAGCGCGAAGGCCGCCAGCCGCATTCCCCCGCCGTCCCCGCTCGCGGACGCCGGGCCGCCGGGGCGTGCGCCCACCACCCCCGCCAGTTCCCGCAGCGCCGTCTCCGCCTCCGCCCCGATCGTCCGGCCCGCCGCCGCGTACTCCGTGCCGTCCGCCGCGTAGAGCACCGCGCGCCCGCCGAGCCGGGACGCCAGCGCGCCGAGCACCGCCGGGACCGGGGCGGGCCGGGCGGCCGCCGTGGCCAGCGACTGCTGCGCCTCCGTCACCCGGCGCAGCTCGCGGTGCCGGGCCTCCGCCATCAGCCGCCACACCGCCCGAGCCACCGCCGTGAAGGGGGTGTGCGGGGGCACCTCGATGAGCGGCAGCCCCTGACGCTCGCAGGCCGCGACGAGCTCCGCCGGAACCGTGTCGTACACCGGCGTCACCCCGAAACCGAGCGCCGCCGCCCCCGCTTCCACCACCCGCTCGACGTAGTGCGCCGGGTCGGAGAGCTGCACGCCCGCCGTCATCAGCAGCTCGCCCCCGAGCAGATACGGAAAGGGGTCGGCCATCTCGGAGGTGTGCACCCAGTGCACGAAGGCGTCGTCCGGTCCGGCCAGCAGCCGCAGCCCCAGATCGCGGCGGCCGAGCAGGGCGGCCAGCGGGACCGGCGGTGCCGGGGGCGTGGGGGTGGGCTCCTGCGCGAGCATGGGCATGGACCCTTCGTACATCCAGAGTGCGGGCAGTGGAGGAAACGTACACTTCAGCGCCGCTCCCCGGCCACCTACTGTCGACCCATCCAGCGGCCGCGGGTACGGGCGGATGTCCCCGCGATCGGTCACTGGAGTGACTCCACCCGCACGACACGCCACCGAAGTGAACGAGGGAGGCCCATGGCCGTCGACCGCACAGTGGTCGTTGCCGGCGGTCTGTCCGTCATCGGCCTGATGTGGGCTTACGGAATCTTGGCAAATGAGCCCCTTTACTATGGTTTGTTGGCCTCACTCGTCGCCTATGTGATCGTTTCCGCGGCGCCCCGTCCGACGAACGCCGCCGTGCTCGCGAACCGGCGGGCCCGGCCGGCGGGCCGGGACCCGGAAGCCGCCCGCGCCACAGGCGGCGAGGCCGACGGGACGCCGGAGCCCGTGCCGGCCGCCCCGACCGGCTGACGCACCGCAGACTCCCGGTCGGGGGCCCCGAGACCCGAGGCCCCCGACCGGACCCCACCGACACACCCCCAGGAGGACCCGACCATGAGCAGCAGCGACCAGAACGCGTTCCGCGGCCCGATCGACTCGTCCCGCATCCCGCGGTACGCCGGCCCCGCGACGTTCGCCCGGCTGCCGCGACTCGACGAGGTCGGCACCGCCGACGTCGCCGTGGTCGGCGTCCCCTTCGACAGCGGCGTCTCCTACCGCCCCGGCGCGCGCTTCGGCGGCAACGCGATCCGCGAGGCGTCCCGTCTGCTCCGCCCGTACAACCCGGCGCAGGACGCCTCGCCGTTCGCCCTCGCGCAGGTCGCCGACGCCGGTGACATCGCCGCCAACCCGTTCAACATCAACGAGGCCGTCGAGACCGTCGAGGCCGCGGCCGACGAGCTGCTCGGCACCGGCGCGCGGATGATGACCCTCGGCGGTGACCACACCATCGCGCTGCCCCTGCTGCGCTCCGTCGCCAAGAAGCACGGCCCGGTCGCCCTGCTCCACTTCGACGCGCACCTCGACACCTGGGACACGTACTTCGGCGCCGAGTACACGCACGGCACCCCGTTCCGCCGCGCCGTCGAGGAGGGCATCCTCGACACCGAGGCGCTCTCCCACGTCGGCACCCGCGGCCCGCTCTACGGCAAGCAGGACCTCACCGACGACGAGAAGATGGGCTTCGGCATCGTCACCTCGGCGGACATCTACCGCCGCGGCGCCGACGAGGTCGCCGACCAGCTGCGCCAGCGCATCGGCAACCGCCCGCTGTACATCTCCATCGACATCGACTGCCTCGACCCGGCCCACGCGCCCGGCACCGGCACCCCGGAGGCGGGCGGCATGACCTCCCGCGAACTCCTGGAGATCCTGCGCGGCCTGTCCTCCTGCAACCTGGTCTCGGCCGACGTCGTCGAGGTCGCCCCGGCCTACGACCACGCGGAGATCACCGCCGTCGCCGCCTCCCACACGGCGTACGAGCTGACGACGATCATGTCCCGCCAGATCGCGGAGAGCCGCGCCGCCGACGCGGGGCAGACCGCGAAGTAGTACCTCGGATGCGGGCCCGCCCCGGCCTGGCCACCCCGCACCGCACGGTCCGCCGTGCCGGGCGGTCGGCGGCCCGACTCCGCCGGACTGGCCCGGGCCGGCCCTGGGGGCCGCGCCGACGCGGCCGCGCGCGCCGCACGGCGAACGCCACGCGTCGGCGGGCGACCGCGCCGACGGCCCGGCCCCGCAGGACCGGCCACCGTGGGCCCGCACCGACGCGGGCTGCGCACCATGCGGGGCCGGCGGACCGGGGCCGGCGGACCGGGGCCGGCGGACCGGCACCGGCGGACCGGCCCCAGCGGGCCCGCGGCGCCGACGCGGCCGCGCGCGTCGCGCGCCGAGCGCCACCGCCGCCCGGCGGGCCCGCGCCCACGGGCGGCGCGCGCTGCACGGCGAGCGCCACCGCACCGCCCAGCCGCAGGGCGGGGCGGGGCGGCTGCCACCTGGCGTCCGGGCCGGAGCGCCGGGTGGGGCACCATGTGGCTGCCGGGCCGTACCGACAGAACACGCCACTCGCGAGGGGATCCCCATGACCCACGACCACGACCTCGTGCTCCGGCCCACCGCCGCGCAGACGGCCGCCGCGCTCAACCCGCCCGCCGGGCGGACCGGCGGCGACCTCGTCGTCGAGACCCTCTCCGGCCTCGGCGCGACGACCGTCTTCGGGCTCCCCGGCCAGCACGCCCTGGGCATGTTCGACGCCCTGCGCCGCTCCTCCCTGCGGTACGTCGGGCTGCGCGTCGAGAACAACGCCGGCTTCGCCGCCGACGCGTACGGCCGGACGACCGGCGAGGCGGCCCCGCTGCTGCTCTCCACCGGTCCCGGCGCGCTGATGTCCCTCGCCGCGCTCCAGGAGGCCGCCGCCGCGTCCGCTCCCGTCCTCGCGATCGGCAGCCAGGTCCCGGTGGCCGGGCTCGGCGGCGGGCGACACGGCTATCTGCACGAGCTGCGCGACCAGCAGGCGTCCTTCCGGGACATCGTGAAGTCGGTTCACACCGTCCGTACGCAGTCCCAGATCCCGTCCGCCCTCGCCGCGGCCTGGGAGTCGGCGCTGACCGCCCCGCACGGGCCGGTGTGGGTGGAGATCCCGCAGGACGTGCTGCTCGCCGAGACGTCGCTGCCGGTCGTCACGGCGATGGACGCGACGCCCGAGGAGGTCGTCCCGCGCCCCGAGCTGACGGCGGTGGCGGCGCATCTCCTCGCGAACGCCGAGCGGCCCGCGATCATCGCGGGCGGTGGGGTCGTGCGCTCCGACGCGTCCGGCAAGCTGCGCGCGCTCGCCGAGCGGATCCAGGCGCCGGTCGTGACCACCTTCGGCGGCAAGGGCGCCTTCCCCTGGGAACACCCGCTCTCGCTCCAGTCCTGGCTGGAGGACCGCCACACCACCGACTTCCTGGAGGACGCGGACGTCCTGCTCGTCGTCGGCTCCGGCCTCGGCGAGCTGTCCTCGAACTACCACACCTTCACCCCGCGCGGCCGGGTGATCCAGATCGAGGCCGACGCCGGAAAGCTGGAGTCCAACCACCCGGCGCTCGGCATCCACGCGGACGCCCGCCTGGCGCTGTCCGCGCTGCTGGAGACCGTGGCGGTACGGGAGGACCCGACGGCCCCGGAGCGGGTCGCGGCGGTCCTGACGAAGGTCCGCGAGCGGATCGCGGCCCAGGACCTCGGCCTGGAGCAGCGGATCGTGGCCTCGGTCCGTGAGGCGCTGCCGGACGACTCGCCCAGCTTCTGGGACATGACGATCCTGGCGTACTGGGCCTGGTCGGCCTTCGACCCTCGGCAGCCCAACACCATGCACTCCGCCCAGGGCGCCGGCGGCCTCGGCTACGGCTTCCCCGCCGCCCTCGGCGCGGCGGCGGCCGACCCGACCCGGCCGGTCCTCGCGGTGTCCGGCGACGGCGGCGCGATGTACTCGATCGCGGAGCTGGCGACGGCCCGGCAGTACGGCTCCGACGTCACCTGGCTCATCGTGGACGACGGCGGCTACGGCATCCTGCGCGAGTACATGACGGACGCCTTCGGCGAGTCCACGGCCACCGAACTCGCCCGCCCGGACTTCGTCGCCCTGGCGGAATCCTTCGGCGTCCCGGCCACCCTCACCACCCCGGACGCCCTGACGGCCGACCTCAGGAAGGCGCTGTCGACCCCCGGCCCGTCCGTGGTGGTCCTCCCGGCACTGCTCCGCATGTTCGAACCGACGCACCTGTGACCGGTCCGGGCCGGGACCACCGGTCCGGACCCGGGACCACTACCAGTCGGGCCCCGGGACCACCACCGGTCCGGACCCGGGACCACCACCGGTCCGGTCCCAGGACCACCGGTGCCGCCCAGGACCACCGTCCGGTCCTAGGACCAAGGACCGGACCTGTGTCCGACTTCGTCACGGCGGGATGAAAACCCACCTCAGCCGCGTTGGTGCCTTCCGGTAGAGCGGGACGAACGGGAGGCACCACGTGGCGGCGGCGGGGCAGAAACAGCAGGGCTGGGCGCGCAGGCTCGCCGGGTACGCGTGGCGGTACAAGAAGAACGTCGTGCTCGCGCTCGGATCCTCCCTGGCCGGAATGGCCGTCCTCGCGCTCGTACCGCTCATCACCAAGGTGATCATCGACGACGTCATCGGTGCGAAGACCCGGTCCCTCTCCGTCTGGACCGGCCTCCTGCTCGCCGCCGCCGTCGTCGTCTACGTCCTCACGTACATCCGCCGCTACTACGGCGGACGCCTCGCCCTCGACGTCCAGCACGACCTCCGTACCGAGATGTACGGCACCATCACCCGGCTCGACGGCCGACGGCAGGACGAGCTGTCCACCGGGCAGGTCGTCGGACGGGCGACGAGCGACCTCCAGCTCATCCAGGGCCTTCTCTTCATGCTCCCGATGACGATCGGGAACATCCTGCTCTTCCTGATCTCCCTGGCCGTCATGGCCTGGCTCTCCCTCCCGCTCACCCTCGTAGCCCTCGCCGTCGCCCCCGCCCTCTGGTTCATCGCCAAGCGCAGCCGCACCCGCCTCCACCCCGCCACCTGGTACGCCCAGGCGCAGGCCGGCGTGGTCGCCGGGGTCGTCGACGGGTCCGTGACCGGCGTCCGGGTCGTCAAGGGTTTCGGGCAGGAGGACCAGGAGACCGGCAAGATCCGGGACGCCAGCCGCAAGCTCTTCGCGGGCCGGCTGCGCACGATCCGGCTGAACTCGCGCTACACCCCCGCCCTCCAGGCCGTTCCCGCCCTCGGCCAGGTCGCCGTCCTCGCCCTCGGCGGCTGGCTCGCCACCCGCGGCCAGATCACGCTCGGCACGTTCGTCGCCTTCTCCGCCTACCTCGCCTCCCTCGTCGGCCCGGTCCGGATGCTCGCCATGGTCCTCACCGTCGGCCAGCAGGCCCGCGCCGGTGTCGACCGCGTCCTGGAGCTCATCGACACCGAGCCCGCGATCAAGGACGGGACGAAGGAGCTTCCGGCCGACGCCGAGGCCACCGTCGAGTTCGACGACGTGGGCTTCGCGTACGAGGGCGCCTCCGGCACGAGACGCCCGGTCCTCGACGGCTTCTCCCTGGAGATCCGCTCCGGCGAGACCGTCGCCGTCGTCGGCGCCTCCGGCTCCGGCAAGTCCACCGTCTCGCTCCTGCTGCCGCGCTTCTACGACGTCAGCCACGGCGCCGTCCTCGTCGGCGGCCACGACGTCCGCGAGCTGACCCTCGACTCCCTGCGCGCCGCCATCGGACTCGTCCCCGAGGACAGCTTCCTCTTCTCCGACACCGTCCGCGCCAACATCGCGTACGGCCATCCGGAAGCGACCCAGGAGCAGATCGAGACCGCCGCGCGCGCCGCCCAGGCGGACCGTTTCATCGCCGAGCTGCCCGAGGGTTACGACACCAAGGTCGGCGAGCACGGCCTCACCCTCTCCGGCGGCCAGCGCCAGCGGATCGCCCTCGCCCGCGCGATCCTCACCGACCCCCGGCTGCTCCTCCTCGACGACGCCACCTCCGCCGTCGACGCGCGCGTGGAGCACGAGATCCACGAGGCCCTCGCCTCCGTGATGGCCGGGCGCACCACCCTCCTCATCGCCCACCGCCGCTCCACCCTCAACCTCGCCGACCGGATCGCCGTCCTCGACGACGGCCGGCTCTCCGACATCGGCACGCACGAGGAGCTGCAGGAGCGCTCCGCCCTCTACCGGCAGCTCCTGACGGACCCCGACGAACTCGGCGGCGTCTCGCCCGGCCACCCCGTGGCCACCGCCGCCGACGAGGCGTCCGAGGACCGCGTCCTGCGGGCCGAACTGGACGCCGAGTTCGACGCCGAGCGCGGCATCACCCCCACCCTGTGGGTACGGGAGGAGACCGCCGAGGAGTCCCAGGCGCCGGGAGCCACCCCCGAACTGCTCGCCGCCGTCGAGGCGCTCCCGCCCGCCACCGACACCCCGGATGTCGACGAGGCGCAGGCCGTCACCCCCGAGGAGTCGTACGGGCTGCGCCGGCTGCTGCGCGGCTTCGGCCTCCCGCTGCTCGTCAGCCTCGGCCTCGTCGCCGTCGACGCGGGAATGGGCCTGCTCCTGCCCGTACTGATCCGGCACGGCATCGACGAGGGCGTCAACCAGCTCGCCATCGGCGCCGTCTGGGCCGCATCCGCCCTCGCCCTGCTGACCGTGCTCGTGCAGTGGGTCGCGCAGACCGCCGAGATCCGGATGACCGGCCGCACCGGCGAGCGGGTCCTCTACGCGCTCCGGCTGAAGATCTTCGCCCAGCTCCAGCGGCTGGGCCTCGACTACTACGAGCGCGAGCTGACCGGCCGGATCATGACCCGGATGACGACGGACGTGGACGCCCTGTCCACCTTCCTCCAGACGGGTCTCGTCACCGCGTTCGTCTCCGTCGTGACCTTCTTCGGCATCATGGTCGCGCTGCTCGTGCTCGACCTCCAGCTCGCCCTGGTCGTCTTCGCGACCCTGCCGGTCCTCGCCGTCGCCACGTACTTCTTCCGCCGCTCCAGCGTGAAGGCGTACGAACTGGCACGGGAGCGGATCAGCGTCGTCAACGCCGACCTCCAGGAGTCCGTCGCCGGACTCCGGATCGTGCAGGCATTCCGCCGCGAGCGCTCGGGAGCCGCCCGGTTCGCGGCCCGCAGCGACGAGTACCGCGAGGCCCGCGTCCGCGGCCAGTGGCTGATCTCGATCTACTTCCCCTTCGTCACGATGCTGTCGTCCCTGGCCGCCGCGGCCGTGCTGATCGTCGGCGCGCAGCGCGTCGAGGCGGGCACGCTGACCACCGGCGCGCTCGTGGCGTACCTCCTCTACATCGACCTCTTCTTCGCGCCCGTGCAGCAGCTCTCGCAGGTCTTCGACGGCTACCAGCAGGCCGCCGTCTCGCTGAAGCGGATGCAGGAGCTCCTTCAGGAGCCGACATCGACCGTCGCCGCCGACAAACCCCTGGACGTGCCGTCGCTGCGCGGAGACATCGCCTTCGAGAACGTCTCCTTCGCCTACAACTCCGAGGAGGCCGCCCTCAGCGGGGTCGATCTGCGCATCCCCGCCGGGCAGACCGTCGCCTTCGTCGGGGAGACGGGCGCCGGGAAGTCCACGTTGGTCAAGCTGGTCGCCCGGTTCTACGACCCGACGAGCGGCCGGGTCGTGGTGGACGGCACGGACCTGCGGGACCTGGACCTCACCGCCTACCGCCACCGGCTCGGGGTCGTGCCCCAGGAGGCGTACCTGTTCGCCGGGACGGTCCGTGACGCCATCGCGTACGGCCGGCCCGAGGCGACCGACGCCGAGGTCGAGGCGGCGGCCCGCGCGGTCGGCGCCCACGACATGATCGCGACCCTGGACGGCGGCTACCTCCACGAGGTCGCGGAGCGCGGACGCAACCTCTCGGCGGGCCAGCGGCAGCTGATCGCGCTGGCCCGCGCCGAGCTCGTCGATCCGGACATCCTGCTCCTCGACGAGGCCACGGCCGCCCTGGACCTGGCCACCGAGGCCCAGGTCAACCAGGCCACCGACCGCCTGGCCGGCCGCCGCACCACCCTGGTCGTCGCCCACCGCCTCACCACCGCAGCCGGGGCGGACCGCGTGATCCTCATGGCGCACGGCCGCGTCGCCGAGGACGGCACCCACGACGAACTGCTCGCGCGGGGCGGGATGTACGCGGAGCTGTGGCGGACGTTCATCGGTGAGGAGGAACCGGCGACGGCGGTCTGAGTACGACAGCGGATTCCGCCGTCCGCAGGGCCCGTGTTGAATCGGCGCCATGAGCAACGAGCACCCCGCCCGGGCCCGCGCCGCGGCCACCGACGCCTCCGTACTCCGGAACCCGGCGGCCTACCGGCTGCGCACCCGCGCCCTGTGGTGGGGCCTGGCCCTGGTGCCCGCGACCGTCGTGGTCGTGTTCCTGAGCCTGACCACGACCGAGGGCTCCCGCTGCGTTCTCGAAGGGGACTGCGGAACCGCCCCCGGCTGGCTCTACCTCGTCTCCCTCGCGGTCGCGGCCGGCGCCTGGATCCACACCCTCACCACCCCGGACGGCCCCGGCCCCGCACCGTCCCGCAAGGCCGCGTTCTGGACGATGATCGGCGCCGAGTGTGTGTTCCTGCTGCTCGTCGCCTCCTACTTCAGCGGCTAGCAGGTGCCTTGCGGATCTTCCGGGCTCGCGGTCCGATCCACAAGTCACGGCCTAGTGGCCCGAGTTGCTGCCTCCAGGAACGGGCGTGCCGTTCGGGCCCTGGTGGTCGATGAGGACCACCGGCGGATTACCGCCGAGTTGTTGCCAGATAGTCACCAGCGCCACCACCTGTGCGACGAACAGGGCGACCTGCGCCGACGCGGTGCGCATCTGGTAGAGCGACAGCAGAAGTCCCATTCTGGTGGGCCAGTAATGCCGTTCTTGCCGGAAGGTGTCGATGTCCATCAGCATGCCGGTCGTCGTCAGGACGAGCGTCATCAGCGCCGCGTGGAGCGCGGTCGTGCCGATCGGCTGGCCCACCACCACGCTGGCCAGCAGGTCCACCAGCCAGGGCAGGGCGTAGACGAGCGCCAGGCTGAAGCCGCGGCCCGGGCCGCGGCGCAGGGGCAGCACCCGCCACAGCGCCCCGAGCGTGAACCCGGCCCCCGCCCAGATCACCGCCTGGCTCACCAGATACGTCAGCATGCCCACGAAGCCGAACTGATAACTGAACGTGTCCACCCACAGGGTGCCCCGGACTGCGTCGGCCCAGAAGAGCACTCCCGTGGCAGGCAGTCCTACCAGCGAGGCGATGGCCGCCGCCCGGCACGCGTTGGCCCACCAGCTCGCCCGCGGTCCCCAGGCCAGCGCCAGCTCCACCGGACCGACCGTGTGCGGAAGGGGGACGCGGGCGTGCGGATGCCCGGGGTTCGGCGGGGTCCAGCGGTGCAGCCGGTCCAGCTTCCGCTCGATGGCCGCCCGCTCTCCCTCCGTCTGCCCCTGCTCGAGCCGGCGCAGCTCGGCGTGCAGCTCGCGGTGCTGGCGCGCCATGTGCATCAGTCGGGTCCTGTGCCGCTCCCCGACGACACGGTGGAGCGGAACACCGGGGAGGAGCTCGCGGGAGAGCACGGAGTACTTCCGGCCCAGCCCGAGCAGCGCGGTCATCGGAAACCAGAGGACGACGAGCGACAGCAGGGGCACCGGCACCCCGCCGTACAGACCCAAGACGGGCGCCACCGCCACCACGAAGAGAAGCTTGAGCAGCAGCGGGTCGTGTGGACGCAGCCCCTCGCCGGTGTGCCCGGGCGCACCCTGCCGTGCCCGGGCGAGGGCGACGAGGGCGAGAGAGGTCACCCACCACCAGATCGTGCCGCTCGCCCAGTCGGCGAAGTTGGAGGCGAACCACCGCTGGTCGTTGAAGATGGTGGCCGACCGGAACAGCGCGTAATCATTGCCCTGGCCGTGGTCGGTGAGCCACGACACCCGGTCCCACCAGTGCGCCGCGGCCCACAGGCTGCCCGCGGGAACGGTGCAGGAGACAAGGGTGATGCCGGCGAGGACGGCGGGGGAGAAGCGACCGCTGAGGGCGGCGCCACCCGGGGAGGAGGCCCGCCACACCCGCAGGCAGCTGCTCACCAGCCCCACGAGCCAGACGAACACCAGGGCGGCACAGCCGAGGGCGAACCAGTACAGCCCGCCCGCCGCGTCGTAGGTCTCGACCTCCTCGGGGTGGTCGATCCAGTACAGGACCATGGCCGGTGGCAGCCCGAAGTGGGTGGGCGTGAAGGCCAGGAAGCCGACGTATCCGAGCGCCACCGCCACGGCGGCGAGGGCGATCCGGCCGGGCCGGCCGAGGACGCACAGCAGCCCGCCCAGGAGCGCCGTCACGGCCAGATGGACCGCCTGCCGGTGGTCCGCGTACAGGTAGCCGCCCGGCAACTCCTCCAGGTAGTACAGGACATGATCGTCCAAGGCGTGGACCAGGGTGATCGTGAACCAGGTCCAGGCCACCGCGCGGAGGTTCCGACGGGCTGCCTCCTCCTCGGGCGTGGGCAGCGCCCAGGGCGGTTGGTGCCGGAGCCGTCGGACCAGCACCAGGGTCGTCACGAAGACGACGACGTCCCAGGAGAGCCAGGCCAGGATGTCGGCCCGGTCCCACGGCTGGGTCGCCCAGCGTGCGGCGTTCGCTTTCGTGGCGGGCGGTTGCAGCTCCAGGTGGAGACGGGACGGGGGGCCCGGGGTCGCCGCCGTCCCGTTCCAGGTCAGTACGGTCGAGGACCCCGCCGTCGGCGCGGGAATCACGGAACGCGCGGGCCGGCCCCCGAGGTCGATCCGCACCCTGCTCCACGCGGAGCGGGTCAGCGAGTCGGGGGACTTGAGCTCCAGGTGCCAGGTGCGGTTGCCCGCGTCGATGTGCCAGGGCCCGACGTGCCGTTCTCCCTTCGCGGAGACCCAGGTGACGGCCTGCTGTTCCACCGTGACCCATGTCTTGTCGGCTGTGACCCGGGGCTGTTTGTACTGCCACTCCGTGTCGCGGTACTGCGTCGGCTCCTCGGAGGAGCGCAGCAGACAGCGCATGGCCGTCCGGTAGTCCTCGGTGTCCCTGTTCAGGATCAGTGCGGACGACCACATCCAGCCGTGCGGCACCTTGATCACGAGCACGCTCGTCACCTTGGTCGAGTACTGCCCGTCGTGCGCGATCTGGACCGAGGCGGTGACCTGGGCCCGGCTCAGCGTCCGCTTGACGCAGACGTTGTCGGGTGGCTCCTCCGCGGCGTGCGCGGTCCCGAACGATGCGAGACTCCCCGCCAGAACGAGCAGGATGACGAGCGAACGGATCGCCCCGGCGAACGTACCGCGTGATGCCCCTGAACAGCCCACCTGAGAACCCCCGCCCCCTCGGCCCGAGCGGGAAAGCGTATCGAATGACAGCAACCGAATCCGCTCCCCGTGCGTCGTACGCATGTATGGACGGAGTTGAGGGAGGGGTGCGTGTGTTCGGTGGGGTGCGGGCTGCTCGGCGGTCCCTCGCGTATCTGCTCGCCCTCGTGCTCGGCGTCGGCGTCCTGACGCTCGCCGGGCCCGGAACGGCGTCGGCCGACGCCGCCTCGCTCTGCAGCGGCCGCCCCAGCAAGACCATCACCTTCGCCACCGGCGAGCTGCGCCTCTACCGCAGCCGTCAGTACGTCTGCGCCCTCACCGTCGCCAAGGTCCCCGGGCCGCGCCGCGCCATGTCCGTCGCCCTCCAGCCGCGCGGCGGGCGGCCCGCCGTCGACAGCGGGCGCTTCACCCGCCAGGCCGGGCCCGTCACCGTGCACGCCCTCAACCGCTGTGTCCGCGCCACCGGTACCGTCGCCGGCCGGAGCGGATCGACGGGCTGGGTCCTGTGCTGACACGGGGCCGGACCGCACGGAACCGCATGCGATCCGCACGAACCCCCACCGAACCCGCGCCGAAACCTGTGGCCTTGTGAAGGTAAGGGCCAACTGGGTCTGGCGGCACCCACGTTGCCCCCGCTAGGTTCGCGACACCGTTGTGAATCAAGGGGAGGGTCAATGCGTAAGTCGCTGAGATGGCTGGCGTCGCTCACGGTGCTCATAGGCACCGTCGGTGCGACCGGTGCGGCTACCGCCGCGGAGCCGGCCACCGGCACCTTCGGCGGTACGGCCGCCGAGGCGTCCGCCACCGCGGACATCAAGGACCGCATCCTGGCGATCCCCGGGATGAGCCTCATCGAGGAGAAGCCGTACGCCGGCTACCGCTACTTCGTGCTCGACTACGTCCAGCCGATCGACCACCGCCGCCCGTGGAAGGGCACGTTCAAGCAGCGGATCTCCGTCCTCCACAAGGACACCGACCGCCCGACCGTCTTCCACACCAGCGGCTACTCGCTGAGCACCACGCCCAGCCGCCGCGAGCCCACCCGGATCATCGACGGCAACCAGGTCTCCATGGAGTACCGGTTCTTCACGCCGTCCCGGCCCCAGCCCGCCGACTGGTCCAAGCTGGACATCTGGCAGGCCGCGAGCGACCAGCACCGCATCTTCACCGCCCTGAAGAAGATCTACGGGCAGAAGTGGCTCTCCACCGGTGCCTCCAAGGGCGGTATGACGGCCACGTACTACGAGCGCTTCTACCCGCGTGACATGGACGGCGTCGTCGCGTACGTCGCGCCCAACGACGTGGTGAACAAGGAGGACTCCGCGTACGACAGGTTCTTCGAGACCGTCGGGACCAAGGAGTGCCGCGACCGCCTCAACGCGATGCAGCGCGAGGCGCTCGTCCGCCGCGAGCCGCTCCAGAAGAAGTACAAGGAGTGGGCCGAGACCGAGGGCGCCACCTTCAACACCGTCGGCTCCCTCGACAAGGCGTACGAGGCCGTCGTCCTCGACTTCGTCTGGGGCTTCTGGCAGTACTCGAACGAGTCCGACTGCGCCTCGATCCCGGACGCCGGCACGGCGAGCGACGACACGGTCTACGAGACCATCGACGCCATCTCCGGCTGGTCCTTCTACACCGACCAGGGCCTCGAGCCGTACACCCCGTACTACTACCAGGCGGCGACCCAGCTCGGCTCGCCCAGCATCAAGCTGCCGCACCTGGACGGCCTGACCCGCTACGGCTACCAGCCCGCGCGGGACTTCGTGCCGCGCGAGATCCCGACGACGTTCCAGCCGTGGGTCATGCGCGACGTCGACAACTGGGTCCGCAGGAACGCGCACCAGATGCTGTTCGTGTACGGCGCCAACGACCCGTGGGGAGCGGAGCCCTTCCGTCTCGGCAAGGGCGTCCGGGACAGCTACGTGTACACGGCCCCCGGCGCCAACCACGGTGCCAATGTCGCCGGTCTCGTCGAGGACGAGCGCGCCAAGGCCACGGCGCGCATCCTCGCCTGGGCCGGGGTCGACGCCCCGACGGCCGCCGCCGCGCAGCCGCTGGCCCGCTTCGACGCCCGTCTGGACAAGGCGGTCGACGAGGAGCTGACCCGGGAGCACGGCGTACGTCCGTAGGCCCGAGCGCCCTCGGGCCGTGGATGTGGACCCCCCGATCTCCTCGTGCGGAGCATCGGGGGGTCCGCGTCCTCAGGGACGTTCCGCGTAGGACAGGCCGTGGCCGACCGGGTACAGCACCCGCGCCGGATCGTCCGCCCGTTGGACGGGCACGGGCAGGCGCCCCCGCGGCCGGGCGTGGCCCGCGATCACCCGGACCGCGGCCCGCAGTTCGACATCGGTCCAGGAGTACGCGGCGACGGTCGCCCGCTGCCCGGTGAGCCGGGCGATGTCGTACGGGTTGCGGATCGCGACCGTCACGACCGGCACACCGGTGGCGACGAGCCTAGAGACCAGCGTGCGCTGCGGGCTGGTCGCCGAGACGTTGTACGTGCCCACGACGACGACGTCCTTGCCGGCCGCCGCGGCCACCGCCTCGTCGATCTTCGCCGCGGTCGGGGTGATTCCCGTGGACAGCGCCGTGGCGGCGAAGCCCAGTTCGGTGAAGGCCGTCGCGAGAGTGGTGGTCGGGGGCCCGGTGGTGCCGGAGGGCGAGGCCGGGTCGGCGCCGACGACCAGCACCTTGCCGTGGCTGAGCCGGCTGATCGGCAGGAACCCTCCCTCGTTGAGGAGCAGGGTCGTGGTTCCCTCGGCGATCCGGTCGGCCTGGGCGAGGTGATCGGCGCTGCCGACCGTACGGTCCACTCCGGCGGCCGTGACGAACGGCTTGTGGAACAGCCCCAGCCGGGCCTTGAGGCGCAGAATCCGCAGGATCGATTCGTCAAGCCGGGCCTCGGTCAGCTCGCCGGTCCTGACGGCCTGGAGGACCGCGTTCCAGGCGATGTCCAGCTTCGGCGGGTTGAGCAGCTGGTCGACACCGGCCTTCAGCGCGAGGACCGGCACACGCTCGTCGCCGTACTTCGTCCGGACCCCCTCCATGCCGAGCGAGTCCGTCACGACCACGCCGTCGTAACCGAGTTCCTCACGCAGGATGCCGGTCAGGATCGGGCGGGAGAGGGTCGCCGGGTCGCCGCTCGGATCGAGCGCGGGCACGACGATGTGCGCGGTCATGATCGAGTCGATGCCGGCGGCGATCGCGGACCGGAACGGCGGGGCGTCCAGCTCCTCCCACTGCTCTCGGGTGTGTGTGATGGTCGGCAGGCCGTAGTGGCTGTCGACGGCGGTGTCGCCGTGCCCCGGGAAGTGCTTTGCGGTCGCCGCGACCCCGGCCCGCTGATAGCCCCTGACCTGGGCCGCGACCAGATCGGCGACGGCCTGCGGGTCGGAGCCGAACGAACGGACCCCGATGACCGGGTTGGCGGGGTTGACGTTGACGTCCGCGACCGGCGCGTAGTTCTGCCGTATGCCGACGGCGGCCAGCTCGGCGCCCGCGATCCGCGCGGCCCGACGGGCGTCGGAGTGCGAGCCTCCCGCGCCGAGCGCCATGGCACCGGGCAGCAGGGTGGCCGGTTCGCCGACCCGGCAGACGATGCCGTGCTCCTGGTCGGTGGAGATCAGCAGGGGGACGGGCGTGGGCTGGGCCAGGCCCGCACGCTGGATGCCGTTGGAGAGCTCGGCGATCTGGCGCGGGTCGCGGGTGTTGTGCGCCCAGCTGAAGTAGATGACGCCGCCGACGTGGTACTTCTCGACGAGTTCGGCGGCGGTGCGGACGCCGATCTCCTGGAGGTTGGCGTCGATGTCGGCCTGGTCGGGGGCGGTGGCGGAGTGGCCGTAGACCCGCATGACGAAGAGCTGGCCGACCTTCTCCTCCAGCGACATGCGGGAGATGAGCCGCTGGAGCTTGCGGTCGTCGGACCCGGACCCGGACTCGGCGTGGGCGAGGGGGGCGGTCACACCGGTGACGGCGGCGGCCGCGGCGGCGGCGGTGACGGTGAGGAGGGTGCGTCTGGAGGTGGCGCGGTGGTGCACTGATGCTCCTTCCGGCCGTGCAAGGTTGAAGGAAACTTCCAAGGAGTCACGGATAGCCCGAAAGTAACTGCCAGGTCAAGGACCCGCGCAGGAATCGGTCGTTCGGGTCGGTCGTGTGCTCGGTGGAACCTCGTGGGGCGCCTGGGCGGGCCGCCCGGCCGGGTGAAGGGCCTGGACGGGTCCGTCGCTCAGGTCGCCGAGGACGCGACCCGGGGCCACAGCTCCTGGAGCGTGCGGACCGTCTCCCTGATCGCGGGGCGCCGGGCCGCGCCCGTACGCCACAGGGCGTGCAGGCGGCGCATCGGCATCGGGTCCAGCCGGACCGGGGTCACCTCGGGCGGCAGCGCCCCCCGGCCCAGGCGCGGCACCATCGCGATCCCGAGCCCCGCGGCGACCAGCGCGACCTGCGTGTGGTTCTCCTCCGCCTGGTGGACGACGTGCGGCTCGTACCCGGTGGCCCGCAGCGTCTGGAGCAGCCAGTCGTGGCACACCGTCCCCGGCGGCTGCGTGATCCACCGCTCGTCCGCCAGCTCCTCCCGCCGTACCGTCTCCCGCGCCGCCAGGCGGTGGTCCCGGGGGACGAGGACGTCGCACAGGTCGTCGCCGATCACCGCCTGTTCCACCCCCGGCGGAGTCGGCAGCGGCGCGATGTCCCAGTCGTGGGCCACGGCGAGGTCGATCACACCCCGGGCGACGAGGTCGATCGAGACATGCGGGTCCACCTCCGTCAGCCGGGCGTCGAGCGCGGGGTGACGGGCCGCCAGCTCGGCGAGCGCGCCGGGCATCAGGCCACGCGCGGCGCTAGCGAAGCAGCCGATCGCCAGGCGCCCCGCGGGCAGCCCCCGCCGCTCTTCGAGCCGTACCTCCGCCTCCTCCACGATCGACAGCAACTTCTCCGCCGTGGCCGCCAGTTGGTGCGCCTCGTCGGTGAGCCGCACCCCGCGCCCCTGACGTTCGAGGAGGGTGGTGCGGGTCTCCCGTTCCAGTTTCGCGATCTGCTGGGAGACGGCGGACGGGGTGTAGCCGAGGGCGGCTGCCGCGGCGCCCACGGTTCCGTGCACGGCGACGGCGTGGAGGGCGCGCAGGCGTCCGAGATCCAGCACGGTGGCCCCTTCCGGGCTCGATGAAGCGTTGCTTCATCCAACCATGAAGAAGATTTCGCTGGTGCTACACGGTTCCGGGCGGTGATGCTGCCTCCCATGCGCCCCGCACACATCACCCTGGCCGCGCTCGTCGCCGCCGTCTGGGGAGTCAACTTCGTCGTCATCGAGATCGGCCTCGACCACTTCCCGCCGCTGCTCTTCTCCGCCCTGCGCTTCCTCGCCGCCGCACTGCCCGCCGTCTTCCTCGTCGGCCGTCCCAAGGTCGCGTGGAAGTGGATCCTGGGCGTCGGACTCGTGCTGGGCGTGGTCAAGTTCAGCCTGCTGTTCACCGGCATGGACCTGGGCGCCCCCGCCGGGCTCTCCTCCCTGATCCTGCAGGTACAAGCGGTCTTCACGGCCCTCTTCGCCTTCGTCGCGCTCGGCGAACGGCCCGGCGGGCTGAAGATCGCGGGCATGGCGGTCGCGCTCGCCGGCATCGGCGTCGCGGCCGTCGACGAGGGCGCCTCCGGTCCGCTCGCCGGCTTCGCGCTGTGCATCGCGGCGGCGGCCTGCTGGGGCGTCTCCAACGTGCTCACCCGCAAGGCGTCCCCGCCCGACGCCCTCAACTTCATGGTCTGGGTCAGCACCGTGCCGATCCTGCCGCTGCTGGCCCTCTCCCTCCTCCTGGAAGGGCCCGAGCGCGACCTCGAGGCGCTGCGCGGACTCGACTGGACCGGCGTGGGCGTCATCGTCTACGTCGCGTGGGTCACCACCGTCTTCGGCTTCGGCGCCTGGGGCTGGCTCCTGCGCCGCTACCCGGCCTCCTCGGTGGCCCCCTTCTCCCTCCTGGTCCCGGTATTCGGGATGTCCTCGGCCGCCCTCTTCCTCGGCGAGGGCATCAGCGGCCTGCGCTGGTGCGCGGCGGCTCTGTTGGTCGGGGGCGTGGCGCTGACCTCGCTCGCGCCGGCGAGGAGCGCGGGCGGCGGGACGCCGGCCGGGCGGCCCGGCGGCGCGGGGGAGGCGGAGGAGCGGGAATCCCCGGTGCCCGGCGGCGTGGGGGAGGCGGAGGGGCGGGAATCCCCGGTGCCCGGCGGCGCGGGGCGGGCGCGTTAGGGTCCGGTGTCCTGGATCTCGTACCCGTCGATCGCGAACCGGCGCCCGGAGCGGTGCTGTTGAGCGGCATCCCCGACGGTGGGAAGTCGACCGTGGCGGCCGGCCTCGCCGCCCGGTTCGCGAGGTCCGCGCACATCGAGGTCGACGAGTTGCGGGAGCTCATCGTCGGTGGGGGCCGCCGGCCGACGACGGAGCACGACCCGGAGGCCGACCGGCAGATCTTCCAGGCGGTCACCGCGGTCACCGCGGTCACCGCGGTCCTGAAGGCGACGGGCGTGAAAGCCCACGCGCGCGTGGCGTAGCGGCAGCCGGGCTCGGCCACCCCCGCGGGCCAGGGGTCCGGCCTCCGGCGCGGGCGGGCAGCCCGCAGGCCGCACGAACGGCCGGGAGCCACGCGCGCGTGGCGTCGGCGAGGCCTGTCCGGTCACCGGCGAGCGCTGGACGCCGGATCCCGCCGGACCCTCCGGCCCTGCTGACCCCCCACCCGGGCGCCGGCAGGCGCGCGCCGCTCTCCGCGCGCGCCGCTCTCCGCGCGCGCCGCTCTCCGCGCCGGCGCCGGTCACCCGCGAAGGGCCTGCACCCTCACTCCCGTGGGGGTGCTGTCGAGTCGCGGACCAGCAGTTCCGCCGGGATCGTCGCCAGGCCACCCGGAGGGGCCTCCTCCGTGCCCATCGCGAGCCGCCCCGCCCGCGCGCCCGCCTCCTGGAGCGGCAGTCGTACGGTCGTCAGGGCGGGGACCGCGTCGACCGAGAACGGCAGGTCGTCGAAGCCCGCCACCGACACGTCCTCCGGGATGCGCAGCCCCCGGTCCCGGAGCGCCGCGCACGCGCCCAGCGCGACCGTGTCGTTCGCCGCCACCACCGCCGTCAACGACGGCTCGCGGTCCAGGAGTTCGAGCGTCGCGTCGTAGCCGGAGCCCCGGTCGTACGAGCCGTGGACGGTGGGCCCCTCCGGGACCCCCGCCGCGGCCAGCGCCTCCCGGTGGCCCTCCAGCCGGTGCCGGGTCGTCGTCCGGTCCGCCGGCCCCGCCGCGTAACCGATCCGCCGGTGCCCGAGCGCCAGCAGGTGCTCGGTGAGCCGCCGCGCCCCCGCCCTGTTGTCGAAGGTCAGCGCCGCCACGCTCGCGTCCCCCGCCACCGGCGGCCGCCCGCACAGCACGACCCGCGTGCCCGCGTCCGTCAGCCGTGACAGCTTCGCCGCCACCGCCGCCATGTGCTCCGGGTCCTCCAGCGAGCCGCCGGTGAGGATGACGGCGGCGGCGCGCTGGCGCTGCAGGAGCGTGAGGTACGTGAGTTCGCGCTCGGGGGAGCCGCCGGTGTTGCAGACGACGGCCAGCTTCTCGCCGCCCGCCCGCCCCGACGCGCCTTCCCCGATGGCGGTCTGCGCCGCACCGGCCATGATCCCGAAGAAGGGGTCGGCGATGTCGTTGACCAGGATGCCGACCAGGTCGGACGTGGCGGCGGCGAGTGAGCTCGCCGGCCCGTTCAGGACGTAGTCCAGCTCGTCCACCGCCCGCAGCACCCGCTCCCGGGTCGAGGCGGCGACGGGGTAGTTGCCGTTCAGGACGCGGGAGACGGTGGCGGGGGACACCCGGGCACGCGCGGCCACATCCGCCAGCGTGACGGTCATCGCGTACCTCCGAGGAGAGTCGGGGAGAGTCGGCCGGACCCCTTGTCCGACGCGTTGTCGGCAGGCTAGCGTCTCTCGTCGTAGAAAGCGCTTTCTTTCCCGTGAGTGTGGAGGACCTTCGTGACACGCAGGACAGTCCGTATCGCCATGAACGGCGTCACCGGACGTATGGGCTACCGCCAGCACCTCGTCCGCTCGATCCTCGCCCTGCGCGAGCAGGGCGGCCTCGACCTCGGGAACGGCGAGACCCTCTGGCCCGAGCCCGTCCTCGTCGGCCGCCGCGAGCACGCCTTGCGCGCGCTCGCCGAGCGCCATGGCCTCACCGAGTGGTCCACCGACCTCGACGCCGTCCTCGCCGACGACTCGGTGGAGATCTACTTCGACGCCCAGGTCACCTCCGCCCGCGCCGAGGCGATCCGCAAGGCCGTCGACGCCGGCAAGCACATCTACACCGAGAAGCCGACGGCGGGAGACCTGGAGGGCGCCCTGGACCTCGCCCGGCTGGCGGCCGAGAAGGGCGTCAAGCACGGCGTCGTCCAGGACAAGATCTTCCTGCCGGGTCTGCTCAAGCTGAAGCGCCTCATCGACGGCGGCTTCTTCGGCCAGATCCTCTCCGTGCGCGGGGAGTTCGGCTACTGGGTCTTCGAGGGCGACTGGCAGGACGCCCAGCGCCCCAGCTGGAACTACCGCGCCGAGGACGGCGGCGGCATCGTCGTCGACATGTTCCCGCACTGGGAGTACGTGCTCCACGAGCTCTTCGGCCGGGTCACGAGCGTCACCGCGCACGTCGCCACGCACATCCCGCAGCGCTGGGACGAACAGGGCAAGCCGTACGCCGCGACGGCCGACGACGCCGCGTACGGCATCTTCCAGCTGGAGGGCGGAGCGGTCGCCCAGATCAACTCGTCCTGGGCCGTGCGCGTCAACCGCGACGAGCTCGTCGAGTTCCAGGTCGACGGCACCCACGGCTCGGCCGTCGCCGGCCTCCGCAACTGCCGTGTCCAGCACCGCTCGGCCACCCCCAAGCCGGTCTGGAACCCGGACATCCCGGCGACCGAACCCTTCCGAGAGCAGTGGCAGGAGGTTCCGGACAACGCCGTGTTCGACAACGGTTTCAAGGCCCAGTGGGAGCTCTTCCTGAAGCACGTCGTGCTCGACGAGCCGTACCAGTGGGACCTGCTGGCGGGCGCGCGCGGCGTGCAGCTCGCCGAGCTCGGCCTGAGGTCGTCGGCCGAGGGCCGCCGCCTTGAGGTCCCGGAGATCACGCTGTGATCCGGCTCCCCGACGGCTCCGGCGGCGTACGCGAGTACCGCCCGCGCCCGGCACGGACCCCGGCCCCCGGGGGCGGCGCCCTGACCTCCCGTACGGTCTTCTCCGCCGCCCATGTCGTCGCCGACCCGTACGCCGACACCACTCCCGACTCGCCGGCCGCCGTCGACTGGGACGCCACCCTCGCCTTCCGCCGCCACCTGTGGGCGCAGGGCCTGGGGGTCGCGGAGGCCATGGACACCGCGCAGCGTGGGATGGGCCTGGACTGGGCGGGGGCGGCCGAGCTGATCCGCCGTTCGGCGGCCGAGGCGAAGGCCGTCGGCGGCCGGATCGCCTGTGGCGTCGGCACCGACCAGCTCGCGGGCCCCGCCGATCTGGCGACGGTCCGCGCGGCGTACGAGGAACAGCTCGCCCTCGTCGAGGAGACCGGCTCCCAGGCCATCCTCATGGCGTCCCGCGCCCTCGCGGCCGTCGCCGGGGGGCCCGAGGACTATCTCGACACCTACGCCCACCTCCTGCGGCAGTCGTCCGAGCCGGTGATCCTGCACTGGCTGGGCCCGATGTTCGACCCGGCGCTGGAGGGCTACTGGGGCTCCACGGACCTGGACGTGGCCACCTCCGTCTTCCTCGACGTGATCGCGGCCCACCCGGACAAGGTCGACGGCATCAAGGTCTCCCTCCTCGACGCCCAGCGCGAGATCGACCTGCGGCGCCGCCTTCCCGAGGGCGTCCGCTGCTACACGGGCGACGACTTCCACTACCCGGAGCTGATCGCGGGGGACGAGCAGGGCTTCAGCCACGCGCTGCTCGGCATCTTCGACCCGCTGGGCCCGCTGGCCGCGGAGGCCGTCAGGATCCTGGACACCGGTGACGTCAAGGGGTTCCGCGAGCTGCTCGATCCGACCGTGGAGCTCTCCCGTCACCTCTTCCAGGCCCCGACGCGCTTCTACAAGACGGGCGTCGTCCTCCTCGCCTGGCTGGCCGGCCACCAGGATCACTTCACGATGGTCGGCGGCCTCCAGTCGGCGCGCTCGCTGCCGCACCTGGCGCGGGCGTACGAACTGGCGGACGGTCTCGGCCTGTTCCCCGACCCGGAACGGGCGGAGTCCCGGATGGTGTCCCTGCTGACGGTCCACGGAGTGGAACAGTGACTCTCGAATCTCTCTCCCGCTTCAGCATCAACCAGATGACGGTGAAGCAGCTCTCGTTGCCGGAACTGGTGGAGCAGTGCGTACGGCTCTCCGTCCCGGGCGTGGGCCTGTGGCGCGAACCGGTCGCGGAGTACGGGCTGGAGGCCACGGCCAAGCTCGTACGCGACGCGGGCGTGACGGTCACGTCCCTGTGCCGGGGCGGCTTCTTCACGACGGACTCCTGGCTGGCCTCCAACCGCGCCGCGATCGACGAGGCGGCGACCCTGGGCACGGACACGCTGGTCCTGGTCTCGGGCGGCCTGGCGCCGGGCAGCCGCGACCTGGCGGCGGCCCGCGCCCGGATCGCCGACGCGATCGCCGAACTCGCCCCGTACGCGGGGGAGCGGGGCGTCCGCCTGGCGATCGAACCCCTCCACCCGATGTACGCGGCGGACCGCTGCGCGGTCTCCACCCTGGACCAGGCCCTGGAGATCGCGGAACGCTTCCCGTCCTCGCAGGTGGGAGTGGTCGTCGACACGTACCACATCTGGTGGGACGACCGGGCCCCGGCGGCGGTGGCCCGGGCGGGCGCGGCGGACCGCATCCACGCCTTCCAGCTGGCCGACTGGACCACCCCTCTGCCGGCCGGAGTCCTCAACGGGCGGGGTCAGTTGGGCGACGGCGCGATCGACCTCCGGGCCTGGTGCGACCTCGTGGCCGGGGCCGGGTACACGGGCCCGATCGAGGTGGAGCTGTTCAACGACGAGCTGTGGGCACGGGACGGCGTCGAGGTGTTCGAGGAGACGGTGGGGAGGTTCTCGGACCACGTCGGCCGGCTCGGCTGAGCCGCGGGGCCTGGCGCCTCAGTCGAGCCAGTCCAGGGGGTCCTCCGCACCGGTGTTGCCCTCCAGAAGCGTCGTGAAGGAGACCGGCAGCCCGAGTGAGGCGAGCCGGTCGGCGGACTCGGCCGAGAGCGTCAGCTCCTCGTTCGCCCGCACCGTTCCCGCGATCGAGACCTGGGCGAAGCAGCCGGCGGTGGTCAGCGCCCCGATCCGGTCGAGCAGCGGCCCGACCTGAGCGGTCAGCGCCGCGATCTGATCGCTCAGGTCGTCCGAGAACCGCTCGTCGAGGGTGTACGCCCACCAGCCCGGTCCGTGGTGGACGGAGGCGCCGGTCTGCCGCTCCGCGGCCGGGGCGAGCCCGAGGGAGCGGTCGACGGCCGAGGGGTCCAGGCCGCTCCCGGTCAGGGCCAGGGAGGTGGTGATCGAGGTCCACACAGGAGTCACCGTTCGCTCGTGCTGGGGGCGAGGGACAGGGGAACACCGAGGCGGGCCACTCGGCGCATCTGCTCGGGGGTGAGGGCGATCTGCGAGTCGTTGTCCACGTATCCCCTGATGGTGAGGGTCACGGAGAGGCCGTTCGCCAGGAGGCCGCGCACATCCTCGGCATGCGGTTCGACCGCCGTCAGGACGGTGTCGAGCTGTTCCGGGAACACCCGTGTGGAGCGCTCGTCGCACTGGAGTCGCCATTCTCCGTCGACGTCTCCCGGAGGTCCCCACCGGCTGGGCCCGGGTGGCCGGGTCCCCGTCGGTTCGATGGTCAGCTTCTTGCTGACCTCGTCCGGGTCGAGTTCGGGCCCCCTGACGACAAGAGACACATCGGTCAGCACCCAGGCCGCGCCTTGTTGATGATTCGCATTCACCGTTCGGTCCGTTCCAGTTCCATCATCACTTGTATTCGCGACAGGCAGCCCAGTGCACGTTTCCCATGTTCTCCTTCATGAGTGCCTCGAGTGACGTACGCTGCGCTACTGTCTTTGAATTCTCATACACGGTGAAGCCGCCGCCCCCGCTGCCCTCCGGAGGGGCCAACGTGTAATTCGGTATGCGATCGCCCTCTTTGAACGTCTCGTACCACCCTCCGCTCGGATAGGAACCGCCTTCCACCGCGACTCCGCTGAGGCCTGGGAGTTTCTCGCCGTCCGGGATGTAGAAGGTTACTGTGGTTCCTTTGGGCACGACCACCTCTCCCGCGTTCCGTTCAAGGTATCCGTGTCCGGCCAGCACCGTCTCGCCGTCCGCGCGACCGCCGACCAGGACCCGGTCGGCGTAATAACGACCGTCGTCGTCGGACCATTTCCGGTCCTGGATGACTTCCGGTCTGCTGTCCATGACGGCCTTTTTGATGTCTTCGGGGGAGGGTATTTCACCGCCCGACCCGCGGCTCGTCAGGCCGTCCAGCCCGGTATGGCCCGTTCCCTTCCCGAAGTCCGGGCGCAGGCCCGCCCGGAGGCCACCGCGTATGACGCCGGCGCCCTTGGTTCCGAGAGCTTCCGGGAGCAGGCGGCCGAGGAATTCCGTCGGGTCGCCCTTCGCGGCGTCCCAGGCGTTCTTCAGTGCCCGGTCCGGGTTGGCCACCGTGGACACCAGGCCGGCGAGCGTCGTGTTGACGCCCTTGTAGTAATCCGCCGGGTGGGTCAGGTTGTACGGGTCCGTCGGGTTGACCGAGCGGACGAAGTTGAGCAGACCTGCGGTGCCCTTGATGACGCCGCCGCCGAAATGGGCCAGTTCGATGCCCTGGCCGAGGCCGTAGTCCATCAGCTCGTACTTGGCCCGCTCGCGGCCCGTCGGCTCCTTGGGTGCGTGTGCCAGCGCGGCGCGCACCGCGGCCTTGGCGGTCTCACCGGCCTCGTTCCGCGCCTTCCGGGCGTCGTTCAGGAATTCCCGCGCGCGTTGCCGCTTGGCCTTGCCCGGATCGGAGAAGTCCCCGGGATGAGGCAGCGGACTGTCCCCGTTGCGCGCCGCGTTGTAGGCGTCGACCTTCTTGTTGTACGTGTCGACCGCGGCCTTGGAGTCGTTGTCGCCCTCCTTGTACATCGCGATCGCCTCACGCGCCTTGCCCTGCGCGCTCACGATCGCCTGGGAATACGCCTCCATCGCCTTGGCCGCGTTCTCCATCGCGTCCGACGCGTGCAGCCAGTCGGTCGGCAGGGTCTGGAAATTCTCCCGGAAGGAGTTGGCCGCCTCGCCCTTCCAGTGATCGGCGTCCAGCTTCTTCATCCCACCGCCGACCAGATCGAACGCGCGTTGGAAGTCCCGAAGGTTCTTCACCGTCTCGGCGATCTTCTCCGGCCTGCCGTGGATGAGCTCGTTCGCCTCCTCGGTCTGCCCGAGCTGCTGCTCCCCGACCTCCGCGCCGAGGGAGGAGGCGGTCTCGTCACCCCAGTCCTCGACCCCTTCGGCAAGAGCGTCGTATCCGTAGTGCCGCAGGCCCTCGCCCGCTTTGTCGGTCGCGTAGTCGACGCCCTCACCGACGAGCTCCTTGCCCTTGTCGATGCCGTCGCCGATCTTGTCGATCCCCTTGTCGACCAGACCGCCCCAGTCCACCATCAGCGGTTCTCCCCCCACCGTGGCTGCTCGGCCTGATCGATGGTCTGCTGGTCGGGATCGAGCATGTCCTTGAGCTGCTCGTCCATCGCGTCACGCAGCTTCGGATCCAGCACGCCCGAGCGCTCCATGGAGTCGAGCATCGAGTCCTCGACGTCGTACGCGGTGTTCTTCCAGGTCTGCTTCACCTCGCCGTGGGCCTCGGTGAACGACTCCGGGCTGTAGTCCGCGTTGTCCCACATGTGCTGGTCGCGGATCGTGTCCCAGCGCATCTGCTTGACCTCGTCCTCGGACAGATGCGGGTTCCCGTTGAGCGAGTTCACCCCGATCTTGAACGAGTCCTTGATGTACTGCTCCTGCTCCGCGAACGAGCCCGCCGACAGGCCGACCCCCTGCGCGAAAGCGTTTCCCCGCAGCGTCAGAGCGCGTACGCCCCACTCCCACCGGTTGCAGAAGGTCTCGAACTCCGACGTCAGACCGCCGTGCCCCAACTCCAGCCCTGACAGGGCGAGATCGGAGAAGCCGCGACCCGTCGACGCCTCTCCGATCATGCCGAGCTCCTTCAGCTCGGTGTGCGCCAGATCGATACCGTTCGCGATCTCCACGAGCGCCCACGTCGGCGCCGCGAGCATCGGTTCCTCGCCGCTCATCACAACCCCCCGAGATCCACTGCCACCGCATCGGACACGATGCCCCTGACCGGCGGGAACAACACGCCGTCCGCACTGCCCGCGTCCAGTGCCACGCCGGCCGGGCCGGCCGGCTTCGGCACGTCGGAGAACGCGCAGGGCCACCGCACACGGCCGTGATCGGCCGTCCACAGGCTGCCCTGCCGGCCGAGGGCTACGAGTACGGCAGCGCGCCGGGATTTGTCGAGCAAGTGTGCAAACCGCTCCCGCCCGCGTGCCCCGTCGTCGGCCTGGCAGGGAGCGGCCGGCTCGGCCAACTCCGCCGGTCGGCAGACCTGCTGAGGCCTCGGTATGTCATCCCCGTTGTCAGTCACCGGCGGAATGCTGCCACGTGTGCGTTCCCGCGAGCAACGAAAGGCGTTGTCCACAGCCCTGGCACATCCTCCACCCGATGTCCGAGGTCTTCGCTACCGTCGGGCCATGTCCAACCAGGGTCAGGCACAGGCACCGGCTCAAGTACCCGTACAGGCGCCGCGCCTGGCAGTCGTCGAAGGGGTGCTCGAGCGGATCACGTATGCCAACGAGGAGACCGGTTACACGGTGGCCCGCGTCGACACCGGTCGGGGCGCCGGGGACCTGCTCACCGTCGTCGGCTCGTTGCTCGGCGCCCAGCCCGGTGAGTCGCTGCGTCTGGAAGGGCGTTGGGGCTCCCATCCGCAGTACGGCAAGCAGTTCACGGTCGAGAACTACACGACCGTCCTGCCCGCCACCATCCAGGGAATACGCCGTTACCTCGGCTCCGGCCTCATCAAGGGCATCGGCCCCAGGATCGCCGAGCGGATCGTCGAGCACTTCGGCACCGACACCCTCGACGTCATCGAGCGCGAGCCGAGGCGGCTCATCGAGGTCCCGGGGCTCGGACCCAAGCGGACGAAGCTGATCGGGGCCGCCTGGGAGGAGCAGAAGGCGATCAAGGAGGTGATGGTCTTCCTCCAGGGTGTCGGCGTCTCCACCTCCATCGCCGTGCGCATCTACAAGAAGTACGGCGACGCCTCGATCTCCGTCGTGAAGAACCAGCCCTACCGGCTGGCCGCCGACGTCTGGGGCATCGGCTTCCTCACCGCCGACCGGATCGCCCAGGCCGTCGGCATTCCGCACGACAGCCCCGACCGGGTCAAGGCGGGCCTGCAGTACGCCCTGTCGCGGTCCACCGACCAGGGGCACTGCTTCCTGCCCGAGGAGCAGCTGATCGGCGACGCCGTCAAGCTGCTCCAGGTCGACACCGGCCTGGTCATCGAGTGCCTCGCCGAGCTGGCGGCGGATCCGGAAGGGGTCGTACGGGAGTCGGTGCCGGGCCCCGAAGGGCAGCCGGTCACGGCCGTGTACCTGGTGCCGTTCCACCGTGCCGAGCTCTCCCTGGCCGGGCAGACGAGGCGCCTGCTGCACGCGCCCGAGGACCGGATGGCGGGCTTCCAGGACGTCGCCTGGGACAAGGCCCTGGCCTGGCTCGCCGAGCGCACCGGGGCCTCCCTGGCGCCCGAGCAGGAGGAGGCCGTGCGGCTCGCCCTGACCCGTAAGGTCGCCGTGCTGACCGGTGGGCCGGGGTGCGGGAAGTCGTTCACGGTCCGCTCGATCGTGGAGCTGGCCAGGGCCAAGCGCGCCAAGGTCGTCCTGGCCGCTCCCACCGGCCGCGCCGCCAAGCGCCTCGCCGAGCTGACCGGCGCCGAGGCGTCGACCGTCCACCGGCTGCTCGAGCTCAAGCCGGGGGGCGATGCGGCCTACGACCGGGACCGCCCGCTCGACGCGGATCTCGTCGTGGTGGACGAGGCGTCCATGCTCGATCTGCTCCTCGCCAACAAGCTGGTCAAGGCGGTGGCACCCGGTGCACACCTGCTGCTCGTCGGGGACGTGGACCAGCTGCCGTCGGTCGGCGCGGGCGAGGTGCTCGGCGACCTGCTCGCTCCCGGCAGCCCGGTGCCGGCCGTGCGGCTGACCCGGATCTTCCGCCAGGCGCAGCAGTCCGGGGTGGTCACCAACGCCCACCGCATCAACGCCGGGCTGCCGCCCGTCACCACCGGCCTTCCGGACTTCTTCCTCTTCGTGGAGGAGGAGACCGAGGACGCCGCCCGGGTCGCCGTCGAGGTCGCGGCACGCCGGATTCCCGCCAAGTTCGGCCTCGACCCGCGCCGGGACGTGCAGGTTCTGGCACCCATGCACCGGGGTCCCGCGGGCGCCGGCGCGCTCAACGGGCTGCTCCAGCAGGCCGTCACCCCGGCCCGCCCCGATCTGCCCGAGAAGCGGTTCGGCGGCCGGGTCTTCCGCGTCGGCGACAAGGTCACCCAGATCCGCAACAACTACGAGAAAGGGGCCAACGGAGTCTTCAACGGCACTGTCGGCGTCGTGACCTCCCTCGACACCGTCGAGCAGCGGCTGACCGTGCGGACCGACGAGGACGAGGAGGTGCCGTACGACTTCGACGAACTGGACGAGCTGGCCCATGCCTACGCCGTCACGATCCACCGCTCGCAGGGCAGCGAGTACCCGGCGGTCGTGATCCCCGTCACCACCAGCGCCTGGATGATGCTCCAGCGGAACCTGCTCTACACGGCCGTCACCCGGGCGAAGAAGCTGGTCGTCCTGGTCGGTTCGCGCAGGGCGATCGGTCAGGCCGTCCGTACGGTTTCCGCAGGCAGACGCTTCACCGCGCTGGCCCACCGGCTGTCGGCAGTCGTGTGAAAGACCACCCCCGACTTCCCCAAGCGGGGCGAAGGGGGCAAGATGAGCAGGTTGGCGGCACTGAGTGCCGCCAAATGGCCCAATGGTCGACCCCGAGTGCACTCTCCTGAGCCAAATGGGGGATGGTAGAGACAGTCAGGGCACCTCGAAGAAGAGGCACTACGTCGGTGAGGGATGACGTGAGCGACAACTCTGTAGTACTGCGGTACGCGGACGGTGAATACACCTACCCGGTGGTCGAGAGCACCGTCGGCGACAAGGGCTTCGACATCGGGAAGCTCCGAGCCCAGACCGGTCTGGTCACCCTGGACAGCGGATACGGCAACACCGCCGCCTATAAATCGGCCATCACCTACCTGGATGGCGAGCAGGGAATTCTGCGGTACCGCGGCTACCCCATCGAGCAGCTGGCGGAGCGCTCCACGTTCCTCGAGGTGGCGTACCTGCTGATCAACGGGGAGCTCCCGAAGGTCGACGAGCTCGCGTCCTTCAAGAACGAGATCACCCAGCACACGCTGCTGCACGAGGACGTCAAGCGCTTCTTCGACGGCTTCCCGCGGGACGCCCACCCGATGGCGATGCTCTCCTCGGTGGTCTCCGCGCTGTCGACGTTCTACCAGGACAGCCACAACCCGTTCGACGAGACGCAGCGTCACCTGTCGACGATCCGGCTGCTGGCCAAGCTGCCGACGATCGCGGCGTACGCCTACAAGAAGTCGATCGGCCACCCCTTCGTCTACCCGCGCAACGACCTCGGGTACGTCGAGAACTTCCTGCGCATGACCTTCTCGGTCCCGGCCCAGGAGTACGAGCTGGACCCGGTCGTGGTCTCCGCGCTCGAGAAGCTGCTGATCCTGCACGCGGACCACGAGCAGAACTGTTCGACGTCCACGGTCCGTCTGGTGGGTTCGAGCCAGGCGAACATGTTCGCGTCGATCTCCGCCGGCATCTCGGCCCTGTGGGGCCCCCTGCACGGCGGCGCCAACCAGTCGGTCCTGGAGATGCTCGAGGGCATCCGGGCCAACGGCGGCGATGTCGATTCCTTCATCAACAAGGTGAAGAACAAGGAGGACGGCGTCCGCCTGATGGGCTTCGGCCACCGGGTGTACAAGTCCTTCGACCCGCGCGCCAAGATCATCAAGGCCGCGGCGCACGATGTGCTCTCCGCCCTCGGCAAGTCCGACGAGCTGCTGGACATCGCGCTCAAGCTGGAGGAGCACGCGCTCTCCGACGACTACTTCGTCTCGCGCAACCTCTACCCGAACGTGGACTTCTACACGGGCCTCATCTACCGCGCGATGGGCTTCCCGACCGAGATGTTCACCGTGCTCTTCGCGCTCGGCCGCCTTCCCGGCTGGATCGCCCAGTGGCACGAGATGATCAAGGAGCCGGGTTCCCGCATCGGCCGCCCGCGCCAGATCTACACGGGCGAGGTCCTGCGCGACTTCGTCCCGGTCGAGGGCCGCTGACGCCCACCGGGCACCGCCCACGGCGCGCCGGCCGGACTTCACGGCGCGCGCCGGGCGAGTCCCACGGCGCGCGCTGAACGAAAAGCGCCCCGCCGCCGATCCCCCCACGGGTCGGCGAGCGGGGCGCTTTCCATATCCCCGGTGCGGATTCCCCCCACGGGATCCGGGCCGGGCGTCTGCCGGGTTCAGCAGAAGCTCTGCGGGTCTGCGCGGTCTGCCGGGGTACGTACGGGAGGGCCGCTCAAAGCTCCCCGGTGCACGTGCCCCGGCCAACGCTTGCCTGGGACGTCCCCCAAGACATCCCATGAACGTCCCCCAAGACGTTCTTGGCATCGCCCACTTAGACTCGCGAACGGCCCGAATGGTTACCCCTAAATATCTGTGATCTAGGTCTCTTTGTGAAGGTCCTGTGCGTCACGTGTAGGTGAATTCACGTGAACCTCCGAAGTCGCAGGCTGTTTGTCACGACAAATACGGACGAAAGTGCCATGGCCAAACCCGCGATCATCGGGTTGAGCAGCCCGAGCGCAGCCAGCGGCAGCGCGGCGCAGTTGTAGCCGAAGGCCCAGCCGAGGTTCCCCTTGATCGTCGCCAGGGTCCGGCGGGAGAGCCGGATCGCGTCCGCCGCCACCCGAAGGTCGCCCCGGACCAGCGTCAGATCGCTCGCCTCGATGGCCGCGTCCGTGCCCGTGCCCATGGCCAGGCCCAGGTCCGCCGTGGCGAGCGCGGCCGCGTCGTTCACGCCGTCGCCCACCATCGCGACCGTACGGCCCTGCGCCTGGAGGCGCCGGACCGTCGCGACCTTCTCCTCCGGCAGGACCTCGGCGAAGACCAGGTCCGCGTCGATGCCCACCTCGGCCGCGACCGTCTCCGCGACGGCCCGCCCGTCACCGGTGAGCAGGACCGGTGTCAGGCCCAGGGCGCGCAGCCGGGCGACGGCCTCCGCGCTGGTCCCCTTGACCGCGTCGGCGACCGTGAGCGCTCCTCGGGCCCGGCCGTCCCAGGCGACCTGGACGGCGCCGGGCTCCGGCACGCCCGGCACCTCGACGCCCTCGGCCGCCAGCAGCGCCGCGCGGCCGACCAGGACCCGGTGGCCGTCGACCGTGCCGCGCACCCCGAGGCCGGGCACGTTCTCGAAGGACTCCGGCACCGGGAGTTCGCCCAGGGACAGTCCCAGGCGCTCCGCCGCGCCCGCCGCGACCGCCCGTGCGACCGGGTGCTCCGAGGCGTGTTCCAGGGCGCCCGCGAGGCGCAGCAGCTCGCTCTCGTCCTCGCCCTCGTACGCGTACGCCTTCTGGAGCGCCATCCGGCCGGTCGTGACGGTCCCCGTCTTGTCGAGGACCACCGTGTCGACGCGGCGGGTGGACTCGAGGACCTCCGGGCCCTTGATCAGGATGCCCAGCTGTGCGCCCCGGCCGGTGCCGACCATGAGCGCCGTCGGGGTCGCGAGACCCAGGGCGCACGGGCAGGCGATGATCAGGACCGCGACGGCGGCGGTGAACGCGGCCGTGGCGTCCTCGGCCACGAACAACCAGGTCAGCAGGGTGCCGAGCGCGATGAGGAGCACGACCGGCACGAAGACGGCGGAGACCCTGTCGGCGAGGCGTTGCACCTCGGCCTTCCCGTTCTGGGCGTCCTCGACCAGCTTCGCCATCCGGGCCAGTCGGGTGTCCGCGCCGACCCGGGTCGCCTCGACGACCAGCCGGCCGGAGACGTTCACGCATCCCCCGCTCACCGGGTCTCCGGGCGTGACGTCGACCGGGACGGACTCGCCGGTGAGCAGGGACGCGTCGACGGCGGAGGCGCCCTCGGTCACGGCGCCGTCGGTGGCGATCTTCTCCCCGGGGCGTACGACGAACAGGTCACCGATCCGGAGGGCGTCCACCGGGACCCGTACCTCTGTGCCCGAGCGCAGGACGGTCACGTCCTTGGCGCCGAGCGCCATCAGGGCGCGGAGCGCGGCGCCGGCCTTCCTCTTGGCGTGGGCCTCCAGGTAGCGGCCGAGCAGGATGAAGGTGATGACACCGGCCGCGACCTCCAGGTAGATGCTGGAGGCGCCGTCGGCGCGACCGGCGGTCGGGTCGAAGCCGTGGCGCATGCCGGTCATGCCCGCCCGGCCGAAGAACAGGGCCCACAACGACCAGCCGAAGGCGGCCAGCGTGCCGACCGAGACGAGGGTGTCCATGGTCGCGGCGCCGTGCCGCAGGTTGGTCCAGGCGGCGCGGTGGAACGGCAGCCCTCCCCAGACGACGACCGGGGCGGCCAGTGTGAGGGAGAGCCACTGCCAGTTGTCGAACTGGAGGGCCGGGACCATGGCGAGCAGGACGACGGGTGCGGAGAGGACGGCGGAGACGGTGAGCCGCTGACGGAGCGAGGCGAGCTCCGGATCCGCCTGCGGCGCCCCCGGTCCGGGGTCCGCGGCCTGGTGTTCCGGGACGGGAGCCGGCTCGGGTGCCGGCGGCGGGGGCTCCTCGGCCGTGTACCCCGTCCTGACGACCGTCGCGATCAGATCGGCGACCCCGACGTCGGGCAGGTGCTCGATCCGCGCCTTCTCCGTCGCGTAGTTGACGGTCGCCGTGACGCCGTCCATGCGGTTGAGCTTCTTCTCGACGCGTGCCGCGCAGGAGGCGCAGGTCATCCCGCCGATGGTCAGCTCGGTGGTGAGGGCGGAGGCGGGGCTGGAGGTCATGTGCGTTCCAAGCGGGAGCAGGGCCGTACCGTCGTAACGGTACGGCCCTGCCGGGTTATGCCGGGGAACGGCTCGGGCCTCAGGCGCGGCCGACGAGCTCGTAGCCGGCCTCGTCGACGGCGGCGCGGACGGCCTCCTCGTCGAGCGGGGCCCCGGAGACCACGGTGACCTGACCCGTGGCGGCCACGGCCTTGACGGAGGAGACTCCGGCGATCTCGGAGATCTCGCTGGAGACCGCGCCCTCGCAGTGGCCGCAGGTCATCCCCTTGACCTGGTAGACGGTGGTGCGTTCGGTCTTCGTCTCGGCGGTCATGACGGTCTCCTCTTCGAGGACGGTGCTGGTTCAGGTTCGTACTGAAACACAGGCTATACCCCCTGGGGGTATAAATCCACTCCGCCTGACCGTCATCCGGCAGGGTCTCATGGTAGATACCCGATATGTCGTATTCGGGGACCACACTGATCCTGATCATGACGATCGCCGTTCTGGCGCCGCTGCTGGCCTACGGGGCGGCGCGCCGGCTACCCGTACCGCTCGTGATCTTCGAGATCCTGCTCGGCATCCTGATCGGCCCGGATGGGCTCGGCTGGGCCCATGTGGACGCGCTGATCGACGGCCTCTCGGAGCTCGGCCTCGCGATGCTGATCTTCCTGGCGGGGTACGAGATCGAGTTCGGCAAGGTCCGCGGCGACACCCTCAAGCGCTCGGTGGGAGCCTGGCTGATCGCCCTGGCGCTCGGTCTGGGGATCGGGGCGCTGCTGGGCGGCGGACTCCACAAGGGCGTCTTCATCGGTGTGGCCCTGACCAGTACCGCCCTCGGCACCGTCCTGCCGGTGCTGCGGGACGCGGGCCATCTGCACGGCAGGTTCGGCTCGGTGGTGATGGCCTTCGGGGCGGTGGGGGAGTTCGGGCCGATCATCGCCATGGCGCTGCTCCTGAGCGGACGCAATCCGGCCGAGTCGACGGCCCTGCTCGCGGCCTTCGCGGCCCTGACGGCGGCGGCGGTCTACTGGGCGCTGCGCCCGAGGCCGCCGTGGTTCTCGCGGGTCATCGCCAAGACGCTGCACAGCAGCGGCCAGTTCGCGGTCCGCTTCGTCTTCCTGCTGCTCGCCCTGATGCTCGGGGCCTCGCAGGCTCTCGGCCTCGACGTGCTGCTGGGTGCCTTCGCCGCGGGTCTGATCACCCGGCTCGTCCTGACCGGCGCCGCCCCGGAGTCGGGCCCGGCCATCCTGGAGAAGGTCGAGGCGGCCGGCTTCGGCTTCCTGGTGCCCATCTTCTTCGTCGTGACCGGCATCGAGTTCGATCTGGACTCGCTGCTCGGCGGCGGGCGCACGCTGCTGCTCCTGCCGGTCTTCCTGCTGCTGTTCCTGGTGGTGCGTGGCGGACCGGTCTGGTTCCTGGCCCCGGACGACCTGGGACGCAAGGGCCGCGGTGCGCTGGCGCTCCACAGCTCCACGGCCCTGCCGCTCGTTGTCGCGATCACTGCCATCGGCCTCGACGACAAGGCGCTGACGGCCGGTGAGGCGGCGGCGCTGGTGGGGGCCGCGATGGTGTCCGTGCTCGTCTTCCCGCTCCTCGCGCTGAAGATCGGGGCGGGGGTCGGGGAGAGGGCGCGGCCGACGGAGTCGGTCACCGGGTCGGAGCCGTGGTGAGGGAGGAGGGTGTTCAGGGGGAGGAGATTGTTCGGGGGAGGAGGTTGTTCGGGAGGGGGCTGTTCAAGGGGAGAGGGCTGTTCAAGGGGAGGGGGCGGAAGCCTTGTCGACGAGCGGGGCGAGGTAGCGCAGGAGGATCGTCTTCAGTTCGGTGACCGCCGCGTCCCGCTGGGCCCCTTCGGGAGCGGCGAGGATCAGCGTGAGGCCGCCCTTGACGACCTCGAGCGTCATCTCGGCCTTGAGGGCGCGCTCCTGGGGGGTGTGTTCCGGCAGGTAGTGCGTGAACAGGTTCTCGACCGAGGCCAGCAGGGAGGCGTGCAGCGCGTCGTGCTCCTCGGCGATCCGGCCGGGGACGTCGGAGCCGTGCATGAGGGCGAGGAAGACCGGGTTCTGGCAGTTGAACTCGATCATCGGATCGAGTACCGCGTCCAGCAGTTCGGGCAGCGGCAGGGAGAGGTTGGCCGGGGTGAACGCCTGGCCGTGGGCCTCGCGCATCTGGTGCAGCAGGCGGCCGCCGAGCTCGACGGCGATCGCCTCCTTGTTCGGGAAGTACTGGTAGAGCGTGCCCGGGGAGACGCTGGCCTCGCGGGCGATCGCGTTGGTGCTGGTCGCCGTGTATCCGTACGCGCAGAAGACGTTCGCGGCCGCCTGGAGCAGCTGCGTGATGCGGCGCTCGCCGCGGGCCTGGCGGCGGCGCGGCTGCGGTTCTTCGGACATGGCTGTCCCCAGCTTTCTCAACACGTTTGACAAACGCGAGTGGTCGCTCGCATTCTTGAAAAACGCGAGTGATCGCTCGTGTTTGCCAGTCTATGGCAATGGTCGACCCATGCCGCCTGCCGGAGAACGAGCGCATGGATCACGGTGAAGGGGACACCGCGTCATGGCCGAAGTCAAGAATTCAGGGCCCGCCCGGGGCGGGGGGTGGACCCGGTTCGTGACGGCCAGGCCACGCCTCTCCCTGCTGGTCGCCCTCGTGATCACCGCGCTCGCCGTCCTCGCGGGCAGTGGGGTCGCCGACCGGATGGGCAGCGGCGGCTGGGAGGACCCCGACGCCGAATCCACGTACGCGACACGGGTCCTGGAGCGGGAGTTCCCCGCCTCCCAGCCCAATCTGCTCCTCCTCGTCGACGCGGGGGCGGCCGGGGTGGACGACGCCGCCGTCGCCGCCGAGGCGCGGCGGCTGGCGGAGCGGCTGGACGCCGAGCCGGGTGTGAGCGGTGTCGGCTCCTACTGGGGGACCGCGTCACCCGCCCTGCGCTCCGAGGACGGCCGGCAGGCCGTGATCGCCGCCCGCGTCGAAGGCGAGGAGAAGGCGGCGGGCGAAATCCTCCAGAGGATCGCCCCCGAGTACCGCGGCACCCACGGGCCGGTCGAGGTGTCCGTCGGTGGACCGCTGGCCGTACGGCACGAGATGCAGACGGTCATCCAGGAGGATCTGCTGCGCGCCGAACTGATCGCCCTGCCCGTGACGCTCGTCCTGCTCGTCATGGTCTTCGGCAGCGCGGTCGCCGCGCTCCTGCCGCTGGGCATCGGCATCGTGGCCATCCTCGGTACGAACGCGGTGCTGCGCGGCATCACGGAGTTCACCGACGTCTCGGTCTTCGCCCAGAACCTCACCACCGCCCTCGGGCTCGGACTCGCCATCGACTACGCCCTGTTCGTCGTCCGCCGGTTCCGCGAGGAACTGGCCGCCGGCGCCGACGCCAGGACCGCCGTCGGCACCACACTGCGCACGGCGGGACGGACCGTGCTCTTCTCCGCCCTGACCGTGGCCGTCTCGCTCGCCGCGATGCTCGTCTTCCCGCAGTACTTCCTGCGCTCCTTCGCGTACGCGGGCATCGCCGTGGTGCTGCTGGCCGCGGCGGCCGCCCTGATCCTGCTGCCGGCCGCACTCCTGCTGCTCGGCGAGCGGGTCAACGCACTCGATCTGCGGCGCCTGTTGGGGCGGAGGCGGGCGCGGAGGGCGCCGGTCGAAGGGCGCGGGGCCGCTGCGGGTGCCGGCGATGGGGCCGCTGCGGGTGCGGGGGGCGCGTCGCGGGCGGGAGTGGGAGCGGGCTGGGCGCGTACGGCGGCGCTGGTCATGCGCCGGGCCCCCGTCTTCGCGGTGGCCACGACCGCTGGTCTCGTCCTCCTCGGTCTGCCCTTCCTGGGAGTGAACTTCGGCACCGCCGACGACCGGCAGCTGCCGGGCACGGCCGAGTCGCGGGTGGTCCAGGACGAGCTGAGGGACGGCTTCCCCGGCAGCCCCGGCGGCGGGCTCACCGTGCTCGCCGAGGGCCGGGCCACCCCGGCCCAGTACGCCGAGTACCGCGCGCGGATCGAGGCCCTGGACGGGATCGACCGGGTCGACGGGCCGGTCACCTCCGGCGCCGGCGCCCAGGCCCCCGCGTACTTCACCGTCGTACCGGAGGGCGAGGCCGTCGGCGACACCGCCCAGGGAGTCGTGGGCGAACTGCGGTCGCAGGAGGCTCCCTTCGACACCTCGGTGACAGGAGCGGCCGCCGTCCTCGTCGACTCCAAGGACGCCATAGCCGAGCGGCTGCCCTGGGCGGCGGCGATCATCGTCGTGGTCACCCTGCTCCTGGTCTTCCTGCTCACCGGCAGCGTGCTGATACCCCTCCAGGCCGTCGTCCTCAACGCCCTCAGCCTCACCGCGATGTTCGGCGCGGTCGTGTGGGTCTTCCAGGACGGGCACCTGTCCGGGCTGCTCGGCTTCACCCCGACCGGTGACATAGAGACGACGCTCCCGGTGCTGATGTTCTGTGTCGCCTTCGGACTCTCCATGGACTACGGCGTCTTCCTGCTCTCCCGCATCAAGGAGGAGTACGACGCCACCGGCGACCACGAGCACGCGGTGCGGTTCGGACTGCGCCACACGGGCGGGCTGATCACCGCCGCGGCCGTGATCCTCGCCGTCGTGATGGTCGCCATCGGCACCTCCCGGGTGACCAACACCAAGATGCTCGGCCTGGGTGTGGCGCTCGCCGTGCTCATGGACGCGATGGTGGTGCGCAGCCTGCTCGTTCCCGCGGTGATGAAACTGACCGGGCGACTGACCTGGTGGGCACCCGCTCCTCTGCGTCGCTTCCACGACCGGTTCGGCATCAGCGAGGGCGGCGCGCGGTCCCTGCCGGCGGTCGCGGCGGCCCCGCCGGCCGCCGCGGCCGAAGCGGAGGCCGAGCGGGACAAGGAGCCGGTCGGCGGCTGACGTCACTGCCGGGCGGCCGGGCGGGAATCCGTGCGGGCACCCGGAAGTCCGCGCCCCGGATTCGGGCGGGTCCCGGGGGTCCGGACGGGCGATGTCACTCGCGGCGGCTCCGATTGCGCGGCCGGTTGGCCACCCAGGCGCGGATCGTCTCCGCGTACCAGAAGGGCTTGCCCGACTCGACGTGATCGGGCGGGGGCAGGAGACCGTGCTTCCGGTAGGAGCGGACGGTGTCCGGCTGCACCCTGATGTGCGCGGCAATGTCCTTGTACGACCAGAGCTTTCTGTCCGTCATGTGGGGCACCTCCCTGCGCGCCTCGCAGCGGCGGCGGGGGTGCCGTTCGGGGGAGCTGCGGGGCGGGCGCTGGCGATCACTGAGCCTGTGCCCGTTGAACGACGCTCCGTGACGGGAGGAGAGCGGCTGTCGACCGGCTGTGACGGAAAGCCCGCGTAACGGAGATATGTGTGACGAGAGAGGGACGGATGTGACATAAGTGACGCACAATCAGCACAGCGCCGCCCGGGGCGCCTTCGTCGCCTGCCGTATGCGCTCAGGCCCCGCAGGAGCGCAGGAATCGGCGCGTGCGGACCGCGATCGGGTAGGGCTTGTCGGGATCGCACGGGTACATGTCCTGCTCGACGATCGCGAACAGCTCCACGTCCAGGGCCTGAGCCGCCGCCAGGACCGGCTCCAGGGCGGGCACCCCGGAGGGCGGCTCGCACATCACGCCCCGCGCCACGGCCGGACCGAAGGGCACCTCGTCCGCGACCACCCCGGCCAGGATCTCCGGATCGACCTGCTTGAGATGCAGATAGCCGATCCGTTCGCCATAGGTCTCGATCAGCTTGACGCTGTCGCCGCCGCAGTACGCGTAGTGCCCGGTGTCCAGACAGAGCGAGACCAGGTCGGGATCGGTGGCGTCCAGGAAGCGGGCCACGTTCTCCTCGGTGTCGACATGCGTGTCCGCGTGCGGATGGACGACGATCCGCAGGCCGTAGCGCTCCCGCACCTCGCGGCCCAGGCGCTCGGTCAGACCGGTCAGATCACGCCACTGTGCGGCGGTGAGCGTGCGGTCCTCCAGGACCTCACCGGTCTTGTCGTCACGCCAGAAGGACGGGATGACGACCAGGTGCTCCGCCCCCATCGCCTGGGCCAGGGCCGCGTTGTCGGCGACATGCGCCCAGGTCCTGTCCCAGACGGCGGGACCGTGGTGCAGTCCGGTGAAGACCGTCCCGGCCGAGACGCGCAGGCCGCGGCGGCCGGTCTCCTCGGCCAGGATCGCGGGATCGGTGGGCAGATAGCCGTACGGGCCGAGTTCGATCCACGCGTACCCGGCGCCGGCGACCTCGTCGAGGAAGCGCTGCCAGGGGACCTGCCGGGGATCGTCGGCGAACCAGACGCCCCAGGAGTCGGGGGCGGAGCCGATGCGGATACGGGACAGAGGCGACGGCTTCGTCATGAAGGCCACCTTGGACGCGCCCGGAAGGACACGTCAAGACGCTCGTCCGAATGTAAGGACATAGCGTTGACAGGGTTCGGCGCCGACGGATAGACCTGGGGGCGGGGCCGAGGTGTGCCGAGGCGAGAGGTGACGCGTATGGAGCCGGAGCCGTACGAGCTGATCACGATGGGGCGGCTCGGCGTGGACCTGTACCCCCTTCAGATCGGTGTCCCGCTCGCCCGGGTGGAGACCTTCGGGAAGTACCTGGGCGGTTCGCCCGCCAACGTGGCGGTGGCGGCGGCCCGGCTCGGACGGCGGACGGCGCTGGTGAGCCGCACCGGAGCGGACCCCTTCGGCGCGTATCTGCACGAGGAGCTCCGCCGGTTCGGCGTCGACGACCGCTGGGTGATGCCCGTCGAGGAGTACCCCACACCGGTCACCTTCTGCGAGATCTTTCCGCCGGACGACTTCCCGATCCACTTCTACCGCCGGCCCAGGGCCCCCGATCTGGAGATCCACCCGCACGAGCTGGACCTCGCGGCGATCCGGTCCGCGCGGGCCTTCTGGGTGACCGGGACGGGGCTGAGCGTCGAGCCCAGCCGGACCTCGACCCTGGACGCGCTGTGGGAGCGAAGCGAGCGGGCCGGGCCGGGCGGGGACGGCATGACCGTTCTCGACCTGGACTGGCGGCCGGCGCTCTGGCCCGCGCCGGACGAGGCGGGGCCGCTGTACCGGGAGGCCCTGCGCCGGGTGACGGTCGCCGTCGGCAACCTCGACGAGTGCGAGGTCGCGACCGGTGAGCGCGAGCCGTACGCCGCCGCCCGCGCCCTGCTCGCCGCCGGCGTCCGGCTCGCGGTCGTCAAACAGGGTCCCAAGGGCGTCCTCGCGATGACCGCCGACGGCGAGAGCGCGGAGGCGCCTCCGCTGCCCGTGGAGGTCGTCAACGGCCTCGGCGCGGGCGACGCGTTCGGCGGAGCGCTGTGCCACGGGCTGCTGGCGGGCTGGGACCTCGACCGTACGATCCGCTGGGCCAACGCGGCGGGCGCCATTGTGGCCGGCCGCCTCGCCTGTTCCCCGGCGATGCCGTACGCGGACGAGATCGAGCGGGCGCTGGCGACCGGCACCGGCTCGATCCCGGAGCGCACCCCATGACCCCCCGCCCCGCCGACACCTGGCGCACCCGCGCGGCCCACCGCCGGGCAGGCGGCCCGAGAGCCACGGCGCCGCTCCCCACACCGGAGCCGCCCACACAGGAAACCCCCGCTCCGGAACGCCCCGCTGCTCCGGAGCCGCCCGGTCCACCGCCCGCTCCGGAACGCCCCGCTCCGGGGCCGCCCGGTCCACCGCCCGCTCCGGAACGCCCCGCTCCGGGGCCGCCCGGTCCACCACCCGCTGCGGAGTCGCCCGGTCCACCACCCGTTCGCGAGAGCCGCCCGCCGTCCCCCACCCCGGAACGTTCCGCGCCGCCGCCCGACCCGCTGCGTCGCGCCGCGCACCCCGCGCCGCCGAGGCGGTTGCGGCGGCCCGCGGGAGTGCCGGCCGCCAAGGGGTTCGAGCCCGTCGACATCGAGCGGATCGCCGCCCTGCGGGCGCATCGTCCCGAGGCCGTCGCCGAGGCAGCCGCTCGGCGGCGGACACGGGCGCTGTTGCGGGGGAGCGACCGACTGCTGATCGTCGCGGCAGACCATCCGGCCCGTGGAGCGCTGGGCGTCGGAGACCGGCCGTACGCCATGGCCGACCGGGGCGATCTGCTCGGCCGGCTCCGCCTCGCGCTCTCGCGCCCCGGGGTCGACGGCATCCTCGCCTCCGCCGACATCCTCGACGACCTGCTCCTCCTCGGCGCCCTGGACGACCGGCTCGCCGTCGGCTCCATGAACCGCGGCGGGCTCGCCGGCGCGTCCTTCGAACTCGACGACCGGTTCACCGGCCACCGCCCCCAGGACCTCGCCCGGCTCAACTTCGACGCCGGCAAACTGCTCCTGCGGATCGACCCCGACGACCCCGGCTCCCTCTCCACCCTCCACTCCGCCGCCCGCGCCGTCGACGAGATGGCCGGTCTGCGGCTGCCCGTCTTCGTCGAACCCTTCCTCTGTCACCGCGACCGCGAGGGCCGCCTGCACCACGACCTCTCCGCCGAGGCCGTCATCACCTCCCTGGCCGTCGCCTCCGGACTCGGCGGCACCTCCGCCTACACCTGGCTGAAGGTCCCGGTCACCGAGCACCCCGACGACATGGCCCGCGTCATGGAGACCACCACCCTCCCCGCCGTCCTCCTCGGTGGCGACCCCGGCCCCGGCCCCGGCGCCCAGGAGACCGCGTACGAGAAATGGCGCGGCGCGCTGCGCCTGCCCACCGTGCGCGGCCTGATCGTCGGGCGTTCGCTGCTCTATCCCCCCGACGGGGATGTGGCCGGAGCCGTCGATACCGCTGCGGGCCTGCTGCGGGACACGGTAGGAAGGGGTACGCACCTCCCATGAGCTCTCTCCATCTGCCCGCCGGGACCGCGGCCCGAGGGCCGTACGCCCTCCACATCGACCCCGAACGGGCCGGGTGGACGTACTCCGCCCTGCGCGTCCTCGAACTCGCCCCCGGAGACATCCACCTCCTGGACACCGGGGACAGCGAGTGGATCGTGCTTCCGCTCACCGGCGGCTGTACGGTGCACGTCGACGGGCGGGATCTTCAACTCCTGGGCCGCGAAAGCGTGTTCGGCGGAGTGTCCGACTTCGCGTACGTGCCCCGCGACGCCCGGGTCCAGATCGCCTCCGGTGCGGGAGGCCGCTTCGCTTTGGCAGGAGCGAAGTGCGAGCGACGACTCCCCGCTCGCTACGGCCCCGCGCCGGAGGTACCCGTCGAGGCCCGCGGCAGCGGCGACCAGGCCCGCGAGGTGCGGAACTTCGCCGCGGCCGACGTCTTCGAGGCGGACCGGCTGATCGCCGTCGAGGTCATCACTCCGGGCGGGAACTGGTCCTCCTACCCGCCCCACAAGCACGACCGCCACCGCCCGGGCGCCGAGTCGGTGCTGGAGGAGATCTACTACTACGAGATCGCCGACGGCGGGGTCGGCTACCAGCGGATCTCCCCCTCCCGGCCCGGTGGCGCCGACCTGCTCGCCGAGGTCCGCGGCGGCGACGCCGTCCTCGTGCCCGACGGCTGGCACGGCCCGTCCATCGCCCAGCCGTCCCACCCCATGTACTACCTGAACGTGATGGCGGGACCAGGACCGGAACGGGAGTGGAAGATCTGCTTCCATCCCGACCACACGGAGGGATACACGTGACGCGGCTGACCGTGGCCCAGGCGCTGGTGAGGTTCCTCGCCGCGCAGTACACCGAACGCGACGGCGTCCGCCGGCGGCTGATCGCCGCGACCTGGGGCATCTTCGGGCACGGGAACGTCGCCGGGATCGGCCAGGCCCTGGTCGAACACGCCGAGGAGATGCCGTACCACCAGGGGCGAAACGAACAGGCGATGGTCCACGCGGCGGTCGGCTACGCCCGCCAGTCGAACCGCCTTTCCGCACACGCCGTCACCACCTCCATCGGTCCCGGCGCCACCAACCTCGTGACCGGCGCCGCCCTGGCGACCGTCAACCACCTCCCCGTGCTCCTCCTGCCCGGGGACACCTTCGCGACCCGGCCCGCCGACCCCGTGCTCCAGCAGCTCGAAGTGCCGTACGCGGGCGACGTGTCCGTCAACGACTGCCTGCGGCCCGTCTCGCGGTACTTCGACCGGATCACCCGCCCCGAGGCGCTGATCCCCGCCGCGCTCTCCGCCGCACGGGTCCTCACCGACCCCGTCGAGACCGGCGCGGTCACCCTCGCCCTGCCCCAGGACGTGCAGGCGCAGGCGTACGACTGGCCGGAGGAGTTCTTCCGCGAGCGGGTCTGGCGGGTGCGCAGGCCCAGGCCCGACACGGCCGAACTGGACGAGGCCGTACGGGCGATCAGAGCCTCCACCCGCCCCCTGATCGTCGCGGGAGGCGGTGTGAAGTACAGCGGCGCCGAGGCCGCCCTGCGTGCGTTCGCCGAGTCGGCCCACATCCCCGTCGCCTCCACCCAGGCCGGCAAGGGCGCCCTGCCGTACGACCATCCCTGCGACGTCGGGGGCATCGGCCACACCGGCACCGCCACCGCCGACGCGCTCGCCGCGACCAGCGATCTGGTCATCGGCGTCGGCACCCGCTACACCGACTTCACCACGGCGTCCGGCACCCTCTTCCCGGCGGGCGCCCGGTTCGTCAACCTCAACATCGCCGGGTTCGACGCCCACAAGATGGGCGCGCTTCCGCTCGTCGCCGACGCCCGCGAGGGCCTGACCGCGCTGGCCGAGGCGCTCGACGGCTACCGCACGAACAACCTCTCCTGGCTGTTCTCCACGGAGGACTGGCAGCGGCGGACCGACGCCGCCTTCGCCGCACCGGACGAGGACGCCCGGCCCACGCAGACGCAGGTCCTCGGGCTCCTCGACACTCTGGTCGACGACAGCGACATCCTGATCAACGCGGCCGGCTCCCTCCCCGGCGACCTCCACAAGCTCTGGCGGGCCCGCTCCTCCGACCAGTACCACGTCGAATACGGCTACTCCTGCATGGGATACGAGATCCCGGCGGCGATCGGGGTCGCGCTCGCGGCACCCGGGCGCCCGGTCTGGGCGCTCGTCGGAGACGGTACGTATCTGATGAATCCCACCGAGATCGTCACGGCCGTGCAGGAGGGACTGCCCCTGAAGGTGGTCATCCTGCAGAACCACGGGTACGCCTCCATCGGCGGCCTCTCCGAGTCCGTGGGCGCCGAGCGGTACGGCACCGCCTACCGCTTCCGGGCCCCGGACGGCAGCTTCACCGGTGCGCCGCTCCCCGTCGACCTCGCCGCCAACGCGGCCTCCCTCGGCATGCGGGTGCTGATCGCCCGCACCGTACGTGACCTGCGAGAAGCCCTCTCCGCCGCGCGGACGGCGACCGTCCCCACATGTGTCTATGCCGAGACCGAAACGGCAGACACAGTGTCGGGCCCGCCCCCCGCGCAGGCGTGGTGGGATGTGCCTGTGGCCGAGACTTCGACCCGCTCGTCGGCGGTCAAGGCCCGGGAGGAGTACGACCGGCACGTCACCGCCCGACGCCGCCATCTCTGAAGGAGTATTTCGGCATGACGAACACCGAGAAGACTGTCCACCACTGGATCGGTGGCAAGACCGTCGAGGGCACGTCGGGCAACTGGGGCCCGGTCACCGACCCGGCCACCGGTGCCGTGACCACGCGGGTGGCCCTGGCCTCGGTCGAGGAGGTCGACGCGGCCGTCGCCGCGGCGAAGACCGCGTTCGAAACGTGGGGGACGGCGTCGCTCGCCCAGCGCACCACGATCATGTTCAAGTTCCGCGCGCTGCTCGACGCCAACCGCGACGCGATCGCCGAGCTGATCACCGCCGAGCACGGCAAGGTCCACTCGGACGCGCTGGGCGAGGTCGCCCGCGGTCTGGAGATCGTCGACCTGGCCTGCGGCATCACCACGCAGCTCAAGGGCGAGCTGTCGACCCAGGTGTCGAACCGGGTGGACGTGGCCGCGATCCGCCAGCCGGTGGGCGTCGTGGCCGGCATCACGCCGTTCAACTTCCCGGCCATGGTGCCGATGTGGATGTTCCCGCTCGCCCTCGCGTGCGGCAACACCTTCATCCTCAAGCCGAGCGAGAAGGACCCCTCCGCCTCCCTGAAGATCGCCGAGCTGCTCGCCGAGGCGGGTCTGCCGGACGGGGTCTTCAACGTCGTGCACGGCGACAAGGTGGCCGTCGACCGGCTGCTCGAGCACCCGGACGTCTCGGCGATCTCCTTCGTCGGCTCCACGCCGATCGCCCGCCACATCCACACCACGGCCTCCGCCAACGGCAAGCGCGTCCAGGCGCTCGGCGGCGCCAAGAACCACATGCTCGTGCTGCCCGACGCGGACCTGGACGCGGCGGCGGACGCGGCGGTCTCGGCGGCGTACGGCTCGGCCGGCGAGCGCTGCATGGCGATCTCGGCGGTCGTCGCGGTGGGCTCCATCGCGGACGAGCTGGTGGAGAAGATCCGCGAGCGTGCCGAGAAGATCAAGATCGGCCCCGGCAACGACCCGGCCTCCGAGATGGGCCCGCTCATCACGGCCGTCCACCGCGACAAGGTCGCCTCGTACGTGAAGGGCGCGGCAGACGAGGGCTGCGAGGTCGTCCTCGACGGCACCGGCTACACGGTCGAGGGGTACGAGAACGGCCACTGGATCGGTCTGTCGCTCCTGGACCACGTGCCGACCACGGCGAAGGCGTACCAGGACGAGATCTTCGGCCCGGTGCTCTGCGTGCTGCGCACGGAGACCTACGAGGAGGGCGTCGCCCTCATCAACGACTCGCCGTTCGGCAACGGCACCGCGATCTTCACCCGCGACGGCGGCGCGGCCCGCCGCTTCCAGCTGGAGGTCCAGGCGGGCATGGTCGGCGTGAACGTGCCGATCCCGGTGCCGGTGGGCTACCACTCCTTCGGTGGCTGGAAGGACTCGCTCTTCGGCGACCACCACGTCTACGGCAACGACGGCATCCACTTCTACACCCGCGGCAAGGTCGTCACCACCCGCTGGCCCGACCCCTCCGAGACCCCGGCGGGCGTGGATCTGGGCTTCCCGCGCAACCACTGACCCACGGCACAAATCCACTGGCCCCCGGGCGCGCGACGGCGCACCCTGGGGCCATGTCCGTCCCACCGAAGCACCAGATCCGCGCCCTGCACACCGAGTCGACGGTGACCGTCTACCAGGCGTACGACCCGTCCATCGGGCTTCCCGCCGCCCGCGACGGGCGCTTCCCGCCCGCGTGGAAGCGCGACCGGATGACGTGGATCAAGCCCTCGTTCCTGTGGATGATGTACCGCTGCGGCTGGGGCCTGAAGGAGGGGCAGCAGACCGTCCTCGCGGTCGAGATCAGCCGCGAGGGGTTCGAATGGGCGCTGCGAAACGCCTGCCTCTCGCACTACGTGCGCGGCTTCCACGCCGATCAGACGGCGTGGAAACGGGAGTTGCGGCAGGCGCCGGCCCGCGTGCAGTGGGATCCCGAGCGGGACCTACGGCTCGGCGCGCTGCCGCACCGCTCGCTTCAGCTCGGACTCGCCGGGGAGGCGTCCCGGCGTTACGCGGACGAGTGGACCGTCTCCGTCCGCGACGTCACGCCGCTCGCTCACCAGATCCACGCCCTCGTCCGGCACGGGCGCATCGAGGAGGCGCACGGGCTGGTGCCCGAGGAGCGGCCGTACCCGGCGGGCACGGAACTCCTCGGGCACCTGGTGGCCTAGAAGAGCGAGTGGAGCAGCTTGTTCGGGGAGCCCGTGCGCGGGTCCTGGACCTTGCCCGGGGTGGCGTTGTTCACGAGTGCCGTGCTCACCTGGGCCGGGGTCGCCGTCGGGTTCGCCGACAGGTAGAGGGCGGCCACGCCCGCGGTGTGCGGGGTCGCCATCGAGGTGCCCGAGATGGTGTTCGTCGCGGTGTCGTTGTCCTTCCACGCCGAGGTGATGGACACGCCCGGGGCGAAGAGGTCCACGCACGTGCCGTAGTTGGAGAAGGACGCCCGCTTGTCGGCGGAGTCCGTGGCGCCGACCGTGATCGCCTCGGGGACGCGGGCCGGCGAGTAGTTGCAGGCCCTCGCCGGCCAGCCGAGGATGTTGCCGTTGCCCGCGGCGACCGCGTACGTGACACCCGAGGCGATCGAACGCTTCACCGCGTCGTCCAGCGAGGTGTTCGCCCCGCCGCCCAGGCTCATGTTGGCGACGGCCGGCTTGACGGCGTTGGCCGTCACCCAGTCCACGCCGGCGATGACCCCGGCGGTCGTACCGGAGCCGCTGCAGTTCAGGACCCGAACCCCGACCAGCTTCGCGCCCTTGGCGACACCGTACTTCGCGCCGCCGACGGTGCCCGCCACATGCGTGCCGTGGCCCTGGCAGTCCTGGCCGTTCTGGCCGTCGCCGACGGTGTCGGTCCCGACCGTCGCCCGGCCGCCGAACTCGCTGTGCGAGGTGCGGATACCGGTGTCGATGATGTACGCCGTGACGTTCGACGCGGTCGTGGCGTACGTGTACGTGGTCGACAGCGGCAGATTCCGCTGGTCCACCCGGTCGAGGCCCCACGTGGCGCCGGGCTGCGTCTCGGCCATCCGTACGGTCGCGTTCTGCTCGACGTACGCCACCCGCGGGTCGGCGGCCAGCGCCGACGCCTTCGCCCGGGACATCGTGGAGGAGAAGCCCTTGAGAACCGAGCGGTACTCGTGCTGCGGCGTCACTCCGAGATCGGCGGCGCGGGTCGAGCCGTCCTTGAGGACGACGATCCAGCTGTTCTCGACGGCGAGGGAGTCCGGCACGAGGCGGAGGTCTCCGACGGGGGCGCCCTGGGCGGTGGGGGAGACGGCGACCTGCAGTCCGGCGGCGAGCGCGAGGACGGGGACGAGCGCGACGGCGCGGCGGGATATTCGGGTCATGTGGTGGGGCACCTGAACCTTTCGTTGTCCGGGAGTTACCGGCAAGTAAGGGCGGGTTGGTGCGCCACAGAGTCTCGTGTCGGCATGGGTCGTACAAGAGGGCGTCGGGTCCCCTCACCGGTCCTTCACGCCGAACTCCCACGTCAGCATGGCGAACACACCGTCCGCCCCCGCCCCCGCGGCCCGGTACGTCGCGAGCGCCGGCTCGTTGTCCGTGTCCACGCCGACCCACACGTCGTAGCAGCCGCGCTCCCGCGCCTCCGCCACCAACGCCTCCGTCAGCGCCCGCCCGACACCCCGCCGCCGGTACCCCTCGTCCACCGACAGCTCGTACAGACACATCTCCGCCCCCTTGTCGGGATGGAGCATCTCGATCCCGGACACCAGACCCGCCGGGAACCCGGCCTCCGTCCCGTCCTCCGCGTACGCGATCAGCATGAGATGCCCCGGAGCGGCCAGGAACCGCTCCGCCCAGACGGCCCGCGGCGGGTTGTCGTAGAGATGCCCCGCGGCCATCAGCTCGGCCACCGTCGTCGCCCGCCGGATCTCCATGGATCTCCCTCGCTTCGAAGCTCGGCTCGCCCGGACCGGCTCGCTCACCCGCTCACCCGCTCACCCGCTCACCCGCTCGTCCGGAGCCCCGCGCATACCGCGCCTGGTGTACGCGACCGTAGACCGTACGACTCCAGGAGGCCCGCGATTTCCGCCCCCGGGCAGCCGTGCCGCACAGGTCGGCCGCCTAGGCTCGGGGACATGCAGCTCCGACTTCCCCGGTGGGCCGCGGTCACCGCCGCCCTCGCCGTGCTCGCGGGCGCCGGCACCTGGACCGCCGTCGCCACGGACGAACCGCCGCCCGTCCACCGCGCGGACCAGGTGCTCGACATGCCCGGGGCGCGGATCGACACCTCCTACTACACCGCCGGAAGCGACGGCCGACGGCCCGCCGTCCTGCTCGGCCACGGCTTCGGCGGCTCCAAGAACGACGTCCGCGCCCAGGCCGAGCGGCTCGCCCGCGACGGCTACGCCGTCCTGACCTGGTCGGCCCGCGGATTCGGCGCCTCCACCGGACAGATCGGACTCAACGACCCCGACCACGAGGTCAAGGACGTCCAGCGGCTCATCGACTGGCTCGCCCAGCGCCCCGAGGTCCGGCTCGACAAGGACGGCGACCCGCGCGTCGGCGTCACCGGCGTCTCCTACGGCGGCGCGGCCTCGCTGCTCGCGGCCGGGTACGACACGAGGGTCGACGCCATCGCCCCGCAGATCACCTACTGGAACCTCGCCGACGCCCTCTTCCCGAACGGCGTCTTCAAGAAGCTCTGGGCCGGCCTCTTCTTCTCCGCCGGCAACCAGCCCGGGGCGACCGGCCCCTGCGGCCGCTTCACCCCGGAACTCTGCTCCCTCTACCAGCGCGTCGCCGTCTCCGGGCAGCCCGACGCCGAAGCCCGCGCGCTCCTCGAAGCCCGCAGCCCCTCCGCCGTCGGCGAACGGATCAAGGTCCCGGCGCTGATCGTCCAGGGACAGACCGACTCCCTCTTCCCGCTCGCCCACGCCGACGCGATGGCGAAGGCGATCGGGGCCAACGGCGCGCCCGTCGCCGTGGACTGGATCGCGGGCGGCCACGACGGCGGCAACCGCGAGACCGAGCGCGTCGAGGCCCGCATCAGCGACTGGTTCGACCGTCACCTCAAGCAGGACACGGGCGTCGACACCGGGCCCGCGTTCCGCGTGAGCCGCGCCGGGGGAGTCGACTCCACCGACGGGCAGGCACAGCTGCGCGGCGCGAGTTCCGACCGTTACCCGGGGCTCTCCGCGGGCGACATGACCATGGACCTCGGCGGGGCCCCGCAGACCTTCGCCAACCCCGCCGGAGCGAGCCCGCCCGCCATCTCCGCCGTCCCCGGCGTCGGCGGCGGGCTCTCCCGGCTCTCCTCCCTCGGCGTCGGCCTCTCCCTCGACTTCCCCGGCCAGTTCGCCCGCTTCGAGGCCAAGCCCCAGGCCGAGCCCGTACGGGTCACCGGATCCCCGACCGTCCGCGTCAAGGTCACCTCCGACAGCCCGGACGGCTCGGCCGTCCTCTTCGCCAAGGTCTACGACGTCGGCCCCGACGGACGACAGCAGGTGCTGCCCGCCCAGCTCGTCGCCCCCGTACGCGTCGAGGACGCGCGGAAGGGCAGGAGCGTCGAGCTGGCCCTGCCCGCCGTCGACCACGAGGTGGAGGCCGGTCACCGGCTGAGGCTCGTGCTCTCCGCCACCGACCTCGGGTACGCCTCCCCGCCCGCACCGGCCACCTACACCGTCGCCGTGGAGAGCCCGCTGACGGTCCCCACCGCGCCCGCCGTGACCACCCAGGCGGCCGCGACGCCCTGGTGGGTCTGGGGCCTGCCGCTCGCCGGAGTGCTGATCGCCGCCGCGCTGCTCCTCACCGCCCGGCGCCGGACCGCGGCCCCCGCCCCGGACCCGGCACTCGCCGCCGTACCGCTGCAGATCACCGGGCTGACGAAGAAGTACGCCAAGTCCTCCGACCGATATGCCGTACGGGACCTGTCCTTCCGGGTCGAACAGGGACAGGTCCTCGGTCTGCTCGGGCCCAACGGCGCGGGAAAGACCACCACCCTGCGGATGCTCATGGGTCTGATCACTCCCGACGACGGGGAGATCCGGGTCTTCGGCCAGGCCGTCCGGCCGGGCGCCCCGGTCCTTTCCCGGGTCGGCGCCTTCGTGGAGGGCGCGGGCTTCCTGCCCCATCTGTCCGGGCGGGACAACCTGGAGCTGTACTGGAAGGCCACCGGCCGCCCCGCCGAGGACGCGCACATCGAGGAGGCCCTGGAGATCGCCGGCCTCGGTGATGCCCTGGCCCGCGCCGTACGGACGTACTCGCAGGGCATGAGGCAGCGGCTCGCCATCGCCCAGGCCATGCTCGGGCTGCCGGACCTGCTGATCCTCGACGAACCGACCAACGGACTCGACCCGCCACAGATCCGAGAGATGCGGTACGTGATGATCCGGTACGCGGCCGAGGGCCGGACCGTCATCGTCTCCAGCCACCTCCTCTCGGAGGTCGAGCAGTCCTGCACCCACCTCGTGGTCATGGACCGCGGCCGGCTCGTGCAGGCCGGGCCCGTCGGCGAGATCACCGGCGCCGGGGACGCCCTGCTCGTGACGCTCGGGGACGCCGTCTCGGACCCGCTGGTGGACAAGATCGGCGCGCTGCCCGGGGTCGGCCCGGTCGTACGGACCGAGGGCGGGCTGCTCGTCCGCCTCGACGGGACCGACGCGACCGCGCTGATCGGTGAACTCGTGCGCCTGGACGTGCCCCTGACCGGTGTGGGTCCGCACCGGCGCCTGGAGGACGCGTTCCTGACCCTGATCGGAGGAGGATCCGCATGAGCGCGACCGCGGAACTGGTGGAGACCGCACCCGGCTACCGGGCGCGGCACACCCTGCCCCTGCGCGTCGAGGCCGTACGACAGCTCAAGCGGCGCCGCACCCTGGTCATGGGAGCGGTGCTCGCCGCCCTGCCGTTCATCCTGATCATCGCCTTCGCGATCGGCGGGTCTCCCGACGGCAACGAGAGCGGCCGGATCACGCTGATGGACACGGCGACCGCGTCGGCGGCGAACTTCGCCGCGACCTGTCTCTTCGTCTCCGCCGGATTCCTCCTCGTGGTCCCGGTGGCCCTGTTCTGCGGGGACACCGTGGCCTCGGAGGCGAGCTGGTCCTCGCTGCGCTATCTGCTGGCCGCGCCCGTCCCCCGGGCCCGGCTGCTCTGGTCCAAGCTGGCCGTGGCGCTCGGCTTCAGCGCGGCGGCGATGGTGCTGCTGCCCCTGGTGGCGCTCGCCGCGGGCACGGTCGCCTACGGCTGGGGGCCCTTGCAGCTCCCCACGGGCGGTGCCCTGCCCGCCGCCGACACCGTGCCCCGGCTGGCCCTCGCCGTCGCCTTCATCTTCGTCTCCCAACTCGTCACCGCCGGACTGGCGTTCTGGCTCTCCACCCGGACCGACGCCCCGCTGGGCGCCGTCGGCGGGGCGGTCGGCCTGACCATCATCGGCAACGTCCTGGACGCGGTCACGGCGCTGGGCTCCTGGCGTGACTTCCTGCCCGCGCACTGGCAGTTCGCCTGGGCGGACGCGCTCCAGCCGCAGCTGGAGTGGGGCGGGATGGCCAAGGGAGCGGCGGTCTCGGTGACGTACGCGCTGATCCTCTTCGCCCTCGCCTTCCGGGGCTTCGCCCGCAAGGACATCGTGTCGTAACGTCCGGGCCGGCTTCACAGCCATCCCCTTCGAGCCGCTTCCGCGCCCGCGCGGAAGCGGCTCGTCGTGCCCAGGGCGTGCATCAGCTCACCGACCCGGCGGCTGTAGGTCCGGCTGGACATGCCCAGGCGGGCGGCGGCCGTCTCGTCCGTCAGCCCGGAGAGGAGCGCTTCGAGGACCGGGCGGAGCTGGGGAGAGAGCTCGCGCGGTGGGGCGGTGGCACTCGCCAGCTCCTCGCCCGCGTCCCAACTGATGTGGTGGGCGCGGACCAGGGCGTGCACGACGACCGGATCGTGGATCAGCAGCAGCCCGTTGTACAGCAGCTCCAGATCGAGCGGGATCGCCGCCACCGTACGGTCGACGACGATCATCTTGAAGGGGATCGAGTCCGTGAGGCGGGCCCGCCCCGGGCCCCGGACGGCGTCGGCCACCTGGGCCAGGGCATGACGCGGCACGATCCGTCTGACCTCCGGCGCCCGCTCCGTCGCGGCCCGCATGCACGCTCCTGCCAACTCCAGGAACGGCTCGGGGATCGCACGGCCGACCGAGGCGGCCGGGTCGTCGAACGTCAGCAACTCGTGCCGCGTGGATGCGGCCAGTCCGGCCAGCACCGCGCTGATCCGCCGCATCCCGCGGACGGGGCGGCCCGGGGGCCGCTGCGCCTCGGGCGCGGCCCGGTTCATCGCCGATCGCGCGAGCATCACGGAGCCCGCAGTCTCTGCCACCGCTGACCACCCCCGCCCGATCGGTGTGCCACTCCATGTACGCATGCGACTGCACACGGTGACAACCCCTGTTGAGAAGGATGGCGAGTCCATGCCACGCGTGTCGGCCCCGGCCGCCGTTGCCGCATCGAGACGCTTCCGCAACTTCTTCGTCTGCTCCTTTCGGCCTTCCAGAACGTCACATTCACACGAGTACGACATCGAGGGGGAGATGACATGAAGCGTGGACACAGGGCCCGGATCGCCGCCGGCATCCTGGCCGCCGGGCTGGTCCTGACCGGATGCGGGGCCGGGGGCGGCGTCGACCGGGCATCGGATAACCGCGGCAGGGGTGACCGCGCGCCGGCCGTCCCCGACGCCCGCCAGGACGGCACCCGCCAGGACGGCAACCGCCAGGACGGTGCCGACGAGGGTGAGCAGCGGTCCCGGCCGCCCGCGGCCGACTGGCTCTCCACCTTCGCCCTGGACGTGGACACCGCCTCGTACGGCTACGCCCGCCGCACCCTGGCCGAGGGCCGGCTGCCCGACCCGACCTCCGTACGGCCCGAGGAGTTCGTCAACAGCTTCCGGCCGGACTACCCGCGGCCCGAGGGCGACGGGTTCAGCGTGACGATCGACGGGGCGCGGACCGGGGACGACGGCTGGTCGCTCGTCCGGGTCGGGCTCGCCACCGCCGCCGCGGAGCGCACGGGCGAACGTCCGCCGGCCGCCCTCACCTTCGTCGTCGACATCTCCGGTTCGATGGCCGAGACCGGCCGGCTCGACCTGGTCAAGGAGTCCCTCGGCCTCCTCACCGACGCGCTGCGCGACGACGACTCCGTCGCCCTGGTCACCTTCAGCGACGAGGCCGAGACCAGGCTTCCCATGACGAAGATCAAGGGGCAGCGCGAGCGGATCCACCGCATCGTCGACGAGCTCGCGACGACCTCCTCCACCAACGTCGAGGCCGGCGTGCGCACCGGCTACGACGTCGCCGTCGAGGGACGCCGGAAGGGAGCCACGAACCGGGTCGTCCTGCTCTCCGACGCCCTCGCCAACACCGGTGACACCGACGCCCGGTCGATTCTCGACCGGATCGACGCGGAGCGCAGGAAGTACGGCATCACCCTCTTCGGCGTCGGCGTCGGAAGCGACTACGGCGACGCGTTCATGGAGCAGCTCGCCGACAAGGGCGACGGGCACACCACGTACGTCTCCACCACCGAGCAGGCCCGCAAGGTCTTCGTCGAGCAGCTTCCCACCCACATCGAGCTGCGCGCCCGCGACGCCAAGGCGCAGGTCGCCTTCGACCCCAGGACCGTCGAGAAGTTCCGGCTGATCGGCTACGAGAACCGGGAGGTCGCCGACGAGGACTTCCGCGACGACCGGGTCGACGGCGGCGAGGTGGGGGCGGGGCACACCGTCACCGCGCTCTACGCGGTGAAGACCCGGCCCGGACGCACCGGGCAGCTGGCCACCGCCACGGTGCGCTGGCTCGACCCCAAGAGCCGCGCCCCGCACGAGAACACCGGCCGCGTCGGTACGGAAGCCCTGACCTCCTCGCTCTGGGGCCCGGGCCACGACAGCCTGCAACTGACGGCCGTCACCGCCTACTTCGCCGACCGGCTGCGGGGCGGTGACCTGCCGGGCGCGCCCGGCCTCCCGGAGCTCGCGGAGCGCTCCGGGGCGATCGCGGAGCGCTCGGGTTCGAAGGTCGTCCGGGAGCTGACCGAGGCGATCCGGCAGGCGGACAAGCTGCTGCCCCGGGCCGGCGGCGCGGAATCGGGCGATCCGTACGCCGGCTGATCCACAACCGCTGCGGGGTGGCCGTGGATCCCGTCATGATGGGCCCCATGGCCACCCTGCTGCTCGCCCTCGCCGTCGGTTCCACCGGCCTCTACGCCGGGTTCATGCTGATCTTCTTGACCGGGATCATGCCCGCCCTGGCCCGGCTCGGGGACGCGGAGTTCGTCGGTGCCATGCGGCGGATCAACGAGTACGTGCCCAGGCCGGTGTTCCTGATCGTCTTCCTGGGGGTCGCGGCCTTCCCGCTCGCCGCGTTCCTCGTGCCGGCCGACGGCCGGTCCGACACCCAGAAGTGGCTGGTCCTGGCCGGTCTGGTGTGCGCCGTGCTCAATCACCTGGTCACGATGGGCGGCAACGTCCCGCTGAACAACGCGCTGGCCGCATCGGAGCGGACGGAGGAGGCGCCGTCCGCCGTCAGGGCGGCCTTCGAGCGGCGCTGGAACGGCTTCCACGCGGTCCGTACGGCGCTGATCACCGCCGCGTTCGGACTGTTGATCGCCGCGACCCTGAATTGACCGGCGCGCCCCTGAACTCCCCGGCGCCGCACCGGCCGTCCCCGCACCGGTCGACCTCGAACCGGTCGACCTCGAACCGGTCGATCTCGAACCGGTTGTTCTCGAACCGGCCGTCCGCGCACCGGCCGTCCCTGAACCGACCAGCCCAGCCCTGCACCGGCCGGCGCTGAGCCGATCCTGCCTCGACCGGTCCGGGCGGGGCTACAGGATCAGTTCCGCGACCGTCGTGATCGCGGAGAACAGGATCTCGTCGTCCTGCCGGCCGGTCACCCGGATCAGCCGCTCCGGGCTCCCCGGGTAGTCCACGGCCGGTTCCGTCTCGATCCAGCAGGGGCTCCCGAACTCGGCGTACTGGTGGAAGGTGGAGTCCATCGCCACCGGCAGCACCGGCCGGCCCCCGGGCGAGAGGGTGTGCACGGCCTGACGGGCCGCCTCCAGCAGGACCATGCCGGGTATGTGGTCACCGGGGTGGTCGAAGAGCACGGGGTGGCGGGTGTCGACGCGCAGCTGCCAGCGGTCGGCGCGCCCGGTCGGGCCGAGCACGACGTCGAACGCGCTGTGCCGGCCGACGGACGCCGGCTCCACGGGGGCGGTGAGCCGCTCCTGGGCGGTCGCGGCCGCGGCCTCGGCGAGGCGGTCGGCGCGCAGCCGGCGGTAGACCTCGGGGCTGGTGCAGGTGTAGCGGGCGTTGCCGGTGGCGAGCGCCCGGCCGTTCTCGGTGATCACGACCTCGTAGCTCAGGCCGGCCAGTCGGCCGCCGCGGCGGCGGATGTCGGTGCAGGTGACGTCGAGGCGCAGGTCGGCGGGTGCCCCGCCGACGGCCAGCAGGGCGGGCCGCACGCGGTAGTTGAGCTCCCACATCAGGAACTGGTGGCCCAGCGGGACGTCGAAGCCCGCGTGGGCGAGCAGCGCACCCACCTGACGGATCGTTTCGGCGGCCAGCATCGGGTCGTAGTGCGAACCGCCGACCGGGCCGAAGAACGAGTGTCCGCGCGGCCACTGGGCCCGGAGCGTGAAGTGGGCCTCGTCCGTACGGGACCAATCGGCGGTCAGGAAGACTTCGGCGAGCGCGGCCCGGTGCACGTACTCACGGGGGGCCGTCGTGGTGAGCCCGCCGAGGGCCTTGGTGTCCGCGATGTCGGTCGGAGCGGGCGTGTGCAGCATGAGATCCCTCTACTAGGGGCCTACCAAGGAGATTCGGGCAACCAGCTCCGCGGAAGTTACGAACTCATCGGTCGGTTTCGCAAGGTCCCCGAGGAGGTTCTGTCAGGTCGGTCGGGCGGCGAGGAAGGCGGCCCTGGAGTCTGCCCGCACCGAACGACGCCTGTCAGAACGGCAGATGTCCGACTCATGAGACCCTAGGGTTCACGAGTGGGGTGGCTTCGGGTATCTTCCAGCTGCCGGAAATCTGTACCGCCAGGTTTGTTTCTCGGGCATCCGAGACGCCGGTTCGGGTGATCGCGTCACGATTGAGCGATTCGATCCGATATGCCCGGCTCACCGATCGGCTGTCCCTTGGAGACTCCGTGGAACACCTGCGCCAGATAGCCTTCGCCGCCGTCAACATCGACGGGGTCCTGCTGAACGACACGTTCAGCCCGGTCATCCACCGGTTCATCACCAGCCGGGGCGGCCACTACGACGCCGAGGTGGAACGGGAGATCTTCTCCCAGACCCAGCTCACCGCGGCCAAGGCTCTCGGTGCCGCGGCCGGACTGTCCTGGAGCCCCGAGGACGTGCTGGCGGCCTACTTCGAGGAGCGCGCCGCCTACCTGACCGAGCATCCGCTGCGACTGCTCGACGGCGCCGTGGAACTGCTGCTGCGGCTGCGCGGCCTGGGGCTGAGGACGGTCTGCTACGGCGGACTCGACGCGTCCCACTTCGAGCTGCACCTGCGGGAGCAGGCGCACCTCTTCGACGCCCCCGGCTACGTGTGCACCAACGACTTCCGCCCCGGCGTCCGTGAGCTGACGCGTGACCTCGGGCTCCGGCCGGACCAGATCCTGTTCATCGACGACGTCGCCCGCGTCGGGGAGGCCGCCAAGGAGCTCGGCGTGCCCTTCATCGGACACCCCGGCGACTTCGCGCACGGGTTCCAGGGCGAGCTGATGCGCCGGGCGGGGGTGCGGCATGTGGTGGGGTCGCTCGACGAGATCGACGAGTCCCTGCTGCGGGCCCTCGACGACGAGGCCGCCGCCGGTACGGTCTGGAACCGCTGAGGCCGTGGTGGCGTACCAGGTGTCACACATCCGACTGCCGAGGGAGACGACCGTTCCATGACTGCCGACCACCGCCTGCTGCCCCGCAAGGTCGCCCTGATCACCGGAGCGAGCAGCGGAATCGGGGCGGCCGCCGCCCGGGTCTTCGCCCGGGAGGGTGCCCGCGTGGTGCTGGCCGCCCGCCGCGAGGAGCGGCTCAAGGTCCTGGTGGCCGAGCTGCGCGAACAGGGCGCCGAGGCCGAGTACGTGGTGGCGGACATGACCCGCCGTGCGGACACCCGGGCCGCCGTGGCGCACGCGGTCGAGACGTACGGACGGCTCGACGTGGCCTTCAACAACGCCGGCTGGGGCGCCGCCCGCGAGCCCCTGCACGAGATGGACGACGAGCTCTACGACCGGATCCTGGACGTCAATCTGCGCGGGGTCTGGAACTGCCTGCGGGACGAGATCGCCGCCATGCTGACCACCGGCGGCGGCGCGATCGTGAACACCAGCAGCGTCGGCGGACTGCTCGCCACCCCGGTCGCGGCGCCCTATGTCGCCGCCAAGCACGCCGTGGTCGGGCTGACCAGGGCCGCCGCCGCCGAGTACGCGGCCCAGGGAATCCGGGTCAACTCGGTGGCGCCGGGGACGACCCGTACCGAAGTGGTCACCGAGTGGTTCGCCGCCGTGCCCGGGACCGAGGAGGCGCTGCACGCCTCCACTCCGCAGCCGCGGACCGCCGAGCCCGAGGAGATCGCCGAGGCGGCGGCCTGGCTGTGCAGCGACCGATCGTCGTTCGTCACCGGTGCGATCATGCCGGTGGACGGCGGCTTCACGATGGTGTGAGCCGGGTGCCGTACTGCCGAACGGCCTGCGTGCGATGCCTTGTGTCCTCTGCACGTATCTGGCCATACTTGCTGTTTTCGACCGTGAAGTGCGCGCAGGCACGGAGCGAGCGCGAGCGCCCTGTGGGGCACCGGGCTATGAGAGGGACGTGACCCCCAATGGCGAAGCAGGATCGCGCGATTCGGACGCGCCAGGCGATCTTGGAAGCGGCTGCCACCGTCTTCGACGAGCGTGGTTACGAGGCCGCGAAACTCACCGACATCCTCCAGCTGGCCCAGGTGACCAAGGGCGCGCTCTACTTCCACTTCGACTCCAAGGAAGACCTGGCGCACGCGGTCATCGACGCGCAGGTCTCGGCCGCGCCGATGCCCATGCCGCAGGTCTCCAAGATGCAGGAGTTCGTCGACATCGGCATGGTGTTCGCGCACCGGCTGACCCATGACGGACTGCTGCGCGGCAGCGTCCGGCTCACCCTCGACCAGGGCGGCCACGAGCTCAACCGCAGCGGACCGTACCGGGAGTGGACCGATCTCAACCTGCGGGTGCTCGAAGAGGCCAAGGAGCGCGGCGAGCTGCTGCCGCACGCCGACCCGGAGGAGGTGGCGCCGCTCGTGGTGGGCGCCTACGCCGGGCTGAACCTCATGACACAGGCCCTCGGCAGCAACCGGACGGACATGGACCGGTGGGCCTCGGCGCTCTACCGCCATGTGCTGCCCAGCATCGCCGTGCCCGCCGTGCTGGCGATGCTCGACATGGAGCCCGGCCGGGGCGCCCGCGCCCTGAGAGCCGCGGAGGCGGCCGCCGGCTGACGGGCGTCGCTCCCCCCGGCTTCCTGGCGGCGCCTGGCCGACTCCAAAACCATACCGGTCTGCCGGTTTTTGAGGCCGACATGAGGCGGCCATCTCGCCGTCGCCTGCCGGAGACCTTCGAAAGCGTACCCGTGAGTCCAGATCCTGGACCCGTGGGTGCGCTTCGCTGCGCACTTTGCGGATTCTTGATGTCGGCGAATCGCCTTCAATGGGACAAAATGCCGCGATCGCGGAGTGGTAATTTCCATACCCCACGGTTTCTTATTGACATGCCTGCGGGTCTCTTTTCTAATCGTCCAGGGCCAAGCCGTTCACCGAGACTGAGGGGGCAAAGTGGACGTCCGGATCCTGGGGGGACTGTCGGTGCGGGAGAACGGGGTGTCGATCACTCCGACCGCCGCCGCGCCGCGCCAACTGCTGGCGCTGCTCGCCGCCAACGCGGATCAGGTCGTGCCGGTGACCGTCCTCATGGAGGAGCTGTGGCCGTCCGGGCCGCCACGCGGCGCCAGGGTCGAACTCCAGTCCCACATCGTCGATCTGCGGGCGCTCATCACCACGGCCCTGCGCACGACCGCCCCGACGGCACCCGGGTCCGCCTGGCTGGAGCGCCACACCGCCGAGGCCGTCCTCGTCTCGCTCCCCGGCGGCTACCGGCTCGACACCGGCGGCGGCTCCAACGACGCCTGGCAGTTCGAGCGCGCCGCGGGCGCGGGCTACCGGGCCATGGAAGCCGGTGATCTGCAGCGCGCGGCACGCCGGCTCTCCGACGCCCTCGCCCTGTGGCGCGGGGAACCGTACGCGGGGGTCGCGGCCGGTCCGCACCTGCGCATGGAGATCGAGCGCCTGGAAGCCTCCCGGCTGAGCGCCCTCGACCAGTGGGTCGAGGCCCAGCTGAGGCTCGGCCGGCACTTCGAGATGATCTCCGACCTCTCCGAACTCGTCGCCCAGTACCGCACCAACGAGCCGCTGCACGGCCAGTTCATGGTCGCCCTGCTGCGCTGCGGTCGGCAGGACGAGGCCCTGGAGGTCTACCAGCGGCTCCGCAACGGCCTCAAGAAGGAGAAGGGCATGGAGCCCTCCGCGCGGCTGCGCAGGCTCCAGCGCTCGATCCTGACCGTACGGGACGTGGCCCGGCCGGCGTTCGGCCGCCAGACGTCCACGCTGCCCCGACTCGTACCCGCCGGATCGCTCGGTTGAGGGGCAGCGCGGCGGCAGGCACGCCGGGCAGGGAGAACGAAGAGGAGGGGGGGGGGGGGGGAAAGAAACCCCCCCCCCCCCCCCCCCCCCCCCCCCCCCCCCCCCCCCACCCACCACCCCCCCCCCCCCCACCCCCCCCCCCCCCCACACCACCCCCACCCTGCCCAAACACA
>NZ_JBVHWN010000005.1:99597-204405 GCF_055564335.1 Streptomyces sp. NPDC029139 | reverse complement strand
AAGCCTCCCGTTCCCCCTCGCTTCGCCCCGGGGGGGTGGTGGGGGGGGGGGGGGGGGGGGGGGGGGGCGGGGGGGGGGGGAGGGGGGGGGGGGGGGGGGGGGAACCCCCCCCCCCCCCCCCCTCCTCTCGTGTCCCCGCATCACCGTCAGACGGCGGCGAAACCCTTCTTCAGCGCCGTGGCGATCTCGACGGCGCGCCGCGTCTGGAACTCGATCGCGGCGAGGTTGTCGCCGGCCACGTTGTTCGCCTCGTTCGCCGAGACGCTGCTGGCGCCGTACGGGTTGCCGTTGGCCGCGGCGAACTGGACCGGGTCCGCGTAGCCGGGCGCCACGATGACCGCGCCCCAGTGGTAGAAGGTGTTGTTCAGCGCGAGCAGCGTCGACTCCTGGCCACCGTGCGTGGTCGAGGTGGAGGTGAACGCCGAGGCGACCTTGTTGACCAGCTTGCCCTGCGCCCACAGACCACCGGTGGTGTCGATGAACTGCTTGATCTGCGCGGCCGGCAGGCCGAAGCGGGTCGGCGTGCCGATCAGCACGACGTCGGCCCACTCCAGGTCGTCGAGCGAGGCGACCTCCACGTCACGGGTGGACTGGACGTGCTCGGCCCACTCCGCCTTGGTGTCGATCACCGACTGCGGGGCCAGCTCCGCCACCTTCCGCAGGCGCACCTCCGCACCGGCCTTCTCCGCCGCGACCGCGGCGGCGTTCGCCAGCGTGTGGACGTTGCCGGTCGACGAGTAGTAGATGACTGCGACGTTGGTCATGGCAGACCTGCTCCTTGGTGAGGGACGGGGGCCGGTCACGGAACGGGAAGGCCCGGTCGCGACCTTCTCCGAACGGGACGGCGGCCTTCCACGCGTCCGGGGGAAGTCCGTCAAGTCCCGCCCGTGGATGTCACTTCTCGGCGAAGAAGCGCAGCAGAGCGCGCTCGTCGTCGTCGTCGTTCAACCGGATCGAGAACAGCTCGCCGAGCGCGCACACCGTATCCGCCGCGCTCAGCTCGCGCCGCTCGACGCGCCCGTCCGCGTACCGGATCTCCAGCGACTTGTCCCGCAGCAGCCGGCGCTCCTTCTCGGTCTCCTTCTGGGCGACCAGCTGACCCACGAACGGCGAGCCGGGCCGGGTGGAGGAGAGGTGGTGCGCGGCCTCGAAGTCGATCCGGAACTGCGGTTCCTGACGGAAGGAGTACATGTCGAACCAGCCCTCGCCCGCCCCGTCCCCCGCCCCTTCTCCGGGGATGCGCACCACCCAGTCGGGCCCGTCGGCGGCCAGCCGCCAGGTCCAGTCCGCGACCGACGAGACGGCCCCGTCCCGGAGCGGCAGCGCCTCCATCAGCCCGCTGTAGCCGTACCCGGCGTCGGCCAGCCAGACCTGCTCGTCCGCGCGCACCAGCAGCACCGTGTGCGTACGGAAGCGGCGCCGGCTCTCCCCCTGCCGGATCCGGGCGAGGAGCCGGGTCACCGGGAAGCCGAGCCGGTCCAGGGCGGCGGCCAGCAGCAGGTTGTTCTCGTAGCAGTAACCGCCCCGCCCCGCCCGGACGAGCTTGTCCTGGACGTGGTCCAGGTCGAGCGAGACCGGGCGGCCCAGCGCGATGTCGATGTTCTCGAAGGCGATGGCGTCCATGTGGCCGCGCTGGACCCGGTGCAGGGTGTCCGCGGTGGGGGTGCGCGGCCCGGTGAAGCCGATCCGGGCGAGGTACGCGTCGAGGTCGAGGAGCTCGCTCTGCCACTCCCGGTCGGTCTCGACGGCGACGGGCAGTCCGTAGGTTCCCAACATGTCGGTCTCCTGGGTCAGATGCGGAAGGGATCGTCGTTCCGCAGCAGCTCGGGCGGGATCGTGTCCGGGCAGACGGCCGTCTCCCGCTCCTGCGCGACGGCCGGCGGCAGGGAAGCGGACGCGGAAGCGGCCGGTGGTACGGAAGCGGCCGGTGGTAGGGAAGCAGCCGGTGGTACGGAAGCGGTGGGCGGTACGGAGGGGTCCAGAGATACGGGTGAGGCCGGCGCCTTCAGGGCCGCGGCCAGGCCGGCCGCCAGCACCGCGCCGAGGACCGGGCCGATCAGATACGCGGCGAGGAAGCCGAAGTTCCCCGCCCACAGCGCGGGCCCGAACTGCCGCGCCGGGTTGACCGAGCCACCCGAGAGCGGCCCGAGGATCATGATGAAGCCGCTGATGCACAGCCCCACCACGCCCGGGATCAACCACTCCCAGCGCGGCCTGAGCAGCAGCGCGGCCACCAGCGTCATGCAGATGAGCTGCCCCACCGTCTCCGCCGTCAGCACGCCCCAGAAGCCCCAGCCGGGCTGCGGCGCCACCGCAGCCCAGCCGACCTGCGGCAGCCCCACGTGCGCGCCCCACACCAGCCGGGCCAGACCCACGCCCGCCACCGCCCCGGTCATCTGTGCCACGCAGAACGGCAGGACGTCCCGGCCGGGGAAGACCCGCAGCAGCCACAGCCCGATGCTCACCGAGGGGTTCATGTGCCCCGCGGTCTTCCGGGACATCGAGTAGTGGATGATCGCCGTGTTGACGACGCCGAAGAAGATCCCGAGCGCGACGAACGCCGCTCGCCCCTTCAGCACGGAGCCGAGCGGCGCGTCCGGAGCGAAGAGCCAGCGGGACGTGGTGACGATGAGGAAGAGGATCCCCGCCGTGATCAGGAACTCCAGGACGACGGTGCGGGCACGCGGGGAGAGGAGCTCCCGGCGGGGTGCCCGGTGACGACTGCTGTGGGTCATGGTGACCAGCTCCCAGCTGTGATGCGGTCGGTACAGGCGGCGCGGATGGTGCGGGCCGTCCACACACGTCCGCGGCGCCGCGGACGGCCGGAAGGCCGCCCACGACGCCGCAGAAGGGCGAACGTGCGGGTCAGCGCTCGATACGCACCTCGTACGCGAGCACCCAGGCGTTGAACTCGACCAGCCGCTCCATCACCGCCCGGGTCCCCCAGAGCCCACCGAGCGCCGCGTACTCCTCCAGCGGCCTCTCCAGCAGCCTGGTGATCCCCTCGCGCGGGACGAGCCGCAGCACGGGGGAGTCCTCGGCGAGCAGCGCCTCGACCTTGTCGCGCAGCGCGGTGACGTACGCGACGTCCTGGGTGGACGGGTACGGGCTCTTCTTCCGCTCCAGGACCGACTGCGGCAGGACGTGGTCGAAGAAGTTGAGCCCGAGCCCGCGCAGCAGCACGTGCTGACCCGGTTCGATCCCGCTCAGGTCCAGGTCGGCCGGGTTGGCGGGGGTGACGTAACGCAGATTGTGGATCCGGGCCAGGCTGGCCGTGCGCGCCTCGCGGGCCGTCAGCCGGGCCGGCACATGGCCCTGCGCCAGGACGACCCCGTCCAGGTGGTTGAGGCGCGTGCCGTCCTCCAGACGCACGCCCTGCGGACCCCCGGGCACACCGTGGGTGTCGGCCATCGCGACCGCCCGCGAGCGGTGCACGCGCACGGTGACGTGGTCCGGCGCGCGGGCCGCCACCCGCTGGAAGGAGTCGTGCAGATACCGGCCGTAGAAGGCGCGGGAGGGGTACGAGTCCGGACCGAGCCGGCGTGCCTCCTCCAGGGTCGCCGCGTCGTACCCCACCACACCGTCGGCGCCGCTCGTGCTCCCGGCCCCGCTCCCGGCCCCGCTCATGCTCCCGACCCCGCTCGCGGTCCCGGTGCCGTTGGAGCTCCCGGCCCTGCTGGTGGCCCCGGTCCCGCTCGTGCTCCCGGCCCAGCTCGCGGTCCCGCCGGTGTCCGTGCCGTCCTTGGTGAGCACGGCGATCACCGCGAGCTCCTGCGCCCATTCGTAGAGGCTGGGACCGGGTTCGACGGGCCCCTCGATCCGGGCGCTGTCGTCCGTGTACACCGTCACCTGCGAGGCGACCGTGTTCATCAGCAGGTGCCGCGACTGCTCGGTGCGCCAGACCGCCCCCGCTCCCGGCGCCGCCGGGTCGACGACATGGATCGTCAGGCTCCGGTGGCGCGGGGCGCGCCGCTCGTTGGCGCAGATCCGCTCCAGGACGGAGAGCCCCCGGGGCCCGGCGCCGACGATGCAGACCTCCGCGTGCGCGGCCTTCGGGCCGTTCGTCCCACGGGAGTCGTTCACGCCCGGTCCCCGGCGGCCGAGGCGGTGCCGGCGGCGAGCAGGCGCGCCAGTTCCAGCCGCTTGATCTTGGTGGTGGCGGTCTGCGGCAGCTCTCCGAGCCGCCACTGCACGGGCTCCGCCATGGGCGGCAGCGTGGCCGCCGCCGCCTTCCATGCCGCGGGGTCCAGCGGGCGGTCGTTCTTCGTGCACACCACCGGGACGGCCCGGCCGTCGGTGCCGGGGATGATGATGATCTCCGCCAGCTCCGGCAGCTTCCCGAACAGCGTGTCCTCGGCGGCGAGCGTCGAGCCGAAGCCCTCGATCAGGTCGACCTCCCGGTCCAGCAGGTGCACGCAGCCCCATTTCGTGCGGTAGCCGACGTCGCCCATCCGCCACCAGCCGTCCGCCGACACCTGCTGGTCGTACCGCTCCTGCTCGCCGAGGTAGGTGACGATCCTGCCGTCGCTGCGCACCTCGATGTAGCCGGGGTTCTCCGTCGAGGGCTCCTTGCCGTCCCGGCTCACCACCCGCACGTCCGTCATGCCCGGAAAGGGACGGCCGACGCAGCGCCCGTCGTCGTCGAGCGAGCGGCGCCGGGTGAAGGCGCGCACCACGGCCGGCCGACCTCGCTCTGCCCGTACAGCTCACCGAAGAGCGGCGCCCGCCGCTTCGTGGCGCGCAGCAGGGTGTGCACGGTGCGCGGGTGGATCGCGTCGAACGTGGAGGAGAACAGCTTCACGTTGGACAGCGGCCCGCGCGGGTCCCGCGCCAGCTCCTCCCACTCCATGAAGGAGTTGGGGTGCGCCTCCAGGATGCCCGGCTTCAGCCGGGCGAACAGGTCGGCCGCCCGCTTCGGGTCCGGGTCCGCGAGCACGATGATCGGGAATCCCCGGAAGAGGGAGATCGCGAGCGCGGTGAAGAGCCGCGAGTGCACGAACGACACATGCATCGCCATCGTCTCGCGGCCGCGGATCAGCGGCGCGACGGCGGAGACCTGCGGGCGGTAACGGGCCTGCAGCGTCCGGCCGGTGTGCACCGCCGGCTTGGGCGTGCCCGTCGTGCCCGAGGTGTGGGTGATCAGCGTCGGGTGCTCGGCCGGCATGGTCACGGCGGGCACCCGGGGCGCTCCGGCGAGCCCGGCCAGCTCCGTGGCGCCCTCGTGGCTGCCGGAGGCCAGGAGCACCTTCCCGGCCAGGTCGAAGACCTCGGCCGGCAGCTCCTTCTCCAGCTTCACCGCGTCCGTGAGCAGGAACGGCCGGTCCGTGCGCCGTACGAGCTCGGCGGCGGTGGCGCCGTCCAGCTTCGGCGAGAGGAGGACCGGTACGGCGCCGATGCGGGCGATGGCGCAGGACAGCAGCGTGATGTCGAAGCCGTCGGACTTGTGGACGACGACCCGTGCGCCGGGGCGCACCTCGGCCGCCCACAGCCGGGACGCGAAGTCGTCGATCAGGTCGGCTATCTCCGCGACCGTCGTACGGCGCCCGAGGCCGGGCGCGATGTCGAGGTCGTGGTCGAGGATCACCACGTTCGCGGGGTGCCGGGACGCCGCTCGCTCGAACAGCGTGCCCGGTTCCCACGGTTTCCAATGCGCTGCAGCAGCATGTCCCCAGGCTTTCGTCAGTAGAAAATGCCGAGCCCGGCGGAGTTCGCCGGAGTCCGGCGGAGCCCGACGGAGGCCGGCAGGGATCGGCAGAGATCGGTAAGGCGAATTCGGGCCGCTCCCGCGGGAATGCGCGGGTGAAGAAGGGCGGACGGAGAATGGAGAAACTCTTCGCAGTTCTCGGAAGGGGATACTGCTGAGCGCCCGGGGAAGGGTCAACGAAGCGATTCAGGGTCCGTCAAGTCCGGACCGATCGGAGCCGGCGCGCGTACTTCGGAGATGCCCCGTACCTCCGGTCCGTTCACGCCAGTTCCACGGCGTAGTGCAGGGCCACGATGTTCATCCGCTGTGCGTGATAGAAGCGTTGTGCGCCGTGATTCCCCGTGCCCGTGTCGAGCTCCATCCGTACGCAGCCGGCCCGCCGGCCCCGCTCCCGCAGCTCCTCCAGCAGGCGGCGCCCACCCCGGCCGAGCGGGCGGCGGGGGCGGTGACGAGGTCGTCGACGAAGAGCAAGCGGCCCCGGCTGGTGGCCAGTACACGGTGCGAGGCCATGCCCAGACAGCGGCCGGCCGCGTCATGGGCGGCGGTGAAGACCAGGCCCTGCCCGTGGGCCGCCGTCGCGAACTCCAGGAAGCCGTCCGCGTCCATGCCCGGGCGCAGGGCCCGGACCAGGGGCGCGACATCGGTGAGCAGAGCGGGATCACCAGGCGTCAGATCGATCATCGTCAATTCCATGAACGCCAGCGTAGGACCGGAAAAGCGGCTGTTACCGGCCGAGTTGACACACCATGGTGCCGGGGGGAGAAAGAGAACAACGGCCCTGCGAGTATCCGGGCATGCGCGCTGCCTACATCGAAGAGCTCGGACCGCCGGACGCGATTCACTACGGAGAACTGGCCGAACCCCGCCCCGGGCCCACGGATGTTCTGGTCGACGTCCTGGCCACCACGGTCAATCCGGTCGACACATTCGTCCGTTCCGGACTGTTCAGCACTCCGCTGCCTTTTCCCTTCGTGATCGGACGCGATCTCGTCGGCCGGGTCGCCGGGACCGGAGCGGGCGCCGACGGATTCACCCCCGGCGACCTGGTGTGGTGCAACAGCCTGGGCCACGAGGGGCGTCAGGGCGCCGCGGCCGAGAGGGCCGTGGTCTCCGCCGACCGTCTCTACCACCTTCCGGACGGCGTCGACCCGGAGGCCGCCGTCGCCGTGGTGCACCCGGCCGCCACCGCGTACCTCGGGCTGTTCACGCACGGCCGGGTACGGGCCGGGCAGACGGTGGTGGTCGCGGGCGCGGCCGGCAACGTCGGCAGCGCGATGGTCGCCCTCGCCGTATGGGCGGGGGCCCGGGTGATCGCCACCGCCCGGGAGCGGGACGCGTCGTACGTCGCCTCGCTGGGCGCGGCGGAGGTCTTCGACTTCACCGATCCCTGCGCGCACGAGCTGATCCGTGAGGCGGCCCCGGACGGAGTGGACGCGTATCTCGACGCCTCCGGCACCAACGACCTCGCTCAGAGCGTGGACCTGCTGGCCCGCAGGGGCCGGATCGTGCTCCTCGCGGGCGCCCGCAGTCGGCCCGTCCTGCCGGCCGGACAGCTCTACATGAAGGACGGCTCGATCGCCGGGTTCGTCATCTCGCACGCCACCACCGCCGAACTGGCCGAGGCCGCTGCGGCGATCAACCACCTGCTCGCCGCCGGGCTGCTGCGTCCGCGCGAGATCGAGGTCCGCCCGTTGAGCGAGGCCGCCGAGGTCCACCGCCGCATCGAGACGGCGGGCCCGCACGGCACCCGTCTGGTCCTCCGCACACCGGAAGCCTGACGCCCGGTCCGCGCCCCCGACACCCGGCCCCCGTACACCGGTCATCTGCCGTCCACCCCCCGGCGGAAGGTGGCCCCACAACACCGCGTCCGGGCAAGGGCGGTGATCGCGCCACCCCGCCCGCGCGGCGGGAACTAAGTGGCCGAGGTCACCGTTGACCGTCTCCCGGAGCCGAATTAGTTTCGGCCAGCGGTACGGGTTTCCTTCGGGGCTCCCGGTTCTCTCAACAACGGGGGTTGGGACATGTCCAAGCATGGCGCGGACGGCGGCGGGGGCACCGACGCGCTCGCGGTTCTGGAGCTGCTGGCCCAACAGGCACCGCCCGGCCGTTACGAGGCACTGCTCGGCCAGGCACGGGAGGCGGGCACCCCGGACGCCGAACTGGCCCGGCTCGAACGGGCCGTGCATCTCGCCATCACGATCTCGACCTCGTTCGACCGCCGCGAACAGCGCGAGGCCGGCCTCGCCGCCCTCGTCGACACGGCCCGCGACCTGACCCTGCCGTACGACCTCGACAGCCTCCTCCGGGTCATCACCCGCCGGGCCAAACGGCTCCTCGGCTTCGACATGGCGTGCGTCAGCCTGCGCGACACGGCCGGATCCTCGTTCATCCACACCTCCGAGGGCTCCCACACCGGGCTCAGCACCGGGCTGCGCGTCCTCGACGGCCACGGCCTCGGCGGCGAGGCGCACACCCACGGCGAACCGGCCTGGACCTCCGACTACCTGGAGGACGACCGCTTCCCGCACGCCCTCGCGGTCGACGAGGTCGTCCGCGCCGAGGGACTGCACGCCATCATGGCCGTACCCCTGCGCAGCGGCGACACGACCGTCGGCGCGCTGTACGGGGCCGATCGCCGGGTCCGCCACTACACCCCCGACGAGATCGGGCTGATGTCCTCCCTGGCCGACCTGGCCGCCGTCGCCATCGAGAAGGCCGGCCTCCTCGACCAGACCCGGGCGGAGGTCACCGAACTGGAGCTGGACAGCTCCCGGGCCCGGACCAGCCTCACCCGGATGCGGCACGTGAGCGAGGCGCACAGCCGGATCATGAACCTGGTCCTCGCGGGCGGGGATCTGTGCAACGTGGCCAAGGCGGCGGGGGACGCCCTCGACGGCACCGTGCTGATCCGCGACCCGGGTGGCCGCAGCCTCGCCTCCGGCGGTGACATCCAGGGCCTCGACGAGGAGGCCGTGGCGAAGGCGTCCCTGGACGCGCACGCCGGCCGCCGACCCGTCGTGACCGGCGACAATACCTGGGTGGCGCCGGTCATCGCGGGGTCCGAAGACCTGGGTGTGCTGGTGATGCGGGCGGCGACCGGGCTGACCGGAGAGGACGAGAGGCTGCTCGAACTGGCCGCGCAGTCCGTCGCGTTCCTGCTCCTGATGCAGCGCTCCACGGCCGTCGCCGAGGGCCCCGTCCGGGACGAGCTCCTCGACGACCTGCTCGCCGACCCGCAGCACGCCCCTCCCCAGCAGCTGGTGCAGCGCGCCCGCCGGCTCGGCATCGACCTGCGCAAGCCGCACGTCCTGGTGGTGGCCCGGCCGGAGGGCGGGGAGCAGGGGCGGGCGGTGGTGTGGGCGTCCTCGTACGCGTACCGGATGTCCGGACTGAAGACGGTGCAGGGCGGTTGCCTCGTGCTGCTGCTGCCCGGGCTCGACGCCTCGGCCGCCGCCCGCGCGGTCTCCGGCGAGCTGGCCCCGCTGCTCGGGCACCCGGTCTCGGTCGCCGCGGCGGGCCCGGGCTGGAGTCCGGACGGCGTGGGCCGGATGTATCTGGAGGCCATGCGCTGCCTGGACGCGATGAGCGCGCTGGGCGGCTCGGGGTCGGCCGCTTCCGTGCAGGACCTGGGGTTCCTGGGGCTGCTGCTCTCGGACGACCACGATGTGGACGGCTTCATCGAGTCGGCGATCGGGCCCGTACTGGACTACGACGCCGAACGGTTCACCGATCTGACGCGGACGCTGGAGGCGTACTTCGCGTCGGGCGGCAGCCCGACGAACGCGGCGGAGGCGCTGCACGTCCACCCGAACACGGTCTCCCGCCGGCTGGAGCGGATCGGCGAACTCCTCGGCGCGGAATGGCAGAAGCCGGGCCAGGTCCTGGAGGTCCAGCTGGCGCTCCGCCTGCAGCGCACCCGCGAGGTCCTGGCCCAGCAACGCGGCACCGAGCCGCCCCGCCCGTCCGCGGACCCGACCCGTCCGGCCCCCGAGCCCGTCCGCCCGGCCCCGGAACCACCCCACCCGACGTCACCCTGACCGGGCGGGGGGCGAGCCCGCACCCTCGGCCGGGCGGGTTGTGTTCCACCCGCGACGGCGGCCCGTACCGCTTCGGCTCGGGTTGCCCGTGACCCTCTGGGGCAGGGACCCGTACCGCTTCGGCTCGGGTTGCCCGTGACCCTCTGGGGCAGGGACCCGTACCGCTTCGGCTCGGGTGGCCTCCTGACCGGCCGGGGCAGGGGACGCGTATCGCTTCGGCTCGGGTCGCCCGTGACCCGCCGGAGCGGGGGGCCGTGTGCGCCCGCCCCCGCCCCGGCCGGTGTCAGCCGGTCGAGCCGTACGCCGCGTCCCAGTCCGTCGCCAGGACCGTCGCCGCGTGGGCCGCCGAGGCCAGGGTGATGTGACGGTGCCAGCCGCGGAACGAGCGGCCCACGAAGTCCCGTAGCCCCGCCCCCTCCCCGACCTGGGTGAAGTCACGCTCCACCCGCCCCGCCAGCTTCGTCAGCCGCAGCAGCGAGCCGACCGTCGAGCCGGTCAGGTCCGTGATCCACAGCCGGGCCGGGGGCCGCCGAGGATCGTCCCACTCGCCGAGCAGCAGCAGCGGACGCATGCGCTCCCCCGCGGGCGCCGGTAGCGCGACCCGTACCACGGTGGCCAGCGACGTACGCGACGTGCGCGAGCCGGCCGCGGTGTCCAGCCAGCCCACCGGCCGACGCAGGCTCTTGAGCGACTCCAGGATCTGCTGGGCCGGCAGCGGCCCCGCGCCGAAGCCGGGCAGCGACCGGTCCGCGACCGCGAGCCGGCACGTCGCACCGATCCGGGCGACGACCGGAACTCCCGCACCGGCCAGCCGGTTCAGCGCCGCCCGCCCCGCGCCGCCCCGGATGTCGAGCAGCAGCGGCTTGCGGCTGACGTCCTGCCAGCGCGCCGTGTCGAGCGCCGCCGCGACCGCGCACTCCTCCAGCGTCTCCTCGCCCGCGCCCTCCGGAACCTCCGCACGGTCGCGCCGGGTGCGGTCGTTCACCCACGGATCGGGCAGGAACAGACGCCAGTTGACGGGGACGCTCAGCTCCTCGGCGGCGAACCACACACCGAACGCCTGCTGGCCCCGGAAGACCTGCCCGCGCTCGGGGTCGAACCGGCGGTCCACGCCCACCGAGTGCTCGCCGGCCTTCGGTATCGGCATCGAGCGGACGACCCACGCCTGCGGGCAGCTGTTCTGCTCCAGGAACCCGGCGAGCGCGGCCCGCATGGGCCGCCAGTCCCAGGTGGAGCTGGAGATGAAGTGGTGCAGGCTCTGCTCGGCGGCCGGCCCGCCGATCTGCGCGGCGATGTTACGGATGGACTTGCGGCCCTGCGCGGTGAGCAGCCCCCGAAGGTACTGCTCCGCCTTCAGCCGCTGATCGCGCCGGGGGAAGCCGGAGAAGAGCGTGGCGCAGAGCTCGTCGTAGACATCGTCGGCCACCGCGTTCCGGTACGCCGCGGGCTGGGGCCCGCGTCCGGTGCGGTGCTGGATTCCCAGTGGATCGAGAAGGGTCCTGTGCTCGGTTGCGACGGATGTACTCACGACACTCCTGCCTACGGTTTTGCAGCTCCCTCCAGCTGCCCCTCAACCGTCTCGCCCGGGCGCCCGTGGCACGAGGTGTACCCGGCACCCGTCTGGGCCGCCGGATGGTGGCCGGACCACCGTCGCCGACGCGGGGAGCGCCGCAGGGGGTGCCGGGCACAGGTCGGACGGGGGGCGGGGTGTGGCCGGACCACCAGAGGCCGGGCGAGCGGCCGGCGGGCCGATGTCGCGACGTCACACCCGGCGGGGGTGATCTGACAGACTCTGCGGCCGGGGTTTGACCGGGGTGCGGCCCGGGCCGACCATCGCAGAACGAGGCGGCACGGGCCGGCTCCTGGTTAATGCCCCAGGCCAGGAGCCGTGCCTGTCCGCCTCGCTCAACGCGCGGGTGTCCGCCCCCTTCCGCTTGCGCGGCTCGCGGTGCCCCGCCTTCCGCTTACCCGCCGGTCCTCGTACGGGCCTTCGTATCGCCGTTCGCGCCGGCCTCCCCGCCCGCCTCCGCCGCACCCGCCCCCGCACCGGCCTCCGCCGCACCCGCCCCTACACCGGCCTCCGCGGCGCGTGCCGCCGCCACCCGAGCCGCATGGGTCGGCCCCGCGGGCACCCCGGCGGGCCGCAGGCCGGCGAACTCCTTGCGCAGCACCGGCACGACCTCCTCGCCGAGCAGGTCGAGCTGCTCCAGGACCGTCTTCAACGGCAGGCCGCCGCTGTCCACCAGGAACAACTGCCGCTGGTAGTCGCCCACGTACTCGCGGAAGGACAGCGTCCGTTCGATGACCTCCTGCGGCGAGCCGACCGTGAGCGGCGTCTCGCGCGTGTACTCCTCCAGGGACGGACCGTGGCCGTAGACGGGCGCGTTGTCGAAGTAGGGGCGGAACTCCCGTACCGCGTCCTGCGAGTTCCGGCGCAGGAACACGTGCCCGCCGAGGCCGACGATGGCCTGCTCGGGGGTGCCGTGACCGTAGTGCGCGTACCGCCGGCGGTACAGCCGGACCATCTTCTCCGTGTGTTCCTTGGGCCAGAAGATGTGGTTGGCGAAGAACCCGTCGCCGTAGTACGCGGCCTGCTCGGCTATCTCGGGGGAGCGGATGGAACCGTGCCAGACGAACGGCGGGACGCCGTCCAGCGGCCGTGGCGTCGACGTGAAGCCCTGGAGAGCCGTACGGAAACGGCCCTCCCAGCTCACCACGTCCTCCCGCCACAACCGGTGCAGCAGCGCGTAGTTCTCGACGGCGAGCGGGATGCCCTGCCGGATGTCCTGCCCGAACCACGGGTAGACCGGGCCGGTGTTGCCGCGCCCCATCATCAGATCGACGCGCCCGTCAGCCAGATGCTGCAGCATCGCGTAGTCCTCGGCGATCTTCACCGGGTCGTTCGTGGTGATCAGCGTCGTGGACGTCGACAGGATCAGCCGCTCCGTACGGGCCGCGATATGACCCAGGAGGGTCGTCGGGGAGGACGGCACGAACGGCGGGTTGTGGTGCTCACCGGTCGCGAAGACGTCGAGCCCGACCTCCTCCGCCTTGCGGGCGATGGTGACCATCGCCTTGATCCGCTCGTACTCGCCCGGTGTGGTGCCGTCGGTGGGATCGGTGGTCCTGTCCCCGACGGTGAAGATTCCGAACTGCATGACACAACACTCCAAGCCGCCCCAGGAAGTCTGTCCTCCCCATAGTGCCCGAGCCGGAGGAGAAACGGAAACTTATCCGGAAAGCGGGTGGCATGGTGACGAGGTGTGTCGCGGCGACTGGACGAGCCGCAACGGGACACCCACGCTCACAGCCATGACTCCCGTACGAGACGCGCGGCCACCCGTCGTCACCGCCTGGTCGGACATCGGCTGCCCCTGGGCATCGCTCGCCCTGCACACCCTGCGGGCCACCGCCGCCGACCGCGGCCAGGACCTCCTGATCGACCACCGTGCCTTCCCCCTCGAACTGTTCAACCGCCAGCCCACGCCCAAGCACATCGTCGACGCCGAGGTCGTCATGCTCGGCGCCCACCGCCCGGAACTGGGCTGGCGCCTGTGGAACGCGCCCGCGTGGGAGTACCCGTCGAGCGTCCTGCCCGCCCTCGAAGCCGTCCAGGCCGCCAAGGCCCCCGAGGTCGGCGGGCTGCGCGGCTCCGACCAGCTCGACGCCGGGCTGCGGCGCGCCTTCTACACCGAACACCGCTGCATAGCGGTCCACTCCGTCATCCTCGACATCGCCGAGACCTGCCCCGACGTCGACGCGCGAGCGCTGGAGGCCGCCCTGGGACGGGGCGCGGGGAGGCGCGAGGTGTACGAGCAGTGGCACGAGGCCCAGGGCCCGCAGATCCAGGGCAGCCCGCACTTCTTCGCGAGCGGCGGTTACGCGGCACACAACCCGGGCGCCACTTACGTCTTCACCGGCGACCTGTACGACGGCGGCTTCCCCCGCCTCGACCACTACGACGCGGGCTGGGCCGCCGCGCTCCTCGACTCCCTGGCGGCGAGCACGGCCTGACGCCCGTCCTCCCGGGGTGTCCGGCGGATCGGGGCCGACCGGCGCCCCCTAGCCTGGCCGCATGCACTTCCGCGGACAGCTGCCCGTCGTCGGGGCCGTCGCCGCCGGTGGCGCCCTCGGCGCGGCAGCCCGTTACGGCGCGTCGCTCGTCTGGCCCACGCCACCCGGCGCGTTCCCGTGGACGATCCTCACGGTCAACGTCTGCGGCTGCGCCGCCCTCGGCGTCCTGATGGTCCTGGTCACCGAGGCCGCCGCCCCGCCCCACCCGCTCGTACGCCCCTTCCTCGGGACGGGCGTCCTCGGCGGGTTCACCACCTTCTCCACGTACGCCCTCGACACGCAGCGGCTGCTGAGCACCGGGGAGACGGCCCGCGGCGTGGCATACATGGGAGCGACGGTGGTGGCAGCGCTGGCCGCCGTCTGGGCCGCGACCACCGCGACCCGTGGCGTCCTGGCAAGGAGAACACGATGGCGAGACTGACGGGCAGCGCCCTGCGCGTGACGATCCTCCTCGGTGAGAGCGACACCTGGCACCATCGCCCGCTGTACTCGGAGATCGTGCACCGGGCCCATGAGGCCGGCCTCGCCGGTGCCTCCGTCTTCCGGGGCATCGAGGGCTTCGGCGCGTCCTCGCTCGTCCACACCTCGCGGCTGCTGTCGCTGAGCGAGGACCTGCCCGTCGCCATCGTGATCGTGGACACCGAGGACCGGATCCGTGACTTCCTGCCGCAGCTCGACGCGCTGGTGACGGAGGGACTGGTGATCCTCGACGCCTGCGAGGTCATCCGGTACGTGGGCCGGGAGAACGGGGAGAGCGGGAAGAGCCGGGAGAAGCGCGCGTGACCTGGCTCCTCGTGCTCGCCGGAGCGGCGATCGGCGCCCCCCTGCGCTACCTCACCGACCGCGCCGTCCAGTCGCGCCACGACTCCGTGTTCCCCTGGGGGACGTTCACCGTCAACGTCATCGGCTCCTTCGTCCTCGGCCTGCTGACCGGCGTCTCCTCCACCCGCGCGCACCTGCTGCTCGGCACTGGCCTGTGCGGGGCGCTGACCACGTACTCCACCTTCTCCTACGAAACGCTGAAGCTGTACGGGAGCGGGGCGAAGGGGTACGCGGCGGCGAACGTGGCCGGGAGCCTGGCCGCCGGACTCGGAGCCGTATGGCTGGGAGTGGTGGCCGCTGGGGCCTGGTGAGGCACCGGACCGCGGTGACAGGGTGCACCCACGGCGATCCTCCGAAGGGCGGTACCTGCGCATGAACTGGGCGGACTTCCAGTACGAGATCTACCTCGACGGGCTGACCGGAGCCGTGCCCCGGCTCCCCACCGACCTGACCCGGCTGGAGGAACTGACCGCGCGGCGGCTCGGGCCGGGGCCCGTCGGCTACGTCGCCGGCAGCGCGGGCGACGGTTCCACCGCCCGAGCCAACCGGGCCGCGCTCGAACGGCGCCGGATCGTCCCGCGGATGCTCCGTGACGTGCGCGAACGGGACCTTTCGGTGGAGCTGTTGGGCCGTCCGCTGCCCGCTCCGGTCGCCCTCGCGCCCGTCGGCGTGCTGTCGATCCTGCACCCCGACGCCGAGCCTGCGGCCGCACGGGCGGCGGCGGCGCGGGGCGTCCCGTACATCCTCTCGTCCGCGTCGAGCACGCCGATGGAGCAGGTCGCGGAGGCGATGGGGGAGGGGGAGCGGTGGTTCCAGCTGTACTGGCCGAAGGACGTCGAGGTGGCCCGCTCCTTCCTCGCCCGGGCGAAGGCGGCCGGCTACACCGCGCTCGTCGTCACGCTCGACACACCGATGCTCTCCTGGCGGCCGCGCGACCTCGACCAGGCGTACCTGCCGTTCCTGCACGGGGTGGGCACCGCGAACTACTTCTCCGACCCGGCCTTCCGGGCGGGCCTGGCGAAGCCGGTCGAGGAGGACTCGAACGCGGCCGTGATGCACTTCGTGTCGATGTTCTCCGACCCGGGCAAGACCTGGGCGGACCTGGCGTTCCTGCGCGAGAACTGGGACGGCCCGATCGTCCTGAAGGGCATCCTCCACCCCGACGACGCCCGCGCCGCCGCGGACGCCGGCATGGACGGGGTCGTCGTCTCCAACCACGGAGGCCGCCAGGTGGCCGGTTCGATCGCCGCCGCGGACGCGCTCCCGGCGGTGGCGGACGCGATCGGCGACCGCCTGACGGTCCTCTTCGACAGCGGCATACGCACGGGCGACGACATCGCCAAGGCCCTGGCCCTGGGCGCGTCGGGGGTCCTGGTGGGCCGCCCGTACGCCTATGGCCTCGCCCTCGACGGCCAGGCGGGCGTGGACCACGTCATCCGCTGCCTCCTCGCCGAACTCGACCTCACCCTGGCCCTGTCCGGCCACGCGACGCCGAAGACCCTGACGCGGAAGGACCTCACGGAGACGGCCGGGTGAGGGGCGGTCCCCGCCGGTCAGCGTGAGGGGTCGTCAACAAAAGCCCTGCTGCGGTCTCCATGCGAAGGGGGGCGCCGGTGTATCCGACGGGTTCCGTCGCTCGTCAGGTCCTCAACCAATGAGCACCGTGACCGTTGAATGTTCTTCCTTTCCCGGAGGCGGGCGTGTCTTGACGCCTGAAGGAAAGGGGGGAAACGTGGACATTCGGCGGACTCGCATGAATCAGGTGATGAAGATGCAGGCCATCATCCGCAGGCGAACGGCGGTAGCCGCGTGTGGCTTCGCGCTCTGCGGCGCGCTTGCCGCGCCCGGGGCCGTCGAAGTGGCCGCGACCATCGCCGACAGTGGGCAGGTCGGCGTCGAATCGGTGAAGGGGCCGAAGAAGCCGAAGAAGGTGAAGGGTGTCAAGGCTGCGACGTTCGATGTCCGGCTGACGGTCGTGAACCGCTGAACCCATCGCACCCACACCGCGATCTGAACCACCCCCGAGCCGGAGCCGGCGTGTCTGTCCAGGAGAGACGGCCTACGCGGTCCGACCGTCACTCCATCCCCGTCAGGGCACGGGTGGCCTCCCGCCATCTCCGCAGCCACCCGCAGAAACCCGGTTCCAACCGGACACCGCCCGACGTGCCCCACCCACACCAGAGGGCCGGTCCGGCCCCCGTCCCACCACCCGAAACTAGCCATGACCAGCAAAAAGACCCTCCCGAAGGAGGGTCTTCGATCTTGCGCCCCCGGCAGGACTCGAACCTGCGGCCAAGTGCTTAGAAGGCACCTGCTCTATCCACTGAGCTACGGGGGCCGGGTGGTGGCCTTGCGGCCGGGAGCCCCTGGTGGGTGGGGCGTGGCCTGTCGGGTCAAGGATAGGGCTCGGATCCCCTTGGCCCGCTTGCTTCACCTGCGTGGCACGATGTGGAGGTTCGGTGAAGCGGAACGATAATCGCAGGCAGGTGCGATTCCCGCAGCGCTTTTCGCGCCACTTGGCCCGGGTGTTGTGCACTCGTTATGCCTGAGGCCCGTGTCATCAGCCGTTCGGTCGGCGCGTAGGACCGCTATACGCTTCAAAAATGCTCCAAAATTGGGCATTCTTCGCATGTGGTGACCTTGGACGAACGGCCTCAGCTGATCGACGCACTCTCCGCCCTGCGCGACTGTGTCGCCGCCGTGCGTCTCCCACTCCCCCTCCCAGGCGCTCCACGCGCCCGGCAGGCCCGCGCCGAGCTGCTCGCCCAGCTCGACGACTACCTGGTGCCCCGCCTGAAGGATCCCGACGCCCCTCTCCTCGCCGTCGTCGGCGGCTCCACCGGAGCTGGTAAGTCCACCCTCGTCAACTCCCTTGTCGGACGGCGCGTCAGCGAGGCGGGGGTGCTCCGCCCCACCACGCGCACGCCCGTCCTCGTCTGCCACCCCGAAGACCACCACTGGTTCGCCGGTATGCGGGTCCTGCCCCAGCTCACCCGCGTCTGGCTGCCCCAGCAGGACGACGACCACCCGGCCGAGGAGCCCCCGGAGGACAACGCGCTGCGCGTCGAGACGTCCTCCGCGCTCGTCCCCGGGCTCGCCCTGCTCGACGCACCCGACATCGACTCCCTCGTCGTCGAGAACCGGCTGCTCGCCGCCGAGTTGATCTGCGCCGCCGACATCTGGGTGATGGTCACCACCGCGTCCCGGTACGCGGACGCCGTCCCCTGGCACCTCCTCCGTACCGCGAAGGAGTACGACGTCACCCTCGTCACCGTCCTCGACCGCGTCCCCCACCAGATCATCGGCGAGGTCTCCCGCCAGTACGAGGCCCTGCTCGCCAAGGCCGGGCTGGGTGACGTCCCCTGCTTCACCATCCCCGAGCTGCCCGAGTCCGCGGGCGGCGGGCGCGGGCTGCTGCCCGACACCGCCGTCGCCCCGCTGCGCGCCTGGCTCGCCCACCGCGGCCAGGACCCCGCCGCCCGTCAGCAGGCCGTCAGCCGTACCGCCTCCGGGGTCGTCGGCTCCCTCGACAGCCGGATCCCCGAGCTCGCCTCGGCGGTCGCCGCCCAGTACGCCGCCGCCGTCCGGCTCGGCGGCGCCGTCGAGTCGGCGTACCAGGAACAGGGCGAACGCCTCCGGCAGCAGCTGCGCCGCGGTGCCGTCCTGGCCGGGGACGCCCGTACCCGCTGGCGCGGATACCCCCGCGACAGCTCCGCCGGCGAACTCCTCGACGCCCTCGTCGAATCCCTCGCCGCCCTCCTCCAGTGCGCGGTCGCCGCCGCCGACGAGCGCGTACGGGACACCTGGCGCCACGAACCCGCCGCGGCGGGCCTCGGCGCCGCCGTCGTCGCCCCCGACCGGGAGGCGAACGAACGGATCGAGATGACGGTACGGCGCTGGCGGCGCGTCCTCGAGGAGCTGGCCGATGAGGAGCTCCGCAACACGGAGCGGACGGGCAGCGCCCGTACCGCGGCCCCCGAGGCCGACACCGTCGCCGCCCTGCTCGCCGCCGCTCTCCTCGGCGGCCGCCGCACTCGCAGCGCCGGTGAACGCCTCGCCGAACTCCTCGGTGCCCAAGCCGCCCTGCGCCTGCGCGACAAGGGCGGCGAGCTGGTCATGACGTACCTCGACCGAGCCCTGCACGCCGAACGCGACCGGCGCCTCGCGCCGCTCGACGCACTCGACGTGACCCCGGAGCCGCAGGCGGAGCTGATCGCCGCGCTCTCCGTACTGCAGAAGGAGAAGTGACGACCGGTGAGCAGCAGCACGGGCACCACGGTGGACGACCGCTGGGACGACGGCCTGATCGCGCGCCGAGCGGCGGAGAAGGCGCGGGAGAAGGCGAGGGCCGAAGCGGGCGGGGAAGGACACGCGGGGGCGGGGGCGGGGGCGCGTGAGGGCGGCAAGGCGGGCGAGGGGCCCGACGCGGAGGCGGAGCGCTCCGGGGAGGGACTCCCGCCCCTGGTCGGGCCTTACGGCGGAGCCCTGCGCACCCGCCTCGACGCCCTCCATGAACTCGTCGGCCTCTCCCGCACCCGCCTGGAGACCGACGCCCTCGCCGAGGCCGGGCTCGCCGAGGCAGGACGCGTCCTGGACGAGGCCGCCGCCCGCCAGCGGCTCTCCGCCCGCCACACCGTCGTCGCCGTCGCCGGCCCGACCGGCAGCGGCAAGTCCACCCTCTTCAACGCCCTCGCCGGCGTGCCCGTCTCCGAGACCGGGCTGCGCCGCCCCACCACGTCCGCGCCCATCGCGCTCAGCTGGTCCGAGGGTTCGGCGGGCCTCCTGGACCGGCTCGCCGTCCCGAGCCGGCTGCGCCGCCGTCCCCTCGCGGGCGGCGCCGGCGACGAGGATCTCCAGGGCCTCGTCCTGATCGACCTGCCCGACCACGACTCGGCCGTCACCGCCCACCGCGACACCGTGGACCGGATCCTCGGCCTGGTCGACGCGGTGATCTGGGTCGTGGACCCCGAGAAGTACGCCGACGCTCCTCTCCACGAGCGCTATCTGCGCCCGCTCGCGGGCCACGCCGAGGTCACCTTCGTCGTCCTCAACCAGATCGACCGGCTGGGCACCGAGGCGGCCGACCTCGTCCTCGACGACCTGCGCCGCCTCCTCGACGAGGACGGCATGGCCCTCGGCGAACACGGCGAGCCCGGCGCCACCGTTCTCGCGCTCTCCGCCCTCACCGGGGAGGGCGTGGGCGAACTGCGTGAGCTGCTGGGCCGGTTCGTCCAGGAACGGACCGCCCCGGCGCGCCGCCTCTCGGCCGACGTCGACGCGGCGGCCCTCCGGCTCAGGCCGGTGTACGTCGCCGACGGGCAGACCGGTCTCGGCGAGCGGGCGCGGGAGGACTTCGCGCGCAGCCTCGCGGTCGCCGTCGGCGCCACCGCGGCGGGCGAGGCCGCCGAGCGCGTCTGGCGCCGCGGAGCCATCCGCGCCTGCGGCACCCCCTGGCTGCGGCTCTACCGCTGGTACGAGCGGATCCGCGCCCACGGCTCCACCGACCCGCGGCTCCAGGCGCCGGTGGAGGACGAACTGACGGCGCGGCAGCGGGTGGAACAGGCCGTGCGGACCGTCGCCGACGAGGCGGCGCGCGGGCTGCCTGCGCCCTGGGCGCAGGCGGTCCGCGAGGCGGCGGCGCGAGGGGCCGAGGGGCTGCCCGAGGCGCTCGACGAACTCACGGTGACGATCGGGGACCCGGCCGCACGCCCGCCGCGACCCGGCTGGTGGCCGGCGGCCGTCCTCGCCCAGGTCCTCATGACGTTGTTGCAGGTCTTCGGCGCGGTGTGGCTGGTCGGCCAGATCGTCGGCATGGTGGAACCCGGGCTGCTGCCGCCGGTGCTGATCATGATCGGTGGCATCGTCGGCGGACCGCTGGTGGAGTGGGCGTGCGCCGCGGCGGTCAAGGGCCCGGCCCGGCGGTACGGGCAGGAGGCCGAGCGGAAGTTGCGGGAGGCGGCGGCCGCGTGCGGACGGGCCCGGGTCCTGGACCCGATCGCGGCGGAGCTGATGCGGTACCGCGAAGTGCGGGAGCAGTACGTGACGGTGTCGGGGACGCGGGTGAGCGCGCGCGTGACACGGCTGGGCGGGGCGGGTGGTGTGCGGTGGGGCGGTACCCGGCCGGGGGCGCGGCTGAGGTGACCTCGGCACCCGGCCCTCTTCCCGCCGTGGCTCCTGTCCCCGTTCTCACCCTTTCGGGTGAGGGACTTTTCCCCAGGCCGGGGCCCCTCCACAGCCTCGAGCAGGGGCTCGCGGTCCGGTCCAGCATGGGACCGGACTCGGAGAGAGTCGGCGGGCCGGGAGGCCCGGAAGGGCCGCGAAGGCCGGAAGGGCGCGCGGCTCGCAAGGGCCGGACAGGGGAGGGGCGACATGAACGACACGATGGTGACGCTGGTCGGAAACGTGGCGACGAGCGTGGAGTACCGGGAGACCGCGACGGGTGGGGTGGCCCGGTTCCGCTTCGCGGTGACCGCGCGCCGCTGGGACCGGGAGCGGGGCGCGTGGACGGACGGACACACCAGTTTCTATACGGTGTTCGCCTGGCGGGCGCTCGGCGTGAACCTGGCCGCCTCGGTCTCCGTGGGGGAACCGCTGGTGGTGCACGGCCGGTTGCGGGTGCGCGAGGAGGAGCTGGAGGAGGGCCGGCAGGACGGACGGCGCAGGACCTTCGTGGACATCGACGCCGTGGCGGTGGGCCACGACCTCACGCGGGGCACCGCGGCGTTCCGCCGGATGGTGAGGACTGAGCCACGCCTGACGGAACGCCAGGGGAACGCGGGCGCGGAGCGGGACCCGTGGGAGGGGGCGCAGGTCCAGGGGGCCGAGGTGGCGAAGGCACTGGAACCCGCGCTCTGACCTGGAGTTGTGGGGATATGTCGATACTACGGGTTGTGCGTTCGCGTGCGGTGGGGCCCCTGGTCATAACGATTCCGAGTCGGAATGGTTATCAGACCGTATGAAGGGGCACGCGGGTCTTCCGCATCCTTAGGATTCCCGAGTACTCATACGGGACTTGAGTCAGCGCTTGAGTCAACTGGGACTTCGTGAGTCTGCAGGCGATGCGCTCCCCCCACGTGTCTCGACCAATGACGCGGAGCAGCTCGCCCGGAGGGGAATTTCATGTTTTCTGTTCGGAGGCGCGGCGTCGCCCGCCTTGCCGCCGCGACCGTGGTCTCCGGCCTCGTCGCGGCCGGCGCCATAGCTGTCGCGGGACCGGCGGCGGCTGATGAGGGCCTCGACGGCACCGGCGGCGCGACCGCCACGCTGGGCAAGCTCACGACCTTCGACACTGTCGAGATCGCGGGCAAGGGCACGGTCTCGGCCGGCCTGTTCGAGATGCAGGTCACGCCCGGCGGAGCGCTGCAGACGTACTGCATCGACCTCTACACCGGTGCGAAGACGGGCCAGGAGTACAAGGAGGTCGGCTGGGACCAGTCGTCCCTCCACAACAACGACAACGCCGGCAAGATCCGCTGGATCCTGCAGAACTCCTACCCGCAGGTGGACAAGCTCGACGAGCTGGCCGCCAAGGTCGGCGCGAAGAGCCTCACCAAGGAGACCGCGGCCGCCGCCACCCAGGCCGCGATCTGGCACTTCTCGGACAAGGTCGACGCCAAGCCGGTCAACGAGGACGCCCAGAAGCTCACCGCGTACCTGGAGAAGGAGGCGGTGAACCTGGCGGAGCCGAAGGCGTCGCTCAGCCTCTCTCCGGCCTCCCTCGCCGGTAAGTCCGGCGAGCGCCTCGGCCCGGTCACGGTGGACACCAACGCCGCCACGGCCGCGGTCTCCCTCGCCCCCGGCGCCCCCGAGGGCGTCAAGCTGGTCGACAAGGACGGCAAGGTCGTCTCCAGCGTCGCCAACGGCGGCAAGGTCTACTTCGACGTCCCGGCCGGCACCGCCGACGGCTCCGCCGAGCTGAAGGTCCAGGCCGACACGACCGTCCCGATCGGCCGCGCCTTCGTCTCCACCAAGGTCAAGAGCCAGACGCTGATCCTGGCGGGCACCAGCACCTCCAGCGTCGACGCCAAGGCCACCGCCACGTGGGCGACCAAGGGTGCGATCCCGGCCGTCACGGCGGAGAAGAACTGCGCCAAGGGCGGCCTGGACATCACCGCCTCCAACGAGGGCGACGAGCCCTTCACCTTCGAGCTCAAGGGCCAGAAGGTCACCATCCCCGGCGGCGCGTCGCAGACCGTGACGGTCCCGCTCGTCGAGGACCAGGCGTACGACTTCACGATCAAGGGCCCGAACGGCTTCGAGAAGACCTTCAAGGGTGTCCTCGACTGCAAGACGGCCACGCCGGGTCCGCTCCCGTCGGAGACCCCCTCCACCACGCCGTCCAACGAGCCCGCCCCGGCCACGGCCGGCGGCTCCACCACCGGCACCACGTCCGGTGAGGGCGACCTCGCCGAGACCGGCAGCTCCAACGCCACCCCGATGATCGCCGGCGTCGCCGTGGTCCTCGTGCTCCTCGGTGGCGGCGCGGTGTTCTTCCTCCGCAGGAAGAAGACCGCCGGCCAGTAACCCCGCGGCACGACCCCCGACGGCCCCGGTGCGCACCCCGCGCACCGGGGCCGTCGTTTTTTTACGTGCGCGCACCTGGGCCGTCGCACGTGCGCGTCCCGCGGCTGGCGTACGGACACGCATCGTGACGTACCGGCGGGTCGGCACGTCCTCCTCCCCTGTCCGGGTGCTTCGGCCGGGACCGCCGCCGTGCCCGCCGCGGGGTGATCCGGAACCCGCAGGTCAGGGAGTGCCCCAGGTACTGGTTTCCGCCTGGGGGTGGCGGTCAGGCAAGATGGGGTGTATCTGCCCACTCACTCTTTGCCGGACGGTTTCTCTTGGCTGAGTACATCTACACGATGCGCAAGACGCGCAAGGCGCACGGCGACAAGGTCATCCTCGATGACGTGACGCTGAGCTTCCTGCCCGGTGCGAAGATCGGTGTGGTCGGCCCGAACGGTGCCGGTAAGTCCACCGTTCTGAAGATCATGGCGGGCCTTGAGCAGCCGTCCAACGGTGACGCCTTCCTGTCGCCCGGCTACAGCGTCGGCATCCTCATGCAGGAGCCGAAGCTGGACGAGGCCAAGACGGTCCTGGAGAACGTCCAGGACGGCGCCGCCGAGATCATGGGCAAGCTCAAGCGCTTCAACGAGGTCGCCGAGCTCATGGCGACCGACTACTCGGACGCGCTGATGGACGAGATGGGCAAGCTTCAGGAGGACCTGGACCACGCCAACGCCTGGGACCTCGACGCGCAGCTGGAGCAGGCCATGGACGCCCTGGGCTGCCCGCCCGGCGACTGGCCGGTCACCAACCTCTCCGGTGGCGAGAAGCGCCGCGTCGCGCTCTGCAAGCTGCTGATCGAGGCCCCGGACCTGCTCCTCCTCGACGAGCCCACCAACCACCTCGACGCCGAGTCGGTGAACTGGCTGGAGCAGCACCTCTCGAAGTACGCGGGAGCCGTCGTCGCCGTCACGCACGACCGGTACTTCCTGAACAACGTCGCCGAGTGGATCCTCGAGCTCGACCGCGGCCGCGCGATCCCCTACGAGGGCAACTACTCCACGTACCTGGAGAAGAAGGCCACCCGTCTCAAGGTCGAGGGCCGCAAGGACGAGAAGCGCGCCAAGCGCCTCAAGGAAGAGCTGGAGTGGGTCCGCTCCAACGCCAAGGGCCGGCAGACCAAGTCCAAGGCGCGCCTCGCCCGTTACGAGGAGATGGCGGCCGAGGCCGACAAGATGCGGAAGCTGGACTTCGAGGAGATCCAGATCCCGCCGGGCCCGCGTCTGGGTTCCGTCGTCGTCGAGGTCAACAACCTCTCGAAGGCGTTCGGCGACAAGGTCCTCGTCGACGACCTGTCCTTCACCCTGCCCCGTAACGGCATCGTCGGCATCATCGGCCCGAACGGCGCCGGCAAGACCACGCTGTTCAAGATGATCCAGGGTCTCGAGGCCCCGGACTCGGGTTCGGTCAAGATCGGCGAAACCGTCAAGATCAGCTACGTCGACCAGACCCGCGCCAACATCGACCCCAAGAAGACCCTCTGGGCCGTCGTGTCGGACGAGCTGGACTACATCAACGTCGGCCAGGTCGAGATGCCGTCGCGCGCGTACGTCAGCGCCTTCGGCTTCAAGGGGCCGGACCAGCAGAAGCCCGCCGGTGTCCTCTCCGGCGGTGAGCGCAACCGCCTCAACCTCGCGCTCACGCTCAAGGAGGGCGGCAACCTGCTCCTCCTCGACGAGCCGACCAACGACCTCGACGTCGAGACCCTGTCCTCGCTGGAGAACGCGCTCCTGGAGTTCCCGGGTGCGGCCGTGGTCATCTCCCACGACCGCTGGTTCCTGGACCGGGTCGCGACGCACATCCTGGCGTACGAGGGCGACTCGAAGTGGTACTGGTTCGAGGGCAACTTCGAGTCGTACGAGAAGAACAAGATCGAGCGCCTCGGCCCCGACGCGGCCCGCCCGCACCGCGCCACGTACAAGAAGCTGACCCGAGGCTGAGCGTGCGTCATATCTACAGCTGTCCCCTGCGCTGGTCGGACATGGACGCCTTCGGGCACGTCAACAACGTCGTCTTCCTTCGGTACCTGGAAGAGGCGCGGATCGACTTCATGTTCCGGCTGGCACCGGGCGACGGTTCGCCGTCGTTCTCCGGCGGGTCCGTCGTGGCCCGGCACGAGATCGACTACGTACGGCCGCTGGTCCACCGGCACGCGCCGGTGACCATCGAGTCGTGGGTCACGAAGATAGGCGCGGCGTCGCTGACGATCGCGTACGAGATCAAGGACCCGGACGTGACGTACGTACGGGCCTCCACGATCGTCGTGCCCTTCGACCTCGAGGCCCAGCGCCCGCGGCGGATCAGCGCCGAGGAGCGGGCCTTCCTGCAGGAGTACGTCGACGACGGGATGACGTCCGCCGCATGATCGCACCGCTGCACTTCGCCGACGCCAGGGAGGCGGCGGACCTCGCCGCCTTCCTGGCCCGGCTGATCCACTACGACCGCGCCGCCGCCGTCCGCCTCCAGGCGGGGGGCGGGGCGCTCGCGGTGTTCGGGCGGCCGCCGTCGTTCGAGGTGCTCGCCATCCGCACGGCGCGGCTGGCCGACGCGGTGGATCTGGATGTGACGGTGTCCGCCGGTGAACTCCTCGAGGGCATCGAGGAGTCGGTCGGCAAGGCCGTCGTCCCCGCCCCCGTCACCGGGCCGCCCTGGGCCGGCGTCCTGCCGCCGCGGGGCGGCTGGGAGCCGGTCTCCGGAGTGCCCGCCGTCGCCGAGATGCGCGGCGCCGTCGCCGCGGCGGTCGCGGAGTTCCGGTCCCGGGACGAGGAGCTGCCGGACGAGCGGCGCACCCGGGCCGAGCGGGACCGTATCGGCCGCGAGATCTGGTCCCGGACCCTCGCCGACACGGGACTGCCCCTGCGGGCCGTGCACGCCGCCCAGTCGCTGGGCTTCCTGCCGCCGCAGGAGATGCCGGTCGCGCTGTTCGCCTCGGGGCCGTGGCTCAGGCTGCGTACCCCGTACGGCTCGATAGCGGTGCGCGCCGTCCCGATGTCCCTCACCTTCGCCCCGGCCGCCGCGGCACGCTGACCCGGTGACGGTGACGGTGACGGTGACGGTGACGGTGACGGTGACCCGGTGCGGTGAGCCGGTGAGCCCGGTGGCCCGGTGACGCGGACCGGTGATCCCGGTGACCCGGTGACCCGGTGATCCCCTGACCCGACGTCCGGATCAGGCCGGATCCTTGCCGTCCGGCCAGACCCCGATGTGGTCCTGCTCCAGCTCCAGCAGCACCCGGTGCTCCATGCCCAGCGTCTCGGTGTACTCCGCCGGCAGCTGCAGCCGGCCCGCGCGGTCGAGCATCGCGTACTCCCGGGCCACCAGCGACTCCTGGCCCTCCGCGTCGACCTCCGTGCGGCGCAGCACCTCCGAGGAGGTGCGGCCGTCGCGGATGGCGACCGTGCGGCGGACCTCGGAGGCGACCGCCTGGTCGTGGGTGACGATCACGATCGTGGTGCCCAGCTCCTCGTTGGCGCGGCGGAAGGCCGCGAAGACCTGTTCGCCCGTCGCCGAGTCCAGTTCGCCGGTCGGCTCGTCGGCGAGCAGCACCGACGGGCTGTTGGCCAGCGCCACCGCGATCGCGACCCGCTGCTGCTGACCGCCGGACATCTGGTGCGGCCGCCGGTCCCGGCAGTCCGCGACCTCCAGCATCGCGAGCAGGTTCTCCGCCCGCTCGGCCTTCGCCGCGCGGCTCGCACGCCTCCGCCCCCGCAACTGCATGGGCAGCGCCACGTTCTGCGCCGCCGTCAGATACGGCAGCAGGTTGCGCGCCGTCTGCTGCCAGACGAAGCCCACCGCGTCCCGCCGGTAGCGCAGCCGTGCCTTCGCGTCCATGGTCAGCAGATCGCGGCCCGCGACCTTCGCCGCCCCGGCCGTCGGCACGTCCAGGCCCGCCAGGATGTTCATCAGCGTCGACTTGCCGCTGCCCGACGCCCCCACCAGGGCCATCAGCTCGCCCTCCCGCACCAGCAGATCGAGCCCCTGGAGCGCCTGCACCTCCACCCCGTCCGTGGTGAAGATCCGTACCAGCCGGTCGCAGGCGATCAGCGCGTCGTGGCCGTACGAGGGCCGGTCGCGGTGCGCGGCCGCCCGCCGCTCCAGCTCCGCAAGGCTGATGTCGGTCATCGTGCGTCTCCTGCCCTGAGTTCCTTGATCGAGCCCCTGCGCGCCGACCACCACGCCTGAAGGGCGGCCGCCACTCCCGCCAGGACCACCACGCCCAGCGCCGGCAGCGCCAGCGACCACGGGTCCGCCCGCAGGGTCGCGCCGGCCGGCACGGCGTGGCCCGGGGCCGCCGCCAGGGAGAGCCGGACCAGATCCACGCCCGGCGCGAGGAGCAGGATCGTCGCCCAGCCGACGAGCGTGCCGCCGGCCGCGGCGAGCAGTGCCTGCGGCAGTGCCTCGAGCCCGAGGAGCCGCCGGCCCTGCCGCCGGGTCAGACCCATGGTGCGCAGCCGGGCCAGGAGCGTGGCCCGTTCCGGCGCGGACTGCAGCAGGGACAGCAGCACGGCGAGCACGGCGTAACCGGCGCCCGCGCCGATCGCCGCCGCGTAGATCCGCTCGGCGCCCGACTGCATCGGCGAGTCCACGTAGCCGGCGCGTCGCTCGGTCCGCAGCTCCACCCGGAGGTCCGGCGATGTCGCCGCCACCGCCGCCCGCAGCGCCTTCCCGTCCACCGCGGAGCCCGACACCAGCAGCGCGGTGTCCGCCCGGTGTGTCAGGTCGGCGGCGTTGACCAGCAGGAAGTCCCCGCCGGGCAGGGCCGGCGTGGCGGTTCGTACCGCCACCACCCGCACCTTGAACTCACCCGCGGCCGCCGTCACGCTCTGCGGCTCGCCGCCGAGCCGCGCCGCGACCGCCGGCGAGGCGATCGCCGGCAGGACCCGCTGGTGGTCGATCCGGCCCCCGGTGCCGGTGGACGCGAGCAGGCCGGCGGGGAAGGGGCCGAAGCCGGTCTGCCGGGCGAGTCGGGCGTACGACTCCGGCTCCACCCCCACCAGCGGTGCGGACCGGGCCTCCGCCGTGGGGTCCGTCCCGGAGGGATCGGCCGGCAGCAGCAGGCCGTGCTCGACCTGGACGCCGGCCACGTCCCGTACGCCGGCCGCGCCGCGCACCGCCGTCGCGACACCGGCCGGCAGGGGCACCCCGTCGGCGTTCCCCGTCACCCGCGCGTCGGCGCCCGTCTCCAGGAGCGCGGCCCGGTCGCGGGCGTCGGCGACCCCGGCGAGCACCGAACCGCCGAACGCCGCCGTCGTCAGCGCCACGAGGAGCGCGAGCAGCGGCAGCGCGCCGGTCGCCGAGGAGCGCCCGGCCCGGGCGAGGGAGAGAAAGCCGACCGCCCCGCGCAGCCTGCGCGCCGGGCGGGCAGCCCAGCGCAGCGGCAACGGATACAGCCGTACGAGCACCAGCGCGGCGATCAGGGCGACCAGGACCGGGGCCGCGCTCACGAGATGGTCACCGGAGTCCCCGGTGCCACGGCGGCGCAGCGCGACGACCGCGCCGACGGCCAGGGCGAGGACGGTGAGTTCGGCGACCGTACGGCCCCGGGAGGGGCGGGCGTCGGCCAGATCTTCGCGGCCGCCGTGGGCGAGCGGCCTGCGGTGCAGGAACAGCGCGCGCAGCGGCAGCGCCGCCGTGGCCAGGAGCGCCACCGTCCCGGCCGCGGCCAGGGCCGGGAGGAAGCGGGCGTCGGGGAAGGCGAGCGTGGCGAGCAGCAGACCGATTCCGGCGGCGGGCAGGGCCAGGACGGCCGTCTCGCCGAGCAGCCGGAAGCCGATCCCGGCGAGCGAGCCGCCGCGCGAGCGCAGCAGCGCCAGCTCGGCGGCGCGCCGGGCGGCGAACAGGCCGCCGGTCATGGCCAGGACGACCGCCGCGACGGCGCCGATGCCGAATGCCGCGACGGCGACGACCGGGGCGATCGCCGCCCGCATCCCGCGGTGTCCGGCGACGATCTCGTCGAGACCGGTGGCGACCGCGCCGGTGGGCCCGACCGTCTCCCGTACCTTCACCAGGTCGGGGCCGCCGGAGAGCGAGGCGAGCGCCGCGCTCAGCCGTGGCTCGTCCTGAGCGGTCAGATGCCCGGAGGTGGGGGCGAGCCGCCAGTACAGCTCCGGCTCGCCGGTGCCCGACAGCAGCAGCGGGCCGCCTTCGGGGGCGAGCAGCAGCGCGGCCTGCCAGTAGAACTGTGTGCCGTCGCCGCGCGGGACCACGGCGTACAGGGGGGACCGCAGCAGCGGTTCGACGGACCAATAGGCGCCCTCCGGGCGCACCGGGTCGACGATGCCGGTGATGGTGACGGCGAGCGGGGTCGAGGAGAACGTGGCCGGCAGGTGGACCACCGAACCCACCTTCAGCCGCAGCGCCGTCGCCGTCGCCGCGGTGACGGCCGCCTCACCGGTGCCCTTGGCGGGATCGGCCTTCGCGGGCAGCCGGCCTTCCCGTACGGTCGCGTGCCCGGCGAGCGCGGACGGCGCCGCCAGCATGAACTCGGGCGGGATCCCGTACGGCTGGGGCAGCCGGCGGTCGAGCGCGGCGGCTCGCTTGACGGTCCGCACCCCGTGCACGGACTGCTCGGGGTCGATGCGCAGCGGGGCCGGCAGCAGCCGTTCCAGCGCGGTTCGCTGCCGGGCCAGCGCGTCGGGACCCATGCCGCTCTCGCGGGCTCGTCGCGAGAGGTCGGGCGGCGGCGGGGGAGCGGTGATGTCGAGGACGGACGTACGGGGCGCGGCGGCGGCGATGTCGTGCCGCAGGCCCTCCGTCTCGTACGTGTCGACGGTCCGGGGGAGGACCGCGGCGAGGAAGGTGGTGACGAGGACGAGGAGGGCGAAGGCCCACGCCGTGCCCGGCGCCGTCCGCAGCCGGGTCCGCACCCAGGGCGCCACGGCCGCGGCGGGTCCGCCGTCCTCGCGGGGCATGTCGGCTGCCTTTCCGGACTGGTCGGTGGGTGTCACTGGTCCCCCTGGTGGCGCAGGGTCACGGCCGGGTCGGCGCGGCGCAGCGCGATCGTGGCGACGATCAGCAGCGGCAGCGCGGCGACCCCGGTGAGCAACAGGGCCACGTGTCCGGGCGGGAGTTCGACCAGGACGCGGGGGACGGGCCGGGTCGCCTGCCCGGTCAGGACGACCAGTGGGACGACGGCCCGGGTCAGCACGGCGCCGAGGGCGACGCCCACCAGCAGGCCGATGCCCACCAGGAGGCCCTGCTCGGCGGCGATCAGTCGGGCCAGCCGGCGGCGCGGCGCGCCGAGCGCCCGCAACACGCCGAACTCGGCGGCCCGTTCGCGGGTCGAGCCGGCCACGCTGACCGCGAAGCCGACCGCCGCGAGCGCCGCCGCGGCCGCCGCCACCGCCATCAGGGCGGCGTGGGGGCCCGCGCCGAGCGGGTCGCCGAGGAGTTCGGCGGCGGCCTCGTCCCGTACGAGCACCTGGCCGGGATCGGTGTCGGGGCGGGCGCGCAGCGTCCGGGCGACCTCCGCTGTCCGGCTGGGCGCGGCGGTCAGCCACCACTCGGTGGGCGGCAGGGTCGCGGTGCGGTCGGTGGCGAGGTACTGGTTGACCGCGTGCAGGTCGACGAGGAGCGCGCCCCCGTCGTCGGAGCTGACGGACGGCGCGGTCGCGGACCCGGCCCCGGCGCCTGTGGTGGGCAGCTCCCGGACACGGTCCACGATGGTCACCCGCAGGCGCAGGCCGCCGAGCGACACCTCCACCGGGTCGCCCTTCTTCGCTCCCGCCGCCGCGAGGAAGGCGTCGCTCGCCACCCCGCGCAGCGTCCGCGGCGGCGCGGGCCGCGGCGCGGCGATCCGTACGGTGAAGTCCTCGGGACCGGCCGCGTGGAGGTCGGTCTCCGGGGCGCCGGCGACGGAGAACCCGACCGTGAACGGAGCGGGGGTCCCGGAGCGCCCGGCGAGCGGCAGCGGGTTCCCCCACTCGCCGTTCGACGTCCGGCGCATGCCCGTGCTCCACGAGGCCAGGGATCGGCCGGCGTCGAGCGGGCGCTCGCCGCCCTCGTGGAGCGAGACGAGGCGCTCGACGGTGAACGTCTGCGGTCCGCCCGGCCCCACGGCGGTCTGCCCGTCCAGCTCCACACCGGTCAGGGTGAGCACGCCCGCGGCCGACGGGCCGGTTCCCTCGGGGCCGAGGTCGAGAGCGAGCCGGTGCGTCTTCCCGTCGGCCGGGAGCGGCCCGAGGAGCTGTCGGTACGGAATGCCGTGGCGGTCCTCCAGGACGACCGTCACCTGGACCGCCCCGGCGCGGGGCGGCGCCGTGCGCCGCAGGTCGAGGGCCAGGCCCCGGCTGCCGACGGGCAGGGCCGTCCCCGGGCGGGGCGCGTCCTGCGGCGCGAGCGAGGTCAGCAGGGTGGGGGCGGGGCGGTCGGCGAGGTCGTCGCGGAGCAGGAACCCGTCGGCGGCGTGCCGGGTGTCCAGGGCGAGGATCGTCGCTGTCCGGTTGCTCGCGAAGTCCGTGGTGGCGCGGTGCGCGGGGGCGGCCGAAGCGACCCCAGGCAGCGCCGCGTAGCGCCCGGCCCCGCCCGGGTCGGGGGTGCCGCCGGTCAGGACCCGCAGGGCCGTTCCCGTACGGAAGTCGGCGAGGTCCTCCTGCGAGCGGTCCCAGGAGGCGCTCTGTCCGATGGCGAGCATCCCCGTCGCGACGGCGAGGACGAGCAGCAGCACCGGGCCCGCGCCGCGCAGCGGCCGACGGCTGAACTGCCAGCCGGCGAGCGCGGCCGACAGCCCGCGGCCGCCGGCGGCGCGCCGCTCGGCGAGCCGGGCCGCGGGCGGCAGCAGACGCAGCGTCAGGACGGTGCCGGCGAGCAGCGCGAGCGCGGGGGCGGCCACGAGCAGGGGGTCGATGCCGAGGGAGCCGCCCCGGTCGCCGCTGAGGGCACCGCCGCCCGCGTCGGTGGAGGCGCCGGTCTGCCGGTCGAGCTGCCAGTAGGCGACGGCCGCGACGACGAGGAGCCCGATGTCGGCCCCGGCCCGTACGGGCGCGGGGAGCGCCGCCGTACGCCCCTTGGGGAGCGCGACCGCCCCGCCGTCCCCGCCGCTCAGCGCCGGCGCCACGACGGCGGCGGCACAGCACACGGCGACGAGCGCCGCGACGAGCGACACCTGGCCGAGCGGGGCGTCGTCGAGCCGGACGCCCAGCGCGCCGAGCGAGGACCGGTCGGCGAGCAGCCGGATCAGCGGACCCGCGAGGAGCGGGGCGAGCACGGCGGCGGGAAGGGCGAGCAGCAGCGCCTCGGCGGCGGCGAGGGAGGCGATCCGGCGCCGCGAACCGCCGCGGGCCCGGAGCAGCGCCGTCTCGCCCGACCGCTCGGAGCTGAGCAGCCGGGCGACGAGCAGCAGGGCGTACGCGGCGAGCAGCACCAGCTGCACGGCGACGATCATCAATGTGGAGCGGGAGACGAGCAGGGCCCGGTCGGTCTGTTCGAGGACGGTCGGCAGCGAGGTGCGCGCGGTGACGGTGCCACCGAACCGGGACGTGTCGGCGGCGAGCGCCTTCGGCTCCGCGGTGGCGGTGGCGCGCAGCGCGTCCATCCGGCCGGTGGTGACGCCGGTGAAGTCGGCGGTGGCGAGCCAGGAGGTCTCTCCCGCGGTGACCCGCCCGGAGCCGAGGACGGCGGGGTCGGCGACCAGCGGACCGTACGTCGTGAACACGACGGTCTTCACCCCGCGTCCGCCGGCCTGGTCCAGCTGCCAGTAGAGGTCGGTGAGGTCGGCGGGCCGGTAGAGGCCGGTGACGCGGGCCCTGACCGGCTTGCCGCCGAGCCGGTCGGTGAGATCGAGCACGGTTCCCGGCCCGATCCGCAGCCGACCGGCGGACCCCTCGGGCACCGCGACGTCGACGGTCCCTCCGGCGACACCGGCGCCGGGCCAGGTGCCCCGCACGAGGGTGAGGCGCGAGCGGTCGAGGGCGGCGAGGTGGGTGAGGTCGGGTTCGCCCAGGCGCGCGGCCGGATCCTGGAGGCTACGGGGCAGTGCGTACGGACCCGAGCGCTCGAGCTTCCGAACGCTCACGGGCAGCCCGTCGAAGGTCCGGCCGGCCGCCTCGCGCGTGGCCGCGTCGGCGCTCTCCCGCCGGTCCGCCGGCACCTGCGCGGTGACGACCAGCGCGGCGGCGGGGGCGGCCCTGCCGCGCAGCGTGCCCTGCAGGGCGGCGTTGCCGACGGAGCCGGAGAAGGCGGCGAGCGCGGCCAGGACGGAGGTGGTCAGCAGCACGGCGAGGAGCGCCGCGGAGAGCAGCAACCGGTGGGCCCTGACACGCAGAAGTACGAACCCGGTCACCCATCCCCCTGAACCCCCACCGAACGTTCATCCGATGCTTTCAGAGGGCAGGGGCGCTGGAAACCGCTTGCACGGGGACCTTGACTCGATCGTGACCGTTATCCGGGACGCAGATTCCGGAATGCGTCAGTCCGCGGTGTTGACCATCGACGCCGCCGCGTACGTCAGGTACCGCCACAACTGGCTCTCGTGCTCCGGCGCCAGGCCGAGCTCGTCCACCGCGTCCCGCATGTGCCTCAGCCAGGCGTCGTGGGCCGCCTTGTCGACCGTGAACGGCGCGTGGCGCATGCGCAGCCGGGGGTGGCCGCGATGGTCGCTGTAGGTGCGGGGGCCGCCCCAGTACTGGATGAGGAAGAGCACGAGGCGCTCCTCAGCCGGGCCGAGGTCCTCCTCGGGGTACATCGGGCGCAGCAGAGGGTCCTCCGCGACCCCCTGGTAGAAGCGGCGGACGAGACGCCGGAAGGTCTCCTCGCCACCCACCTGCTCGTAGAAGGTCTGCTCCTGAAGTGTGCCGCGCGGAATCTCCATCACCGCTCCATGGTCTCAGATGCTCCGGCCGGGGACCGGAGGTCCAGGACCACGGCCGGGAACCCGGGTCCGGACCGCCGGGCCCGGGAACATCGCCGGGACACGGCCGGGACACGGCCGGGGGACACTCGCCGGGACACGGCCGGGACACGGCCGGGACACGGCCGGGACACGGCCGGGGGACACTCGCCTCCCCACCCGCCGCGCAGGAGAGTGGAGGCATGGGCGCACACGAGGATCCCTTCGCCGAGGACGGCGCGCGGGCGCGACGGGAGCTCGTGCGGGAGATCGAGGCGTACGGCGCTCTGCGCGACCGTGCCTGGCGGGCGGCCTTCTCCGAGGTGCCCCGCCATCTGTTCGTCCCCTTCTACTACGTCTCCGGAGCCGGCGGCTACGAGCGGCTCCGGTCCGACCACCCCCACCCCGCCCGCCGCGCCCGCTGGCTGCGCGGGGCCTACCAGGACGAGCCGCTGGCCACCCGGGTGCGGGACGGGGAGCTGGTCTCCTCCTCCAGCCAGCCGTCCCTGATGGCCGAGATGCTGGAGGCGCTGGACGTACGGAACGGACAGGACGTCCTGGAGATCGGCGCCGGCACCGGCTACAACGCCGCCCTGCTCAGCCACCGGCTCGGCGCGGAGCACGTCACCACCGTCGACCTGGACGAGGAGATCACCGAGTCCGCCCGCGTCCATCTCGCCGCCGCCGGGTACGAGCCGACCGTGATCACCGGCGACGGCGCCCGCGGCTGCCCCGAGCGCGCTCCCTTCGACCGGATCGTCGCCACCTGCACCCTGCCGTCGATCCCGGACGCCTGGCTCGCCCAGTGCCGCCCCGGCGCGCTCGTCCTGACACCGCTGTCCACCGGGCTGGTCCTGCTGCGGGTGCGGGACGCCGTCCACGCCGAGGGGCGGTTCCTGCCCACCTCCGCGTACTTCGTCGCCCTGCGCGGCGGCAACGCCCGCTTTCCGCGCGCCCGCCCGATGGGGCTGCCCCGGCAGGCGTACGAGGACGACCGCTTCCGCTTCCTGTTCACGCTGGCCGAGGAGAGCCTGGACGCGCGCGAAGCGCTCTCGCTCTGGCAGCGCGAGGGGCGGCCGGAGCGGGAGCGCTTCGGGGTGACGGTGAGCGCGGGGCGGCAGTGGGCCTGGCTGGACGACCCCGGGGAGCCGTATGCCTGGCCACTGCCGAGCGCTTGACCCGAGGGCTATCCGCGGCGCACGGTGATCGTCGTCCAGGCGCCGACGTGCACCCGGTCACCGTCCTGGAGCTGGACGGGGACGTACGGCTGGATCGGCTCCTCGCCGCCGTTGATCGTGGTGCCGTTGGTGGAGTTCTGGTCCACCACCGCCCACGATCCGTCCGGCTGCTGCACCAGCACCGCGTGCTGGTGCGAGACGCCCGGGTCCTCCGGAGGCACGGAGAGGTCGATGTCGGGGGCCTCGCCGGTGGAGTGCCGGCGGCGGCCGATGCTGATCTGGTTGCCCTGGAGCGGCAGGTGCTGCTCGGGGGAGTAGGCGGGCAGGTTCAGGCCCGAGGCCTCCGGGCCGCTGCGCTGCATCATCGCCATGAAGTATTCGCGGTCCGGACCGATGTACGCCGACCAGCCCGCGGCGGGCCGCTGTTGCTGCTGGTACTGCTGCTGCGGCTGCTGGGGTGTGTGCTGCTGCTGCGGCGCATGGTGCTGCGGTTGCGGGGCGTGCTGCTGCATCGGGGGCGCCTGCTGGGCCTGCTGCGGCGCCTGGGGCTGTGAGGGCGGCGGCAGCATCCAGTCGTCGTCGGCCCGGCCCGGCTGCTGCTGCGGCGGGGCCTGCGGAGCCGGCGGTCGAGGCGCCTGCTGCGAGGGCGGCGGGCTCTGGAAGAAGGACGGCGGAGCCTGCGGCGCGCCCTGCTGCTGGTACCCCTGCGGTGCCTGGTGTTGCTGGGGCGCCTGCTGCTGCGGGGGCCCCTGATGCTGCTGGGGTGCCTGCGGCGCGTGCTGCTGCGGGGGCCCCTGATGCTGCTGGGGTGCCTGCGGCGCGTGCTGCTGGGGTGCCTGCTGCTGCGGCTGCTGGTGCATCGGCGGACGCTGCGGCGGTGCCTGGTGGTGCGTGGGGTCGGCCGACAGCGGCTCCGCGGGCCGGTTCATCTGCGAGGGCCGGGAGCTCTGGTACTCGTACGGGTCCGGCTGCTGCGGCTGCGGGGGCCGCGGCGGCGACTGGAAGCCCGGCGGCAGGTTGAGGCCCGGCGGCGGGCTCTGCTGCGAGGAGGGGGGAGCCACCGGCGTGTACGAGGTCGCCGTGTTGGTCTGGAAGTTCCAGCGGCACTCCTCGCAGAACGGGGCCATCGGCTCGCGCGGCGTGCGGCACTGCGGGCAGAGCTCCGCCTGCGCGGTCGCGTTCGGGTCGTAACCCCCGGGGCCGCCGGGGGCCCCGGGCCCGGGGTAACCGTAGGCGGGAGGCGGCGGCGGGGGAGGCGGCGGTACGGCACCCGCCGGCGCACCCGCCCCGGCCATGCGGTGGCCGCAGACCTCGCACCAGTCGTCGGAAACCGACTGGTGTCCGTTCGGGCAGGTCGGCATGTCGGTGCTTCCCCCTCTCGTCGTCCGGCCCTCCTGGCCGGGCTACTTCTTGACGCGAACCGTCTTGGTGGAGCGGGTCTCGAGAGTCATCTCGTCCGCTTCCGCGACCTTCGCCTTCAAACGCACAGTACCCGTCGCCGCGTCGACGACGTCCACCACCTTCGAAAGCAGTTTCGCAGTGTCCTCGTTGCCCGAGACGACCGCCAGCTGCACCGCGCGCCCCAGTTTGGCCGTCGCCCCGTCGTGGTCGCCGGACTTGCGCGCGTCCAGGCCCTGCTGGATGACCTGGGCCAGTTCCGCCTGACCGGTGTAGTGCGCGACCTGCGGATTGATCGATGTGGACATCGCCATGTCGTCCGTCCACACCGCCCTCACCAGGCCCTGCCCCAGCGTGCGCGGAGCGTCGCCCGCCGGGTCCGGGACGATGAGCGAGACCCGGGCGGCGAGCATCTCCTGGCCGATCTGGGCCTGGGGGACGCGGACGCAGACGTGGTAGTCGCGGGACTCGTCGCCCCAGGAGCCGGTCGGGTAGTCGCCGGCCCGCGGGCCGGCCTCGGTCCGCCGGTCGGTCAGCTCCTCGACCGTGGGCGCGACCTGCTTCACGAATCTGATCTCCACCCCGACCGGGGTCCACAGGCGCAGCGAGACGTCCGCGACCTCCTTGCCCATGGTCTTCTCCATCAGGGTGGTGAAGTCCGCCGCCAGGCCCGCGGGGTCGGCCACGATGTCGGCCGTCCCGAGCAGGGCGGACGCGATGCCGGTGACCTCCTTGACCTCCCAGTCCGTACCGACACCGCGCGCGTCACAGGTGAACCGGCCCGCGCAGGCGTCCAGGGCGGCCCGCAGGTCCTCGGGCGCCTCGTGCTCGTTGCGGCCGTCGGTGAGCAGGATGCCGTGCCGGATCGACACGTCGGCGGAGGCGAGCAGCCGGTCGGCGAGGCGCAGCCAGGTGCCGATCGCCGTGCCGCCGCCCGCGCTCAGCCGGCGCAGCGCGTCCTTGGCCTGGCCACGGGTCGCCGGCCCGGCGACGGCGAGGCCGCCGTTGCCCGGGTAGATCTCGTTCGCCACGTGCGTACCGGCGATCACGGCGAAGGACGTGCCGTCGCGCAGGGCGTCGATGGCGGCGGCCGTGGCGTCCCGCGCGCCGCGCATCTTGGTCGGCGGGTAGTCCATCGAACCGGAGCAGTCGACCATGATCACCACGGCGGCGTCGGCGTCGGCGCCGGTCCGGCTTCCCGCGAGCGCCGCACCGCCGCTGGTGCCCCCGCCGGTCGAGGTGACCGTGACGATGGCACTGACCTCACGGCCGCCCTCCGGCAGGAACTCGTTCTGGTACACGTCCACCGAGAACTGCGGCACGTTCGACTTGGAGAAGTTCGCCATGGGTTGAGGCTCCTCGACAACAAGCGTGAGACAGACGTGGGACGGGCGGGGGTACTCGGAAGGTCAGGGGGCCGGCGACCGCTCAGGCCGATCCTGCCCCTTGCGGGGAGAAGGCGAACGGCAGCAGGGCCACCGTTACGTTGTCGTGGCCCCCGCCGTCCAGGGCGTGGCCGACGAGGACCTGGGCGCCGTGCAGCGGTCGTCCGGCGGCGTCCGCCGGCACGACCCGTGCCATGTCCTCGGCGGCCTCCGCGTAGTTCCAGAGACCGTCGGTGCAGACCACGACCACGCCCGGCCGGTCGGGCTTGAACGCGGCCGTGTGGGGTTCCAGTTCGTACGCGTCGGCACCGAGCCAGCCGGTGATCGCGTGGGCGCGCTCGTCGGCGTACGCCTCGGCCTCGTTCATCAGGCCCGCGGCGACCATCTGGGCCGCCCAGGAGTCGTCCTGGGTGAGCCGGGCGGGCGGGGAGGTGCGGTCGTCCGGAACCCAGTAGGCACGGCTGTCGCCGACCCAGCCGACGATCAGCAGCCCGTCGGCGACGACCGCGCCGACGATGGTGCAGGCGGGGGCGTTCTGGTGGCGGTGCGGATCGTGCTCCGTGCCGCCCTGACCGGGCTCCTCCGCCAGGGCGTTGACCGCGTCTGCCGCGGCGACGATCGCCTCGTGCATGGCCTGCTGCGGGTGCGTGCCGCGCGGCAGGGCCGTGAGCAGGGCCTGGCCGGCGGCGTTCGCGGCGGCGGCGGACGCCTCGTCCGGACGGGTCGCGGAGGAGACGCCGTCGCAGACGATCGCCAGGGTGGCGGGGGAGCCGTCGGGGAGCGCGGTGGCCGAGACGGCGAACGCGTCCTCGTTGCGGTGGTGGCGCAGGCCACGGTCGCTGACGGCGGCGACCGTGGAGAGCTCCTCCTCCATGTGGTCGCGCTCGCGCGGCTGGGCGTGGCCGCAGTTCTCGCAGTAGCCGTCGGGATCCACGTGCCCGGCGCGGCAGGCGACGCACAGCTTGGTCCCGGCGGGCGGGGTCGCCGTCGGAGGGACGGTACGGGGATCGGGCGCGGCGAGCGCGAAGTCACCCTCGGTGCGGGGGTCGGGGTCCGGGCCGGTGCCGGGTTCCGGTTCGGGGGCGTGGGCGGGCGGCTGCGGGGTCCCGGCGGCGAGCGCGGCGAGCCCGCCACCGGACGACGTGGCGGCGTGCGGCCCGTCCGTGCGGACGGGCACGGTCGGCAGGTCCCTGGCGGGACTCGGCGCCGAGCCGGAGCCGTCCGGCCCGGGCGCGACGGCGCCGGGCTCGACACCCGCGGCCCAGGCGCCCGCGGCGGCCGGCGGGTTCCCGTGGTCCGCCGGGCCCGCGCCGAAGCCACCGGCCGCCGGATCGCCTGCGCCCGGAACGCCGTACGCGGGCGCGCCGGCGCCCCCGCCCGCCGGGGAGCCGTAGGGAGCCTGCGGGCCGGCCTGCGGGTTCTGCCCGGCGTGGAGCCCGGCGCCCGTGCCCGGAACGCCGCCGGCCGGCGGGTTCGCGTGGCCCGGGCTTCCGGCGCCCGGGGCGCCGGGCGCGGCGGAAGCCGACGGTCCGTGGGGCGGCGGGCCGGGAACCTGGGCGCGGGCGTCGGCACCCGGTGCGCCTCCGGCCGCCGGGGTTCCCTGACCGGGGCCGCCCGGCGCCATGTGCGGGGGTGCCGCCGGGAGTTCGTGGCCGCCCGAGTCCGTGCCCGGCAGGTCGCCCGGGTGCTGGGTCACCGTGGAGAGGGAGCCCGGTTCGCGGGGCGGGGCCTCGGGCCAGGTCACGGGCGTGCCGATCGCCACCGTCGGGCGGTCCGGCGGCGGCGCCGGTACGGCCGACAGGTCGTATCCGCACGCCCCGCAGAAGCGGTCACCCGAATCCAGCGGCTCCGTGCACCCGGGGCAGGCGGAGAGATCGTGCTGGGGCATCTGGGACATCATCACACCCACGTCCGGGGGCGGAAACGGTTGGCCCGCTCCACCAGTTCGATCCTCTCCTCGCCCCGCTGAGCGAGCCGGGCGAGCACCCGGTACGAGCGTTCGAGGCCGAAGCGCAGTCCGCGCTCGTCCAGTTCGCTGCCGAGCAGGTGCGTGCCGCCCGGTCCCGCTCCGGGACTTCCGGAGAGTACCCAGTCGAGCGCCGTGCCGAGCACCTCGGTCGACAATCGCTCGCGGCGCACCGCGTCCAGACCGAAGCCGTGGAGCGCCGAGACCTGTGCCGCCGCCGCCGTCAGATCCGCGCCGAGGGGTTCGTTCGGCGGCCTGCGCCGCAGCCGGGCCCGTACGGCGGCGACCCGGGCCGCCGTGTAGTGGATGGACGCCTCCGGTACGGACTCCAGCGTGCGTACGGCTCCGGTGCGGTCACCGGCCGCGAGCTGCACCCGGGCGAGCCCGAACGCCGAGCTGACGTAACTCGGGTCGGTCGCCCACACCAGGCGGTAGTACTCGGCGGCGTTGTCCAACTGGCCGAGGATCTCGGCGCAGATGCCGAGGGCCAGCTTGGGCGCGGGCTCCCCGGGGAACGCGTCGTAGATCGCGTCGAAGGACAGGGCCGCGTTCGTGTGGTCGCCGGTCACCAGGGAGGTGAGGCCGCGGTACCAGACCACCCGCCAGTCGTCCGGGACCTGTTCCTCCAGCGTGGCCAGCGCGAGCCCGGCGGAGCCGAGGTCGCCCATCTCCAGGCGGGCCCGCAGCTCGCGCAGACGCAGCTCCAGGGAGGGCGCGGGCGCGTGGTGCAGGGCGCTGATCAGCTCGGCGGGCGCCGAGGCCATGAGTCCGGCCAGGAACCCGGCGTTCGGGTCCCCCGGGTCCACCCGGGGCACGGGCAGCGCGAGCGCGCAGGCCCGCCCGTCGAGGGGTCTGAGGAAGGGCCCGCCCGGAGGCAGACCGATACCGGGGGTCGCCCCCGCGGCCGTGCCGACGGGTCCGCCACCGACCGCCCCGCCGGCGACGGTCGCGCCACCGGCCGCCCCGCTCGTGACCGCACCGGCCGTCCCGCTCGGGTGCCCGCCGGCGAGCGCCGCCGTGCCCGTGGCGCGGCGGCGGCTCCGCCGGGGCTCCCGGGCGCCCAGAACCGACACGTCCTCCGTCAGCTCCGCGAACAGCTCCGTGTCCGTGACCCGCAGTTCCGTGCCGAACAGCGTCGAGAGCGCGGGCCGAGGCCGGCCCGACTGGAGCGCCACGACCTCGCGCAGCACCCCCGTCAGCTGCTCGGCCATCTCCTGCGCGGAGGCGAACCGGCGCGCCGGATCCGGGTCGGTCGCGCGCACCAGGAGCCGGTAGAACGACTCGTACGTCCGGAAGACCTCGATGTGGTCCGGGTCGGGAAGCGAGTCGACGAAGACGTTGGTGTACCCCTGGAAGTCGAAGGTCAGGACCGCCAGCGTGCGCGCCACCGTGTACAGGTCGCTCGCCACCGACGGGCCGACCTCGGCCACCTCCGGCGCCTGGTAGCCGACCGTCCCGTAGATCGCCGACTCGTCGTCGTCCATCCGCCGGACCGCGCCCATGTCGATCAGCTTGAGCTGGTCCTCGCTCTGGATCGCGTTGTCGACCTTGAAGTCGCAGTACAGCAGGTTCCGGCTGTGCAGGTGACCGAGCGCCTCCAGCGCCTCGATCCCGTACGCGCACGCCTGCTCCACCGGCAGCGGATCGCGCCGCCCGTCCGGCGTCCGGCGGTCGTTGGCGATCTCCTTGAGCGACTTGCCGCCGACGTACTCCATGACGATGTAGCCGTCCAGGGAGCCGGTGCGCTGGTCGAGGTGCTCGACGAAGTTGTAGATCCGGACGATGTTGGAGTGCTCGATCTCGGCGAGGAAGCGCCGCTCGGAGATCGCCGCGGCCATCGCGTCCTGGTCGCCCGTGTCGAGCAGTCCCTTGAGCACCACCCAGCGGTCCGAGACCGCCCGGTCGACGGCGAGGTAGATCCAGCCGAGCCCGCCGTGCGCGAGGCAGCCCGCCACCTCGTACTGCCCGTGCACGATGTCGCCGCCGCGCAGCTTCGGCACGAAGGAGTACGGGTGTCCGCACTTGGTGCAGAACCCCTCCGTACGGCCCGGCCGGTCACCGCGCGCACGGCCCACCGGCGCCCCGCAGTCCGAGCGCGAGCAGAATCGCTTCCGCTCCGGGACCTCGGGCTTCTCCATGACCGCGGCACGCGGGTCCGGGCGCGGCACCTCCGGGATCGAGACCAGACCGGCGCCCAGCCGGTTCCGCCCGGACTGCGCCGTCGACGAGCCGGAGCTGCGCACCGAGACCGAGCGGCTGCTGTTCCCGCCCGACAGCGCCCGCGAGAGCCGCCCGGAGACCGAGCGGCGCGAGGTCGAGGAGCGGGAGGAGCGGGAGGAGCTGCGGGCCGAGGCCCGCGAACTCGACCGCGACGAACCGGACCCCTTGCCGGGGACGGCCAGACCGGTGGGGTTGGACCGGAGCTGACCGCCGGGCGCGACGACCGGGGCGAGCCCACAGGTGTCGCAGTACAGCTCGCCGCCGCCCATGTCCTCGTACGAACCCTCGCACGAGGGGCGCTGACAGGTCGTGCTCACCACTGACTCCCCCTGGCGTCTCTGGGGCCGGACAGAACCTCCGCCGCGGCCTGCTGGTACCGCAGCACGGCCTGCTCGGCGACCCGCAGGTCGCACGGCGCGCTCCACAGCATCCGGCGCGCCGCGTCGTACCGCTCGATCAGCAGCGGATCCTCCGCCGCGCCGAGGCGGGCGACCTTCGCCTTGTACGCGTCGAGCCGGCCGCGCAGCTCGGCGCGGACCGCGAGCGGAGCCGTGACGGCGGTCAAGGACTCACGGGCGCGCAGCAGTTCGTCCTCGGCCTCCCGCTCCAGGGAATCGAGGAGCGGGGAGAGCCGGTGCCACTGGGCGTGCCTGCGGTACTCGGCGGCCGTCGCCAGCCGTTCCTGGAGGGCCGTCGGCGGGCCGCTGACGGCCGGCACCTCGGAGGCGGCGATCTTGGCGAGGACCTCGCCCCGCGCCGCCCGGGCCTCGGCGAGCGTCCGGTCGGCCCGCGAGAGCACGTCCCGCAGCCGCAGCAGCCGCTCCTCGGAGTCCTGGCGGACCGCGAGGACCGCCTCGATCTCCCGCCGGATGTCCTCCAGGGCCCGCGCCGCCCGGTCGTACCGCTCGGTGTCGGGCCGCCCTCCGCCGGGCGCCGAACTGCCCGCCGCCGGGCGCCAGAAGGACAACGGGTCGGTGACGACCTGGGAGCGCAGCGCGGTCAGCTCGGCCGTGATGGACTCCAGCTCGTCGCCGGCCGGGTGCTCCCCGGGCCGCACGCCGACCGAGTGCGCCAGCGAACGCGTACGCCCCAGTTCGGCCGCGAGCAGGTCTATCCGGGCGGGCAGCGCGGACCAGACGGCGTCGGCGGTCACGACCACGTCGAGCGAGGACGCGTACAGCTCGTTCATCCGCTCCACGAGCCGCTCCAGCGTGAACCGCTCGGAGAGCCGGACCTCCTGCTGCGCCCCGCCCGAGACATGCACGCTCTCGCCCCGCAGCCGCTCGGTCAGCTCCTCCAGGTCCTCGCGACTGGACCAGCGGCGCCGCGCCCGCAGCTCACGGGCTTCGCTCAGCGCACCGGTGTAGGCGTCGAAGTACGTCCAGAGCAGGGTGATCGTCCGCTCGGTGGACTGCCAGCGGTCCCGGGTCGTGCCGGTCAGCTCGGCGCCTTCCAGCAGCCTGCGGCCCGCGTGGTCCTGGAGAGCGAGGAGCGAGTCCTCGATCGCCTTGTGCTCCGCGCCGAGCCGCGCCAGCGCACGGTCCACCTCGTCCCGGTCCATCACAGGCCCGGGGGTGCCCGCGACGCCCATCGATCACCTCTCGCTCTACTTGTACGTGGGTGCGGGCGGCCCGGATATCCCGGGCAGGTCCGCCTTGAGCCAGTCGTCGTACGCCTTCTGCCAAGGGCCCTTCCGGTACTGCACCAGGACGTGGTTGACGCGGCGGACCAGGTCGTCGTTGCCGAGCTTGGCGGCGACGCCGTAGTACTCGGTGGTGAACGGCTTGCCCTTGAGCTCGACCGCCGGGTCCTGCGCGGCCTGGCCGGCCGCCAGCGCGTTGTCCGTGACGACGGCGTCCACCTCGCCCAGCTGGAGCCGCGCCAGACAGTCGAGCTGGTTCGGGACCGTCAGCAGGTCCTTGTCAGCCTTGGTGCCGTCGGCCTCGTCCTTGAAGACGGCGCCGAAGGAGTTGCTCTCCAGGGCCTCGTAGGCCGTGGAGCCCTCGGCCGTGCAGACCCGCTTGCCGCTGAGCGAGGAGTCGTACCCGGTGATCGTGGAGATCTTGGGTGCCAGGACCTGCTGGCCGGCCTGGAAATAGGCGGTGGAGAAGGCGACCTGCTGGATCCGCTTGCAGTTGATCGTCATCGTCCGGACGACGAGGTCGACCTTGCCGCTCTCCAGGGCCGCGATCCGCTGGTTGGTCGGGATGGCCCGGAAGACGATCTGGTCCTCGCTGCCCATGATGTCCTTGGCGATGGCCCGGGCGAGGTCGATGTCGAAGCCTTCGAGCGTCCGCGTGGACGGGTCCCGGTATCCCCAGCGGAAGCTGGACTGGTCGACGCCCACGACGATCTTCTTGCGCGCCTTGATGGCGTCGATGGAGGGGCCGCCGCCCGCAGAGGGGCTGAGGGAGGCTTCCGGCTTCTGGCAGGTGTCCGCCTTGACCTGCACGCCCGTGCCGACGCCCGGTCCGGTCACCGCGGCCGGGCCGGAGTCGCCGCGCCCGCTGTGGGCGAGCGGCAGCAGGGTGAGGGAGGCGGTCAGGCCGCACGCCACCGCCATCGCGGCCACCCCGCCCCAGCCGCGCAGCCGGGCGAGGGGGCGCCTGCCCCGGAGGGGGCCGCCGGGCCCGGCCGGGCCGCGCATCCTCGCGCCGTCGACGCCGTTCCGCATCCCGCCCCCTCTCACCGGTACTCCGACAGCCTGCGGTTGATGCCCACGACGGCGCCGGCGGCGCCCAGTATCCCGAGAGCGGCCGCCCCCAGGGGGAGCGCGCCGAGCGAGCCCCTGCCGTCCTCGGCGGCGCGGGTGAACTCGGACTGCTCGTGGTCCAGGGCCCGCTTCAGGGCGGCGTCGACCTGGTCGAAGGACTGCCCGGTGGACTCCTTCGAGCCGATGATCCGGGTCAGGGCGCCCTCGTAGTCACCCGAGTCGTCCGCCGCCCGGGCGACCTTGTGGCGTTCCTTCCACTCGGCCGTGCGGTCCGCCGCCTCGTCCACCGGACCGCGTCCCGCGTCGTCGTCGGCCCGCTCCCGCGCCGTTGCGAGCGCGTCGGTCAGCGTCTTCATGCTGCCGGCGTAGTCCGTCTCGTACTTGTCGTGCTTGCCGTCGTCGGTGAGGACCGCGCCGCGCGAGACGACCGCCAGGTTCTCGTTGGCCCGGGCCTTGAGGGAGTTGATCCGGGCGGTGGTGAGCACCTGGAGCGAGCTCTGTCCCTGCTCGCGGGCGTCGTCCAGCCCGCTGCGCGCGAGGGTGTGCGCGGTCGCCAGCCAGAGCAGCACGACCACGGAGGCGGCGGTGGCGGCGAGGAGGCCGTGGTTGAACACCCGGTTCGTCAGGGCGTAGTTGCGGCGCTGGGCCCAGGCGAGCGCGGCGAGGGTGAGGAGCCCGAGCGCGAGGGAGAGGTACGGCCAGGCCCGGGCGTCCTCGTCGTCCTGCTGGAGCCGCGCGGTCTCCGCCTCGTAGAGGCGCTCGGCGGCGGGCAGCAGCTCGGTCGTCATCTGCTGGTTGGCGTACCGCAGATAGGCGCCACCGAGCGGCAGCCCCTGCCGGTTGGCGGCGCGCGCCCGCTCGATCAGGCCGGTGTAGCGGGGGAGCTGCTCGTTGAGGGCGGCGATCTCGCGGCTCGACTCCGTCGAACCCTCGGTGCTCGCGGCGGCCTTGACCAGGAGACGGGAGGCGGTCCTGATGTCGTCGGCGTACCGCTTCTGGACCTCCGGGGGCTCCTGCGCGCCGGCCAGGAAGGCGCTGGCGGCGGCCGTGTCGGCGTCGGCGAGGGAGCGGTAGATGTCGGCGGCGTCGGCGCTCAGCGGCTGGCTGCGGCTCACGACGTCGTCGGCGGAGGAGGCCCGGTCGGCGACCTCGAAGGCGGTGACGCCCCCGAACGCGACGACGAGCAGTGCCAGGACGGCACCGAGGATCTGCAGCCGCCCGGGCTCGGTCGTGGCGGCGCGGCGCAGCCGCGTCCTGGCCTCCTCCCAGGCCCCGCGCCCGGCCGGAGGCGTCGCGGCGGGCAGGGTCTCGCCGAGCGGCGGCGGCGGTTGTGCGGGCACACCGTGTCCCGGCTGCGCGGGAGCGCTGCCCGGCGCCGAGGCGGCGGGCGCATTCGGCGGGTATGTCAACGTGGCCTCCCCCTCGGTCCGACGTAGTGCCCGGAGGGCAGTATGACCTCACCGGCCCCACCCGCACACCAGGATTGACTCGATCTTGTTCCTATCGTGCCTCACCCTCGCGCCGCCCCCCTGGGCGAACCCCCTGTGATGAATACGCCGCCCGGCCGGAATCGGTTCCCCCACGTACGGGTGAACACGGCGGCGGGGCGCCCCTGTCGGGACGCCCCGCCTCGGTCGTGCGGCGTCAGGCGCCGTAGTGCTCGCGCAGCCGGGCGGCGGCCTCGGGGCCCGCCGCCACCTCGTCGAGGGCGAGCAGGGCCGCGCCCAGGACGGGCGGGGAGGTCACGACCTCGATCACGGCCTTCGGAGCCTTCACGGCCAGCAGTCGCGCGATCTCCGTCTCCAGTTCCGGGTGGCGCGCGCCGAGGACGCTCCCGCCCAGCACCACCGGCGCCTCCTCGTCGAGCAGGTCCAGCCGCCCGAGGGCGACCGTCGACATCGCGACGACCTCCTCCGCGAGCCGGTGCACCAGCGACCGGGCGATGGCGTCACCCCCGGCGCTCGTACGGAACAGCACGGGCGCCAGCTCGTGCCGCCGCTCGAACGGGATGCGGCCCCGGTGCAGCGCCTCGATCAGCGCGTACATCGTCGGCAGCCCGAAGTGCGCCGGCAGGGCGCGCGCCAGCTCGGTCGGCTCGCCCCGTCCGTCCTCCGCCCGGGCCGCGAACCAGAGCGCCTCCTCGGCGAGTCCGCTGCCGCCGCCCCAGTCGCCGGAGATCTTCCCGATGGCGGGGAAGCGGGCGGTGCGGCCGTCCGGCGTCATCCCGACGCAGTTGATGCCCGCCCCGCACACCACGGCGACGCCGCGCGGCTCGTCCAGACCGGCGCGCAGGATCGCGAAGGTGTCGTTGCGCACCCGTACGGAGCGACTCCACCCCCGTGCGCGCAGCGCCTGTTCCAACTCCTGCTCCTCCACCGCCAGATCGGCGTTGGCCAGGCAGGCGGAGACATGGGCGAACCGGGGTGGGTGACCGGCGCCGCCCGCCTCCTCCCACGCCCGCCCGACGGTCTCGGCGAGCGCGTCGACCGCCGCCGTCACCCCCACCACCGGGGGCTGGAATCCGCCGCCGCGCGCCGCGCCGAGGACGGTGCCGTCCCCCGAGACGATCGCGACGTCGGTCTTGCTGTTCCCCGCGTCGACCGCGAGGAGCGCCCCGTTCAGGTTCACGCCCACGCGAGGTGCTCCCGGTTGTGCGCGATGAGCCGGTCGGTGAGCCCGTCGGCGTACGCGTACTGCCCCACGAGCGGGTGCGCGAGGAGCGCCTTGAACACCCGGTCGCGGCCGCCGCGCAGCGCCGCCTCCAGGGCCAGGTCCTCGTACGCGGTCACGTTCGCGATCAGCCCGGCGTACAGCGGGTCGAGCGGGGCGACCGGCAGGGGCACGGCCCCCTGCGGGCCGACCGCCGCCTGCGCCTCGATCACGGCGTCGTCCGGCAGGAAGGGCAGCGTGCCGTTGTTGTACGTGTTCACCACCTGGTACGGCGACCCACCCCCGCTCAGGAGAGACGCGGCCAGGTCCACCGCGGCCTCCGAGTAGAACGCGCCGCCGCGCTTGCCGAGCAGGGCCGGCTTCTCGTCGAGTGCCGGGTCCCCGTACATCTCCAGGAGCCGCTTCTCCATCGCGGCGACCTCGGCGGCCCGCGAGGGCTTGGTGCCGAGCTCCCGCACGACCTCGTCGTGCGCGTAGAAGTACCGCAGGTAGTACGAGGGGACGACACCGAGCCGGTCCACGATCGCCCGCTCCATGCGCAGGTCGTCGGCGATGGCGTCGCCGTGCTCCGCGAGCAGCCGGGGCAGGACGTTCTCGCCCTCGGGCCCGCCGAGCCGTACCGCCGTCTCCCAGGTCAGGTGGTTGAGCCCGACGTGGTCGAGGTGGACGTCGGCCGGGGTGACGCCGAGGAACGCCGCGAACTTCCGCTGGAAGCCGATCGCCACGTTGCACAGACCGACGGCCCTGTGCCCGGCCTGGAGCAACGCGCGCGTGACGATGCCGACGGGGTTGGTGAAGTCGATGATCCAGGCGTCCGGGTTGGTCCGCCGGACGCGCTCGGCGATGTCCAGGACGACCGGCACGGTCCGCAGCGCCTTGGCGAGGCCGCCGGCGCCGGTCGTCTCCTGTCCGACGCAGCCGCACTCCAGAGGCCAGGTCTCGTCCTGGTTCCGGGCGGCCTGTCCGCCGACCCGCAGCTGGAGCAGGACGGCGTCGGCGCCCTCCACTCCGGCGTCGAGGTCGGAGGTGGTGACGATCTTTCCGCTGTGCTCCTGCTTGGCGAAGATCCGCCGGGCGAGCCCGCCGACCAGCTCCAGCCGGTCGGCGGCGGGGTCGACGAGGACGAGTTCGGTGATGGGCAGGGTGTCGCGCAAGCGCGCGAAACCGTCGATCAGTTCGGGGGTGTAGGTGGAGCCGCCCCCCACGACAGCGAGCTTCATTGCAGTCAGCTAGCCCTTCACTCCGGTCAGTGTGACTCCCTCGACGAACGCCTTCTGGGCGAAGAAGAACACGAGGATCACAGGGGCCATGACCAGTACGGTCGCGGCCATGGTCAGGTTCCAGTCGGTGTGGTGCGCGCCCTTGAAGGACTCGAGTCCATAGCTCAGCGTCCAGGCTCCCGGATTCTCGGAGGCGTAGATCTGCGGTCCGAAGTAGTCGTTCCAGCTGTAGAAGAACTGGAAGAGCGCCACGGCGGCGATGCCGGGCCTGGCCATCGGGAGCACGATCGTGAGGAGGGTGCGGAACTCGCCGCAGCCGTCGATCCTCGCCGCCTCGATGTACTCGTCCGGGATCGTCAGCAGGAACTGGCGCAGCAGGAAGATCGCGAACGCGTCGCCGAACGCCATCGGGATGATCAACGGCCACAGCGTTCCGGAGAGATCCATCTGCTTGGCCCAGAACAGGTACATCGGGATGATGACGACCTGCGGCGGCAGCATCATCATCGAGATGACCAGCAGCAGCGACAGATGCCGGCCGCGGAAGCGGAACTTCGCGAGGGCGTACGCCACCGGGACCGAGGACACCACCACGAGCACGGTGCCGAGACCCGCGTACAGCAGGGAGTTCCGCCACCAGGTGAGGAAGCCGGGGGTCTCGAAGACCCGGACGTAGTTGTCCCAGTGCCAGGAGTTCGGGGTGAGGTCGCGGGTGAGCGCCTGCTGGTCGCTCATCAGCGAGGTCAGGAGGACGAAGACGAACGGCAGGACGAAGAACAGGGCCGCGGCGATCCCGAGGGAGTGCACGGCGATCCAGTGCAGTGCCGCCGTCCGGCGGGCGCGCTTCCCGGCGAGGCTCGTCCCGGTGCGGCCGAGCGGGGGAGCGGTGGTGGTCATGGGTGCCATGGGTCAGTCACCCGAACCGATCAGGCCGCCGCGCCGGCGCATCAGGAGCGCCGTGCAGGCCATGGAGAGGGCGAACAGGACGAGGGCGACGACGCAGGCGGCGCCGTAGTCGAAGCGGCCGAAGCCGAGGTTGTAGACGAGCTGCGGCAGGGTCAGCGTCGAGTCGTCGGGGTAGCCCGGCTCGAAGGTCTGGCCGGAGCCGCCCATCACCCCCGAGGCGACCTTCGCGGCCACGATCGGCTGGGTGTAGTACTGCATCGCGCCGATGATCCCGGTGACGACCGCGAAGAGCACGATCGGCGAGATGTTCGGCAGCGTCACGTACCGGAACCGTTGCCAGGCCGAGGCACCGTCCAACTCCGCCGCCTCGTACTGCTCCTTGGGCACGTCGAGCAGCGCTGCCATGAAGATGACCATGAGGTCGCCGACGCCCCAGACGGCGAGGACGGTCAGCGCGGGCTTGGCCCAGGCCGCGTCGTTGAACCAGGAGGGGGCGGGGATGCCGACCGCCTCCAGGAGCGAGTTGACCGGTCCCGTGCCCGGGTTGAGCAGGAAGACGAAGGCCAGCGTGGCGGCCACCGGCGGGGCCAGGTACGGCAGGTAGAAGAGGGTGCGGAAGACCCCGGCGCCCGTCTTGATCCTGGTGATCAGCAGGCCCACGCCGAGGCCGAACACCACCCGGCAGGCGACCATGACGACCGCCAGCCAGAGGGTGTTCTGCATCGCCGGCCAGAATTTCGGCAGGTCGGAGAAGACGTACGTCCAGTTGTCCAGGCCCCGCCAGGTCGGCGGGTTGAGCCCGTCGTACTTCATCAGCGAGAAGTAGACGGTCGAGACGAGCGGGTAGGCGAAGAAGACGCTGAAGCCGATCAGCCAGGGCGACATGAACGCCACGGTGCGCAGCGCGCCGCGCACGCGCTTCGACCGCAGCGCGGCCTGACGCCCGGCGAGGGTGTCGGTGGACATGAGAGCCGGTCCTGACCCTTACTTCGCCTGGGCGATGTCGCGGTCGATCTGGGCCGCGGTCTCCTCGAGGCCCTTCCTCAGGTCCTTGACCTGGCCCTTCTCGTACTTCTGGGCGAAGTCCTGGAAGGTGTCCTGGTACGTGGAGCCGTTCACCGCGCCGTCGGAGGTGGAGGACTCGGGGTGCTGGGCGATGTCCAGGAACACCTTGAAACGCTCGTCGGCCTTCAGCTTCGGCGACTTCAGGGCCTCCAGGGTGGAGGGGACGTTGCCGATGCCGTTGGCGAACTCCACCACCGCGTCGGTGTCCATGGTCATGTACTTGACCAGCTGCCAGGCCGCGTTCTGCTTCCGGCTCTGCGGGGCTATGCCGATGATCGTGCCGGAGAGGTAGCCCTTTCCGTACTCGCCCACCTCGTCGTCCGCGACCGGCAGCGGCGCGACGCCGACCTCGAAGCCGACCTTGGCCTCCTTCAGGAAGTTCAGCCGCCACTCGCCGTCGAGCTGCATGGCCACCTGGCCGGTGTGGAAGGGGTGCTTGGCCCCCCACTCGTCACCGAAGGTGGTGCGGTACCTGTCCAGCTTCGCGAACCCGCCCAGGCCGTCGACCAGCGACTTCTGGTACGTCAGCATCTCGGCGAAGGCCGGGTCCTTGGCCAGGTTCGACTTGCCGTTCTCGTCGAAGTACCGGTGGTCCCACTGCGACATGTAGTGGCTCGGGACCGTCTCGTAGCCGAGGTAGTTCGGCATGAAGCCGAGCTGCTCGTAGGAGTCGCCCGTCTCCTTGGTCAGCTTCTTCGCCACGCTCGCGAACTCCGACCAGGTCTTCGGTGGTGCGGTGATGCCGGCCGCCTCGAAGGCGTCCTTGTTGTAGTAGAGCCCGTACGCGTCGGAGAGCAGCGGCAGGGCGCAGCGCCTGCCCTCGAACTGGGTGTAGTCCTGTAGGACCTTGGAGAAGGTCTTGTCCAGGTCCACCTTGTCCTTCTCCAGGAAGGGCTTCAGGTCCGCGAGCGCGCCGGAGGCGCAGAACTTGCCGACGTTGGAGGTGGTGAAGGAGGCGGCCACGTCCGGACCGTTCGAACCGCCCGCGCGCAGCGCCTGGTTGAGCTTGTCGTCGTTGATGTTGCCGACGACCTTCACCTTGATGTTCGGGTGGGCCTTCTCGAAGCGGGCGACGTTCTCCTGGATCGCCTTGACCTCGCTGGGCGCCGACCAGCCGTGCCAGAAGGTGATCTCGGTCCTGGCGCCGGGGTCGTCGCTCGCCTTGTTCTCGGCGGAGCCGGTACAGGCCGAGGCGAACAGGGCGATCGAGGCGGTGACGGCGAGTGCGGCAGCGGCTCTGCGCGGGCGTACGGGCATGACGAGGTCTCCCTGCGGCGGAGGGGTTGACGGTGGACGGGTGTGACGGTGGGACCCCGCGGCGCCCTGCGCCGGGGGGAGGTGGGCGAGGGCGGTCAGCGCGAGGTGTCGAAGACCTCGTCGCGGGTGGTGGCGAGGGCGCTCTCCAGCGCCCCGCGCAGGACGGGGTGCCGGTCCACGTCCCCGAGGACGAGCCGGGGCCGGGAGGCGGCGAGTTCGGCCAGTTCGGCCTGGACGCGCTCCCGCAGGGGTTCCCCGCCGGCGACGGTCACCTCGCCGGACAGGACGAGGAGTTCGGGGTCGAGCACGGCGACGAGGGAGGCGAGGCCGGTGGCGAGGCGCTCGGCGTACTGGTCGAGGAGCGCCGAGTACCGGGGGTCGTCCCCGTGGTGGGCGGCGGCGTGGGTGAGCAACCGGGTGGCGACGGGCACGTAGGGCTGTTCGGGGGTGTCGATGCCGAGCGACCGGGCGATCCGGGGCACGGACTGGACGCCGGCGAGCTCCTGGAAACCGCCGGAGTTGGCCTTGGTGACCTGGCGTACGAGGGGGGTGCCCGGAACGGGCAGGAAGCCGACCTCGCCGGCGCCGCCGGTGAAGCCGCGGTGGAGCCGGCCGCCGAGGACGAGGGCGGCACCGAGGCCCTCCTCGTTCCACAGCAGGACGAAGTCCTGGTGGCCGCGGGCGGCGCCCAGCCGCTGCTCGGCGACGGCGGCGAGATTGACGTCGTTCTCGTACTCGAACGGCATCGGGAGCACCGCCGCCAGCTCCTCCAGCAGGGTGGGGGAGTGCCAGCCGGGCAGGTGCGAGGCGTACCGCAGCCGCCCGGTGGCGGGGTCGAAGGCGCCGGGGGTGCCGATGACGAGGCGCTGCACCTCGGCCCGGGTGATCCCGGCGTCCTTGGCGGCGCCGTCCAGGGCGGTCATGACCTGCCGTACGACGCCCTCCGCGGCGCGCCCCGTGGTCCTGAGCTCGCACTCGCCGACGACCTCGCCGGTGATGTCGGCGACGGCGGCGCGGATCCGGTGCGGGGTGACATCCAGTCCGGCGGCGAAGGCGGCCCGGGCGTTGAGCGCGTACAGCTGGGCGCTGGGCCCCGGCCGGCCGGCGGTGGTGCCGGTGGCGACGACGAGCCCGGCGGCCTCCAGCCGGGCGAGGAGCTGGGAGGCGGTCGGCTTGGAGAGCCCGGTGAGCTTCCCGATCCGGGTCCGCGACAGGGTGCCGTGCTCCAGCAGCAGATCCAGGGCGGCCCGGTCGTTCATGGCCCGCAGGACGCGCGGCGTCCCGGGCGTACCCGGACTCGTACCGGCCATCACGATGCACCTGCCCTTCGGTTCTGGAGGGGGCCATTGTGCTGCCCCGCCACCCACTCCCCCAACAGCACTGTTAGGAAAGTTTCCTATTCGGTGGGAGGACCGTAGGACGGACGTCATGGGGGCGTCAATACCCCGGGCGCTTGTGTGTGGCCCTGATGCGGTTTCAGGTCGCCCAAGGGCCGGGACCGACACCGAAGCCGGGACCGACACCGAAGCCGGGACCGACCACCGCAGCCGGGGCCGTCACAGCCGTCCCGGGCGGTCCGGCCCGTCATGGGCGCGTGGTGGGTGGCTCCGCCGCCGGCCTTGAGGGCGGCCGCCGCGATCCGGTGGGCGCTGGTGGGCTGAGGGCCGCATGGCGAAGGGGCGCCCCCCAGTCGTGGCGGGGCGCCCCTGCTTCGGGCCGCTACTTGCTGAGTTCCGGCTTGGCCGGTGGGATCGGGGTGGCCGCCGCCGACTGGGGGGAGGTCGACGAGGCGAAGGCCGAGGGCGGTGCCATGGCCGCCGTCGGGTCCGCCGGGGCGTCCTCCGCCGGGGCCGGGGCGCCGCCGACGATGCGGATGCCGGCCGCGTCCAGCGCGCGCTTGATCCGCCAGCGCAGCTCGCGCTCCACCCCCAGGGCCTTGCCCGGCATCGTCTTCGCCGAGACCCGGATCGTCATGGAGTCCAGCAGCACCTCGTTGAGGCCCAGGATCTCCACCGGACCCCACAGCCGCTCGGTCCAGGGCTCTTCCTTCGCCAGGGACGCCGTGGCCTCGTTGATCACCGACTGGACCCGGTCCAGGTCCTCCGACGGGCGCACCGTGACGTCCACCGCCGCCGTCGCCCAGCCCTGGCTCAGGTTGCCGATCCGCTTGATCTCGCCGTTGCGGACGTACCAGATCTCACCGTTGTCGCCGCGCAGCTTCGTCACCCGCAGACCGACCTCTATGACCTCGCCGGAGGCCACGCCCGCGTCGACCGAGTCACCGACGCCGTACTGGTCCTCCAGGATCATGAAGACACCGGACAGGAAGTCGGTGACCAGGTTCCGGGCGCCGAAACCGATCGCGACACCCGCGACACCCGCGGAGGCGAGCAGCGGCGCCAGATCGATCTGGAACGCGCCCAGGATCATCAGGCCCGCCGTGCCGAGGATCACGAACGACGCCACCGAGCGCAGCACCGAGCCGATCGCCTCCGACCGCTGTCTGCGCCGCTCGGCGTTGACCAGCAGCCCACCGAGCGCCGTCCCCTCCACCGCCTGGGCGGAGCGGTTCATCCGCTCTATGAGCTTCGTCAGGGCCCGGCGGATCGCCATCCGCAGCAGCAGGGCGACGATCAGGATGAGGAGGATGCGAAGGCCCGTGTTCAGCCAGGTGGACCAGTTCTCCTCCACCCAGCCCGCGGCGCTCGTCGCCCGCTCCGCCGCCTCGTCGAGGCTGACGGGGACGGGCTGCGGATCGTCGGCGGTCGGCAGGGCGGACCAGGACACGGAGGACCTCCAGGCATGACGTACGCGGAGCATCCACACTAACGGGGCATCCGATGTGCTCCCGTTGCCCTGTTCGAGGGAGAGACGGACCTCACGCGGGGATGAACCGGGTGACGATACCGATGTGGTCGAGAACACCTCAAGCCCGTTACCACGACGTGGTGGCGTTCCGACCAGGCATGAGGAGAGACTGAGAGCAGTTCGTCCCGGCGCGAGCCACGCGCCGCCGGCGTATTAGGAGGCATCCGTGCCGCATGTCCTGGTCCTCAACGCGTCGTACGAGCCCCTCGGCGTCGTACCGCTCCGCCGCGCGCTCGTCCTCGTCCTCGAGAACAAGGCACTCTGCCTCGAGGAGTCCGGCGCCTTCCTGCACAGCGAGACCCGCGTCATTCCCGCACCCAGTGTGGTCCGGCTGAAGCGGTTCGTGCGGGTCCCCTACCGGGGGCCCGTTCCTCTGACCCGCAGAGCGCTCTTCGCCCGCGACGGCGGACGCTGCATGTACTGCGGTGGCGTCGCAACCAGCGTCGACCACGTCGTTCCGCGCAGCCGCGGGGGTACGCACGCCTGGGACAACGTCGTGGCGGCCTGCCGCCGCTGCAACCACGTCAAGGCCGACCGGCACCTGCGCGAGCTGGGCTGGCGGCTGCGGCACCAGCCCGCGCCGCCCAGCGGCCTGGCCTGGCGGATCATCGGGACCGGACACCGGGACCCCCGCTGGCTTCCGTACCTGCAGCCGTACGGCGCGGACGATGTGATGGCCCGGATCGACGCCGTCTCCCACGCCCCCTCGGGGGCCATGAGGACGGGCTGAGCCGGGCCTTCGCCGTACCGGGGCCGGCCGGCTCGGGGCGCCTCCCCGAGGCGTCCCTACTCGGGACGCTCAGGCTCCCGGGGCTCCTCGGCGCCTTCCGGCCGCTCGGGCCGTTCCGGCTGCTCCGACCCGGCCGGCGGGGCCACCGCGTACGTCTCCACCGACCAGAGCGAGTAGCCGTACTCCGTCGCCCGCGCGTCGCCCTGGACCCGCAGGAAGCGGGTGTCCGCCGCGTCCATCCGGACGCTCTCGCGCCCACCCCGCCCGTCGGCGACCGTCGCCGCCGTGCGCCAGGTGCGGCCGTCGGCGGAGACCTGGACGCGGTAGCGGGAGGCGTACGCGTCCTGCCAGTGGAGGACCACCTGCCCTATCCGGGCCGGCCGCGCCAGCTCCATCTGCCACCAGGCGCCGTCCACCAGCTCGGAGGACCAGCGGGTGGCCGGGTCGCCGTCCACGGCCGAGGCCGCGGGGAAGTCGGGCGTCTCGTCGCCGGAGGAGGAGGCCGTCGCGGTCCGCGCCAGGTCGGGGCCCGCCGTACGGGGGAAGGCCCGGACCGTCAGGACCCGCTCCTCGCCCGCGAAGGACACCGGCACCCGGTACGAGCCCGCCGGCGCGTCCGGCGCCACCGCTATCTCCAGCGGGACGGTCGCGCGCGTGCCGCGGGGCACGCGCGCCTCCTTGGGGAGCCGCACCGTGATCCCCTTCGGCGCCCGCGCCACCAGCTCCCCGCGCACCTCGTCCGCGCGCCGGCCCGCCAGCCGCACGTCCACCCGCTGAACGGGCCCGCCGATCTCGGCGTCCGTCTCGCTCCGGGCCAGCTCCAGCTCCGCGCGCGGCTCGTCGGCGAACCACGGCACCAGCGAGCGCACGTGCGGATCCGCGCCCTCCCAGGCGACGCGGACCGCGTCCACGCGCAGCCCCTTCACGTTCGCCTGCGTCCAGCCGGACGGGGAGACCGGACCCAGCGACCGCCAGCCCTCGCCGGGAACGTACGCCTCCACGCGCGCGGAGTCGCCCGCGCCCGGCTCCGTCATCACCGTGACCGTCTCGACGGGGCGCGCCCGCTCCAGCCGGACGGTGTGCGCCGCCGGCTCGCGGTCCGCCCGCCGCCCGGCGCGCTGCTCACGGTCCGCGCCGGTCCAGGCCGCCGACTCCGCCACCGCGCGCGTGAGGAAGGGATCGAGAACCCCCTTGCCGACGGTCGCCTCGCTCGCCTTCAGCGCCCCCCGCAGCGGCTCCAGCCGCAGCTGGGCCTGCCAGGCCGCCGCGCCGTCGCCCCGGGCCTGCGCCAACAGCATGTCGACGGCCGTCTCCCCGGCCAGACCGTAGCGGGACAGCTGCTCCAGCCAGGGCCGTACCTCGTCGTCCAGCGTGCCGTCCGCGGTCGCCGCCAGCCGCTCGGGCGCCTCGCGCATCACGGTGAACGCGGCCCGCAGCTCCCGGGCCGCCTTGTCCCGCGCCGCGGGGTCCGCGGTCGTACGGCTGTGCCAGAACGCGGCCATCAGCGGCTTGAGGTACGCCGACTCGCCCGTCGGGTCGAGGATCGAGGAGGCGTCGTTGCCGGCCAGCGCCCGCAGCGCCTCGCGGGCCGCCGGGTCCGGCCCGGCCAGCTCGTCCACGGCCGCCCGCCAGGACTCGCCCGGCCGGTAGCCCTTCGGGTTCCAGGCGTAGTCCGCGGCGGTGAAGAGCGGGATGCGGGAGACCGCCGCCTGTTCCATGGCGTTGGCCAGGAAGGCGGCCGAACCGGCGGCCACGGCCGGCTCGCGGCCCGTGGCGGGGCCGAGGAAGAGCCGGTCCTGGGCGTAGTCGTTGACGGGGTAGTTGTCCATGGTGACCAGCGGGTGGCGCAGCGCGTCGCGCGCGCCGGCCAGTTCCCGCCCGGTGATCGTGCGGGGGACGGCACCCACCCCCGTCCAGGCGACCTGCACCCGGTCGTCGAGCGCCGCCGCGAGCGCGGTGCGGTACTTCGTGGCGCCGTCCTGGTAGTACTCCGTCGGCATCAGCGTGAGCGGTTCCGCGTCCGGGTGGCGGGCGGCCAGGTGCCGGGCGACCTCGCTCGCCACGCGCGCGTGGGCGGCGGCCGCCGCCTCGGGGCCGCGTCCGAAGGTGTCCGCGTCCTCGGAACAGTGCCACTCGCTGTAGCTGACGTCCTGGAACTGGAGCTGGAAGGAGCGCACCCCCAGCGCCCACATGGCGTCGAGCTTGCGGGTGAGGGCCCGCACGTCGTCGTCCGACGCCAGGCACATGGACTGGGCGGGTGCCACGGCCCAGGCGAGGGTCACGTGGTTGGCGCGCGCCCGCTCGGCCAGCGCGCGGAAGTCGGCACGCTGCTCGGCGGGGTAGGGGTCGCGCCACTGGGTCTGGCGGTACGGGTCGTCACCGGGCGCGTAGAGGTAGCGGTTCTGCTTGGTGCGGCCCATGAAGTCGAGCTGGGCGAGGCGCTGTTCCTGGCTCCAGGGACGGCCGTAGAAGCCCTCGGCCAGGCCCCGCACGGCGGTGCCGGGCCAGTCCCGGAGGACGACACCGGGGACCGTCCGACCGCCGGCCGGACCGCCGATCAGCTGACGCAGGATCTGCACGGCGTGGAAGAGGCCGTCCTCGCCGACGCCGTCCAGGGCGACCGTGTCATGCCCCTGGACCCGGCCGGTGGCCAGCCGGTACCCGCCGCGCGGCAGGTCCCCCCGTTCCGGCACGCGCAGCGCCCGCAGGGCCTCACCGGAGGAGGCGTGGCCGGCGCGGATCACGGTCCCGCGACCCGGCAGGGACGGGTGGACGGTCCGCACCCCCGCCGCCCGCAGCACCTCGCGCAGCTCCGCGACGGCGTACGGATCGGCGTCGGCGTCCGTGAGCAGTGTCACCTCGTCGCCGAGCGGCACCGACGGACCCGCCGCCCGCGCCGACTGTGGCCGAGGCCACACCGGGGGGACCGCCCCCCGCTCCTCGGGGACGGTGACGGGAGACACGGGCGCGGCCTGGGCCAGGCCGGGCACGGCGCCACCGAGGAGACCACCGATCACCGCGGCGGCCACGGCCGTCGCGGTCCGCTTCCTGCGCCCGAGGTGCACGTGCGACTCCCTGTGTCACGAGTGGATGACGAGCCCACCACCCGGCTGACGAGAGTGTCAATGCAGCTGGCCGAAGTGTCCGCTTTGCCTGGTCCGCTTTCGGCGAGGTGACGCCCTTCGGCCAACTTCCGCCGGTAAAACGGGGTGCGATGGGTAGGTCTGACTCGTTGTTCACCTGTCGAGACGAACCGGGAGACCCCCGTGGCCGCGACCACCACCCCCCACTTCACGCACATACGCGTACCGAAACAGGGCCCGCTCACGAGCGAGCCGCCTCTTGCCGACGCCGCCCCCCTCACCAGCGAGCCGCCCATGACCCAGGCGGCCCCGCTCACCAGCGAACCCACCGCCCCCGGTACCGCGGGCGGCACGGAGTCCCCCGGAGCGTGACCGGTGGGCCGGCCGCCACCGTCCCAGAGACCTCTGGAGTGTGAAGTGACCCTGGCCCGTCTCGCCGAACTCCACGGCGTCGCCACCGCGTACGAGCCGTCCGAGGGCGTCACCGTCCAGGTGCCCGACGCCACGGTCGTCGCCGTGCTCGGCGCCCTCGACGTCGACGCCACGACGCCCGAGGCGGTCGCCGCCGCCCTCGGGGCGGCGCGACGGGCCACCGAGGACCGCCTGCTGCCGCCCACCCTGGTGCGGTGGCGGGACGACGGCCCGGTGTGCCCGCCCGAGGACCTTCCGCCGGACACCCGGCTGCGCGTCACCACCGAAGAGGGCGGGGTGGTGGAGGGCCCGGACTGGCACCCGCTCCCTCTCGGTGTCCACCGGGTCGAGGCCCTGGCGCCCGACGGGCGTGCCGGAGCGTGCACGCTCATCGTCGCCCCCGCGCGCGTGCCCCGGCCCGGGCGGCGGATGTTCGGCCTGCTCGCCCAGCTGTACTCGGTGCTCTCCGGCCGCTCCTGGGGCATGGGCGACCTGGGGGACCTGCGGGACCTCGTGACCTGGGCGGGCCGGACGCACGGCGCCGGGTTCGTCCAGGTCAACCCGCTGCACGCGGCGGTGCCCGGGGCGCCCACCGACCCCTCCCCGTACCGCCCCTCCTCACGGCGCTTCCCCGACCCGGTCCATCTGCGGATCGAGGACATCCCCGAGTACGGCTTCCTGGCCCCCGAGTACCGCGACGAGCGGGACGCCGTCCTCGCCGACGCCGCCGAACTGCGCGAGCGGGTCCTGCGCAAGGGCGCGCTGATCGACCGGGACGCGGTGTGGGACGTCAAGCGGCGCGCCCTGGAGCTCCTGCGGACGGTGGAGCTCGGCCCCGGCAGACGGGCGGAGTACCGCGACTTCCTGGCCGAGCGGGGTCGCGCCCTGGAGGACCACGCCACCTACTGCGCCCTCGCCGAGCGGCACGGGCACCACTGGCGGAGCTGGCCCGAGGAGCTGCGCGACCCCCGTTCCGCCGCCGCGGTGGTCCGCGCCGACGCCGAGCTGACGGCACGGGTCGACTTCCACTGCCGGCTGGCCTGGCTGACCGACCGGCAGCTCGCCGCCGCCGCCGAGGCCGCCCGGGAGGCGGGCATGGCCGTCGGGATCGTCCACGACCTCGCGGTCGGCGTCCATCCGGACGGCTCGGACGCCTGGGCCCAGCAGGACGCCTTCGCCGCCGGCATGTCGGTCGGCGCCCCGCCCGACGCCTTCAACGCCCGTGGCCAGGACTGGGGCCTGCCGCCCTGGCGCCCCGACGCGCTCGCCGCCTCCGGTTACGCCCCGTACCGCGGCCTCCTCAGGGAGCTGCTGCGCCACGCGGGCGCGCTGCGCATCGACCATGTGATGGGCCTGTTCCGGCTCTGGTGGGTCCCCGAGGGCCGCGAGCCGACGGAGGGCACCTACGTCCGGTACGACTCCGAGGCGATGCTCGCCGTGCTCGCCCTGGAGGCCCACCGGGCGGGCGCGCTCGTCATCGGCGAGGACCTCGGCACCGTCGAGCCGGGCGTCCGTGAGCGGCTCGCGCGCCGCGGGGTGCTCGGCACCTCCGTGCTCTGGTTCGAGCGGGACTGGTCCGGCACGGGCCGCCCCCTCGCCCCCGAGGAGTGGCGCACCGACTGCGTGGCCACCGCCACCACGCACGATCTGCCCTCGACCGCGGCCCGGCTCTCCGGCGACCACGTCGCCCTGCGCCACCGCCTCGGGCTGCTCACCGGCGACCTCGGGCGGGAGCGCGCCCTGGACGCGGCCGAGGTCGGCGACTGGCTCATGTACCTGGAGCGGCTCGGGCTGCTGCCGGAGGGACCGGGCGACGAGGAGGCCGAGGTCCGGGCCGTCCACCGGTTCCTGCTGCGCACCCCGGCGGCGATGGTGGGGGTGTGGCTGCCGGACACGGTGGGGGACCGGCGGCCGCAGAATCTGCCCGGAACCTGGGACGAGTACCCCAACTGGCGGCTGCCGGTGGCGGGCCCGGAGGGCCAGCCGATGGCCCTGGAGGAGCTGGCGGCCTCGCCCCGGCTCCACCGTCTCCTCTCGGTCTTCGGATCCCTCGCGGGGTCGCGCGGCGCGGGGGCCGCCGGGCCGGGGGGCCGATCCCCCGAGGAGCCGGGTGCCGGGCCGGGCGCCGGGCCGGGGGCGGGGTCCCGTACGGCACCCCCGGACGCGCGGCCCGTTTGAGGGTTCGCTACGTTTGCACCGTGGACAAGAAGAACGCCCTGCGCGCCGGTGCTGTCGCGGCCGGTACGACGCTGATGATGCTGCTCATGTCGTCCCCCGCGCTCGCGCTCACCCGCGACGACGGTGACGACCCGGCCCCCAAGCTGAGTGTCGTCGAGACCCTCGGCCTGTACGTGGCCGCGCCGATCGTGCTGTTCCTGGTGATCGCCGGTCTCGTGATGGTGCTCGACAAGTCCAAGAAGGCCTAGAGCCCCAGCTTCTCGACGAGGGCGCTGCGGCGGTACGTGAGTACCGCCGCAGCGCCCTCGTGCGCGTTCACCCGGCCGTCGTCGCGAGCAGCCTGCGCAGCAGCCCGGACAGCTGCTCCGCCTCCTCGGGCGTGAGCGCCTCCTCCAGCGCCGCCCGCTGCTGGGCAAGTCCGGCCCCCACGGCCTGGTCCACCAGCTCGCGGCCCCGCTCGCTGAGCGTCACCCGCAGCCCGCGCCGGTCGTTCGGGTCGGGGCTGCGGCTGAGCAGCCCGGCCTTCTCCAGCTTGTCCAGCCGGCCGGTCATGCCACCCGTGGTGATCATCAGGGTCGCCGTGAGTTCGCGCGGCGAGAGCGTGTAGGGCTCGCCCGAACGGCGCAGGGTCGCCAGCACGTCGAATTCCCCCAGCGCCATCCCGTAGGGGGCGTACGCCTTGTCGACGCGGCCGCGCATCGCCGCCGCCAGCCGGTAGATCCGCCCGAAGACGGCCATCGGGAGCGTGTCCAGGTCCGGGCGGACGACCGCCCACTGGTCGGTGATGGCGTCGACGGCGTCGTGCGCCGGGGGTTCGGTGCTGTCCATGGCGGCAGTCTCCTGAGAGATCGGCTCGACGGCAAGCAAGTGGATGCTAAGCCACTCACGAGAAAGATGCTCTCCAGGAAGTGGCTTGCCAACAAGTAGCTTATTGCTAAGCTACTTACCGCCAAGCCATTAGCGTTCCGGCTCCGAATCGAGGGGGATCCGCCATGTCCCGCAAGGCCGCCGTCGTTGCCCTCACCGCGCTCGCCCCGATCTCCTGGGGCTCCACCTACGTCGTGACCACGGAGTTCCTTCCGCCCGACCGGCCGCTCTTCACCGGACTGATGCGCGCGCTGCCCGCCGGACTCCTTCTGCTCGCCCTCACCCGCACGCTGCCGCGGGGCGCCTGGTGGGGGAAGGCCGCGGTCCTCGGCGGCCTCAACATCGGCGCCTTCTTCCCGCTCCTCTTCCTGGCCGCGTACCGGCTGCCCGGCGGGGTCGCGGCCGTCGTCGGCTCGGTCGGGCCGCTCTTCGTCGTCGGTCTGGCCGCGCTCTTCCTCGGTGACCGGCCCACCGGGCGCTCCCTGCTCACCGCGATCGCCGCCGCCTTCGGCGTCAGTCTCGTCGTCCTGCAGGCAGGGGCGGCCTTCGATCTCGTCGGGGTCGCGGCCGGCCTTCTCTCCGCCCTGTCGATGTCGGCCGGCACCGTCCTCACCCAGCGCTGGGGGAGGCCCGAGGGGGTGGGCGCGCTGGCGCTGACCGGCTGGCAGCTCACGGCCGGCGGGCTGATCATCCTGCCGATCGCCTTCCTGGTCGAAGGCGCCCCACCGGCCCTGGACTCCACCAGCCTGCTCGGGTACGGCTACCTCGCCCTCGGCAACACCGCGGTCTCGTACTTCCTGTGGTTCCGAGGGATCGAGCGGCTGAGCGCCTCCTCGGTGACGTTTCTCGGCCCGCTCTCGCCGATCACCGCGGCCGTCATCGGCTGGGTCGCGCTCGGCCAGGCGCTCGGACCGGTGCAGCTCGTCGGCATGGCGGTCGCCTTCGGCGCCACCCTGGCCGGTCAGCTGAGCCCCCGTACCCCGGCCTCCCGCGACTCCCGAAAGGTCGAACCGTTCAACTTTTCTGAAGGGAATGGTAAAGAACTTTCGATGGACCTGGAGGTTTCCTCGGTGCGACGGTAGGGCCGACACCGACCGAAGGGATCACCGTGGCACTCCTGGACCGCGTCCGCGCCGAGGCGGGAACGACCGACGAGCCGGCACCCGCGAAGAACCTCGCGCGGGGAGCCGGCCTCGGCGTTCTGCTCGCGCTCGTGGCCACGGTCGTCTGGTCCGGCAGCTTCGTCGCCTCCCGCGCCCTGCACGACTCCGTCCCGCCCGTCCAGGCCGCGTTCTGGCGCTGGATCGTCGCGATCCTGGCCGTCGCGCCCTTCGCGGCCCGCGCCACCTGGCGGCAGCACCGCGTGATCCGCCGTCACCTCGGCTTCGTCACCCTCGCCGCCCTGCTCGGCGTCACCGTCTACAACACCCTGGTCAACCAGGCCGGACTCACCACATCCGCCGGCAACATGGGCATGATCATGGCCGCCTCGCCGGTCCTGATGGCCCTGTACGAACGGCTCGGCGGCGCCCGGCTCGGCGCCCGGCGCGTGACCGGCATGACGATCGCCTGCGTCGGCGTGCTGCTCCTCGTCGGCAAGGGCGCGCTCCCCACCCGGCTCGCCGCGGGCGACCTGTGGATGCTGGCCGCGGCCGTCAGCTTCGCCTCGTACAGCGCCCTCCTCAAGCGCCGCCCGGCCGAACTCGGCGGCCTTGTCCTCCTCTTCTCGACCTTCGTACTCGGCGCGCTGATGCTCCTTCCGGCGTACGGCGTCAGCCTCGCCGTCCAGGGCGGCTTCGAGCCCTCCTTCGGCACGGTCGGCCCGCTGGTCTACGTCGGCGTCCTCTCCTCCGCCCTCGCCTTCTTCGCCTGGAACAAGGCCATCGCCCTGATCGGCGCGGCCCGCGCCGGGGTCGTCTACTACCTCCAGCCGGTCTGCGTGGCCCTGCTCTCCTACGCCCTGCTCGGCGAGGAGCTCGGGGCGGCGGGCGGCGCCTCCATGGCGCTCATCCTGGGCGGTGTGGCGCTGGCGAGCGCCGCCCGTGCCAGGGGATGAGCGGTCCGACCACGGGCGGACGGCCCGATAGGTTGCGCCCATGACCGAGTGGGACATCAAGAAGCTCCAGATCCTCCGCACCCTCCGTGACCGAGGCACCGTCACCGCGACCGCGGAGACCCTGCTCATGACCCCCTCGGCCGTCTCCCAGCAGCTCACCAACCTCGCCAAGCAGCTCGGTGTCCAGCTCCTGGAGGCGCACGGGCGCCGGGTCCGGCTCACCGACGCCGCGCATCTCGTGCTCCGTCACGCCGAGGCAGTCTTCGCCCAGTTGGAGCGCGCCGACGCCGAGCTCGACGGCTACCTCCGCGGCGAGGTGGGACAGGTCCGGGTCGCCGCCTTCTCGACGGCCGTCCCCGCGCTCCTGGTCCCCGCCGTGCAGCAGCTGCGGACCGCCCACCCCCGGCTCGACGTCCGGATCCGCGAGGCGGAGGCGTCCGAGGCGTACGAGCTGCTCGCCGCCGGCGAGGTCGACCTGGCCCTCTCGCTGGCCGCCCACGCCCCCTCCGTGCGCGACCCCAAGTTCAGCCGGGTCCCCCTCCTCGCCGACCCCCTCGACGTCGCCCTGCCCGCCGGGCACCCGCTGGCCGACGCGCCGGGGCTGCGCCTCGCCGACCTCTCCGCCGAGCCCTGGATCTTCGGCGGCTCCGGCCCCTGGTCCGAGATCACCACCGCCGCCTGCGAAGCCGCCGGGTTCGTGCCCGAACAGGCCCACAGCGCCGCCGGCTGGACCGCGATCCTCGCCATGGTCGAGGCGGGCATGGGCGTCGCCCTAGTGCCCCGGATGGCCTCCGCCGAGCGCCCCGCCGGCGTCGTCATGCGCGTCCTCTCCGCGGACCAGCCGCGCCGCCACGTCGTCGCGGCGGTACGGCGCGGGGCGGAGGAGGGCGTCGCGGTCGCCCGGGTGCTCGCCGCGCTCCGTCAGGCGGCCACCCAGCGCGAGAACGTTCCCCAGACCGTTCAGGAGAACTGAACACACCTGTCGAAAACATTCGATGGACCGACCAGGTCTCGCTCGTGCACAGTCGGTCCATGACCTTCGAGACGAGCCAGGACCAGGACCCGCATGCCAACGACGCCGCCCCCTACGGCGGAGGCGACCCGTACGCCGACTACCGCACCGGTGACTTCCCCTTCACCGAGCTGGTCGACCTGGCCGACCGCCGTCTCGGCGCCGGCGTCGTCGCCGCCAACGACGAGTTCTTCGCCGAGCGAGAGAACCTCCTCGTCCGCGAGCGCGCCGTCTTCGACCCGGAGCACTTCGGCCACAAGGGCAAGATCATGGACGGCTGGGAGACCCGCCGCCGCCGTGGCGCCGACGCCGAGAACGTCTTCCCCGCCCCCGAGGACCACGACTGGGCGATCGTCCGCCTCGGGGCCCCCGGCGTCATCCGCGGAATCATCGTCGACACCGCCCACTTCCGCGGCAACTACCCGCAGCGGGTGTCGATCCAGGCCACCGCCGTCGACGGCTCGCCCAGCCCCGAGCAGCTCCTCGCCGACGACGTGAAGTGGGAGGAGATCGTCCCGCCCACCCCCGTCCGCGGCCACGCCGCCAACGGCTTCGAGATCGACGTCGAGCGCCGCTTCACCCACCTGCGCCTCTGCCAGCACCCCGACGGCGGCATCGCCCGCCTCCGCGTCCACGGCGAGGTCGTGCCCGACCCCGAGTGGCTGGAGCTGCTCGGCACCCTCGACCTGATCTCCGTACTCAACGGAGGCGTCTACGAGGACGCCTCGGACAGGTTCTACTCCTCGCCGACCCAGATCATCCTGCCGGGCACCTCCCGCAAGATGGACGACGGCTGGGAGAACCGCCGCCGCCGGGTCCGCGGCACCAACGACTGGGTCCGCTTCCGGCTCGCCGCCCAGGGCGCCGTACGCGCCGTCGAGATCGACACCGCCTACCTCAAGGGCAACTCGGCCGGCTGGATCGCCCTCCAGGGCTGCAACGGCGACCCCTCCGCGGGCGCGGAGTGGTTCGAGATCATCCCGCGCACCCGGCTCCAGCCCGACACGCTCCACCGCTTCAAGCTCCCGGCCCAGGCCGTCGTCACCCACGTCCGCCTCGACGCCTTCCCCGACGGCGGCGTCGCCCGGATGCGGCTGCACGGCACGCTCACGGAGCGGGGCGCGGCCGACCTGCGCGCCCGCCACGCGGCGCTCGGCGGCTGACCCCCGGTCTCCGCCCGGCGGGCGGCCGCGCGCCGACGCCCGCCCGCCGAGCGGATCGAACGGACGCAGGGGCACCCCCCGGGGGAGGGCGCCCCTGCGTCGTGCCTTTCCGGGCCGCTACGCGGCGGCCGCGTCCGCCGCCCGCGCCTTCAGCGCGCGCTCGACGCCCGCACGGCACTCCGTCACCAGACGCCGCAGCGCCGGAGCCGGCTGGTGCTCCGCGATCCAGGCGTCCGTGGCGTCCAGGGTCTCCTGCGAGACCTGGATCGTCGGGTAGAGCCCGACCACGATCTGCTGGACGATCTCGTGGCTGCGGGTCTCCGCGATGCCCTTGATCGACGCGAAGTACTTCTCCGTGTACGGAGCCAGCAGCTCACGCTGGTCGGTCTGCACGAAGCCCCCGATCACCGCCTCCTGCACGGCGTTCGCCAGGGTGTCCGCCTCCACGACCGCCGCCCATGCCTCGGCCTTGGCCGCCTCGGTCGGACGGGCCGCGCGCGCGGTCGCCGCGTGACGCTCGCCCGCGGCGGTCTTGTCCCGCGCCAGCTCGGCCGCGATCTCCGACTCGTCGTACACCCCGGTCGCCGCCAGCCGCTGGACGAACGCCCAGCGCAGCTCGGTGTCCACGGCCAGGCCCTCGATCGTCTCGTTGCCCTCGAGAAGCGCGGCCAGCAGGTCGAGCTGCTGCGGCGTGCGGGCGGTCGCGGCGAACGCCCGGGCCCAGGCCAGCTGGTGGTCGCTGCCCGGCTCGGCCGCCTGCAGATGCGCCAGCGTCGCCTCCGTCCACCGGTTCAGGCCCGTCTCGCGCCACTCCGGCGCCGCGTACAGCTCCAGGGCCGCCTTCGTCTGCCCCTGCAGCGACTGGACGACGCCGATGTCGCTCTCCTTGCCGATGCCGGAGAGCACCAGCTCCAGGTAGTCGCGGGTGGCCAGCTCGCCGTCCCGGGTCATGTCCCAGGCCGAGGCCCAGCACAGCGCGCGCGGCAGGGACTCGGCGAAGTCCCCGAGGTGCGCGGTGACGTTCCCCAGCGACACCTCGTCGAGCCGGACCTTGGCGTACGACAGGTCGTCGTCGTTGAGCAGCACGACCGCCGGCCGGGCCTTGCCCTCCAGCTGCGGTACGCGCGTCAGCTCGGTGGCGGTGACGTCCAGCTCGACCCGGTCCGTGCGCACCAGCTTGCCGGTCGCGTCGAGGTCGTAGAAGCCGATCGCGATCCGGTGCGGGCGGAGGATCGACTCGCCCTTGGCGCCGGCGGGCAGCGCCGGTGCCTCCTGCTTGACGGCGAACGAGGTGATGACACCGCTCGCGTCCGTCTCGATCTCCGGGCGCAGGATGTTGATGCCGGCCGTCTCCAGCCACGCCTTCGACCAGGCCTTGAGGTCACGGCCGGAGGTCTCCTCCAGGGCGCCGAGCAGGTCCGACAGACGCGTGTTCCCGAAGGCGTGCGCCTTGAAGTACGCCTGCACGCCCTTGAAGAACTCCTCCTCGCCGACGTACGCGACCAGCTGCTTCAGGACGCTGGCGCCCTTGGCGTAGGTGATGCCGTCGAAGTTGACCAGCACGTCCTCGAGATCGTTGATCTCGGCCATGATCGGGTGCGTGGACGGCAGCTGGTCCTGACGGTACGCCCAGGTCTTCTCCGCGTTGGCGAAGGTGGTCCAGGCGTTCGGCCAGCGGGTGCCCGTCACGGAGGCCTGGCAGGCGACCGAGGTGAAGGTCGCGAACGACTCGTTCAGCCACAGGTCGTTCCACCACTCCATGGTGACCAGGTCGCCGAACCACATGTGCGCGAGCTCGTGCAGGATGGTCTCGGCCCGGCGCTCGTACGCCGCGTCCGTCACCTTCGAGCGGAAGACGTACTGGTCGCGGATGGTGACCGCGCCCGCGTTCTCCATCGCACCCGCGTTGAACTCCGGGACGAAGAGCTGGTCGTACTTGGCGAACGGGTAGTCGTAGGCGAACTTCTCCTGGAACCACTCGAAGCCCTGGCGCGTGACGTCGAAGATGTGGTCCGCGTCCAGGTACTCGGCGAGCGACGGGCGGCAGTAGATGCCGAGCGGGACGACCTGCCCGTCCTTCTCGTAGGAGGAGTGCACGGCGTGGTACGGACCGACGATCAGCGCGGTGATGTAGGTCGAGATGCGCGGGGTGGGCTCGAAGACCCACACGTCGTCCTTGGGCTCCGGCGTCGGCGAGTTGGAGATCACCGTCCACCCGCTCGGCGCCTTCACGGTGAACTGGAAGGTCGCCTTCAGGTCCGGCTGCTCGAAGGAGGCGAACACACGGCGGGCGTCCGGCACCTCGAACTGGGTGTAGAGGTACGCCTGGTCGTCGACCGGGTCGACGAACCGGTGCAGGCCCTCACCGGTGTTGGTGTACGCGCAGTCCGCGACGACCCTCAGCTCGTTCGCGCCCTGCTGCAGATGCTTGAGCGCGATCCGCGAGTCCCGGAAGACGGCGGCCACGTCCAGCGCGTGCCCGTTGAGCACGACCTCGTGGACGGCGGGGGCGACGAGGTCGATGAAGGTCTCCGCACCGGCCTCGGCGGAATCGAAGCGGACGGTGGTGACGGACCGGTAGGTGCCGCCCTCCTGCGCACCGGAGAGGTCCAGTTCGACCTCGTACGCGTCCACGGTCAGCAGCTTCGCCCGCTGCTGCGCCTCTTCACGGGTCAGGTTTGTGCCAGGCACCCGGTCAACTCCTCGGTTTCGTGACGTTTGACTCATCCTTCCACGGCGTGGCTCAGCGACGCACCGCACATTTCCACGGCCCGTCTCCGCTGATCCGCAGGAGTCCGGGACCGGACACGGGCGCGCTCACGCGGACCTCACCGATCTCGTTGACCAGCATGTCCTGGTCCTCGGCGTCGTACTCCGGCTCACGCGGCGGGGAGTGGTGGTGGACCGTGAAGTTGGACTCGCCGCGATGGAGGAAGTCGAGGACACCGGGAGGCCCGTCGTAGACGACCAGATCGTGCGCGAGGCCCTCGATGTGGCTGTCGAAACGGCGCGCGTGGGTCAGGGGCAGCACCCGCAGCGTCCAGGGGGTGTCGGCCTCGACCCGCAGCGTCAGCGGCCGGCCGCGCGGGACGAGCGCGACGGTACGGGCCCGGACGTCGTCCTCGTACGCCATGAGCAGGAAGTCCTCGGCACGGCCGTACGCGTCGCAGGACTCGATCGTGGTGGAGATGGAGTGGTACGACTCGATCTCCAGGAGGGCCCAGCCGGAGGGGAGGGAGGGGTCGCAGTGCACGGTCTCCTTGCCGCGGCCCTGGTGGACCGAGGGGCGGAAGGAGGAGGAGAAGGGGTCGACCGCGACGACGGGCGGAGCGGCCGGGGAGCCGTGGGCGGGGGCGTCGTACACGGGGGAGCCGTATGCCGGGGCGGCCGGGGATGCATAGGCCGTGGGTCCGTAGGCCGGGGCTCCATGGGCCGGGGGTCCGTAGGCCGGGACGGCCTGTGAGCCGTACGCCGGGGGCCCGTACGCGGGGACCGGGGGAGCCGGCGGCGGGACCGGGGTGACGTAGCCCGGGCCCGGGATCGGAGGTGGCGGGGCCTCCACCACGACGCCGAAGTCCCTCGCGAGGCCGGCGAGACCCGAGGCGTACCCCTGCCCCACCGCCCGGAACCGCCACCCGCCCGCGCGCCGGTGGAACGCGCCGAGGACGAACGCCGTCTCCGTCGTCGCGTCCGGGATCGGGAAGTACACCACCGGTGCGCCCGTGAGGTCCGTGACCCGTACGTCCAGGGCCGGCACCCGCCCGAAGGCCCCGCCGTCCGCGGAGGCGACGACCATGATCCGGTCGATCCCCGGCTCCACCCGCCCGAGGTCCAGCCACAGCCAGTCCGCGGCGGTGGAGCCGGGCGCGCCCGGCGCCGACTTGCCCAGATGCCGCACCGCGCCCGAGGGATGCCCGACCTGGTTGTAGAAGACGAGATCCGCGTCCCCCCGTACCCGCCCCCCGGCGTCGAGCAACAGCGCCGAGACGTCTACCTCCGGCGCCCCGGGCACCACTTGCCAGGCCACGGCGACCTGGACGGCCTGGGCGGGCACCGCGATGTCGGCGCCCTCGGGTATCTGGGTCATGCGCGGATCCTGTCATCCCGGGGCCCGGCTTCGAACGCGTTGTCCGAATTCCGCCGGGGTCGTGACCAGAGGACGCCGCGGGGACCTCGTCACCGGTGACACCGTGCGCCACCGGCACCATCGGTGGTCACGTCGTGCGTCGACTCACGTCAGAAAACGTCGGCAGCGTAGAACACCTGATTGTCTCCGTAATGGCAGTCCCACTGGCGAGCCGGAGCGCCGTTGTCCCTACGCCAATCCGCGATCTCAAGGCACTTGTTGCTGTTCACGTTCTTGAGGATGACCACGTGGTGTCCGTCCTTGACCGTGCCCAGCCACTCCCACTGCTGGTTGGCTCCTCCGTGACAGTCCCACTGCCGGACGGCAGCCCCGTTCGCCGTGCTCCAGTTCACGACCTCGAGGCACTTTCCGCTGTTCGCGTTCCACACCAGGTATCCCGGACCACCCTGATCCGAGAAGAACCACTGCTGGTTCCTGCCGAGATGGCAGTCCCACTGCCCGACCGCCGCGCCATTCGCCGTGCTCCAGCCCTGCACCTCGAGGCACTTGGCACTGTGCCAAGAAGTGAGCCTCTGCGGATAGGAGGAGGCAGACGCCGGTGACGCGGGGAGGAGCAGGGACACCAGCACGCCCGCCGCGACTGTCCCAGCAGCGCGGCGAACGAACGTCCGGATGCGACCTGACATGTTCATCTGATTCCTTTGATCGTCTCAGGGGTGCCGGCCGGCTCGGGCGCCGAACTCCGGCCTCCCGGCCGGTTTCCCTCGGGCGCCCGGCAGGGATATGGCGTGGTCAGGAGTAGACGCTCGTCCAGTCACCGCTCTGCGAGGTGGGTACCCAGGCGTTCGTCTCCCCGTAATAGGTGGCGAAGGAGCAGGAGCTGTTCTTGTAGAAGGTGACGGTGACCTCCCCCTTCCACCACCAGCCGCCGACCCAGGTGTCCTTGCCCGGCGTGGCGAAGCATCCCGAGGCCACGTTGCCGTTCTGGTTGTAGCCCTCGATGCGGATCGAGTAGACGACGCCGCTGCTGTCGTGGAAGTGGATCTGCTGTCCGTTGGACGCAGCCGACGACTGGCCGGCGGACCCCAGTACCCCGGCAAAAGCCAGCGTGGCGGCCCCCAAAGTGGTGGCAGCCTTCTTGATCAAGCTCATGTTTCCTCCATGGGACGGGTTCGGCCTCTCCTCACGACGACGCGAGAAGGCATGGAGGCACGGATGCCACGGGCCGCCGCGCTCGAATGTTGCGCCGGCCGGCGGGCTGGGCTGTCGCCCCGGGGCATCCGTTCACATTGCGGTGTCTCCAGAGGTGAATCTAGGCCGGAGCGACGCGCGGTGGTGTTCGTGGCGTGCAGGGTTTCTGTGCTCTGCGTGCCGTGCGGCATCCAGAGAGAGCGCACGATGTTCGGTAGGGGTGGTCCCGTAGGCCTCGCGAAATGCCCGGCTGAAACCGGTGGCGCTGGAGAAGCCCCAGCGCGCCGCGATCGCTTGAACGGGCTGACCTCTCAGTTCCCCACATGCGAGGTCGGCGTGGGCGCGTTCGAGCCTGCTCTGCCGGATACGCGCCGCGAGGGTCAGGGGCTGGTCGCCGAAGAGGGTGTACAGACGGCGCAGGGACATGTTGTGCCGATCGGCGATCACCTGAGGAGTCAGATCCGGGTCGCCGAGATTGTTCTCGATGAAGCGGTGGATCCGCTGCAGCGTCTCCTGCGCGCGAGCCTCGGCAGGCGCCTTGCCAGGGTCACCGAGCTGCCGCGCGAGAAACGCGGTGGCCAGGTCGAGGGTGACGGACCCCATCCCGCGCAGCTCCTCCGGGCGGCAGCGCGGGCCGCGGGTGAGCAGCGTCTTCAGGAAGTCGGCGAGGATCGCCCCTGACCCCGCGTCCGCGGCCAAGTTCTGTGCGAGGAGGCTGTCGAGGCGGTCCGAGCCCAGCGCCAGGGCCTGGCGGGGAATCTGTAGAGCCAGCGACTCGACCCGCCCGCCCGTGCATGCCCCCTCACTCGGTCGTGAGGTGTCGGTGAGCACGAGTCCCCCCGCGACCACCGATTCGTTGCCTCGTTGGGAGATCCTGACGGCGCCCTGTGTGATGAGCGCCAGCTGCACGTGTTCGGGGTCACCCCGCCGGATATGGGTCGAGGTCCGGCGCGAGAGCACCGGTGAGCACGTCACAGCGGACAGCCGCACCACGCCGAGATCCAGGTCCTTGATGTCCGCCCGGAAGTCGGCCGCCCGCCGTGTGCTCAGCGTCACAGGCATGACATCTCTGGACACTCTCTCGCAAAACCAATCGAACCTGTCCTCATGCGCCCCGACAGCATCCGACGCAGCCAGTGGTCCCACGCGATCCCCCGCACCTCGACGTGGCGGCCGTCCAGTCCCGTGCCGGCTGTCACGCAGCCGTGTTCCACCTCACCGCCTCAAGATCGATTATGAGACACCGGCTGCTCGACATCGGTCACGGTGACCTCCACGCCCACGGTGACCTCCACGCCGCGGGAACGCCGCAGGGGCGGCCGGATGCCGGCCGCCCCTGCGTGTGTCGCACTCGATCAGACCTGGCTGAGCTCCGCCGCGACCAGCTCCGCGATCTGCACCGCGTTCAGCGCGGCGCCCTTGCGCAGGTTGTCGTTGGACAGGAAGAGCGCCAGACCGTGCTCGACGGTCTCGTCCGCGCGGATGCGGCCGACGTACGACGCGTCCTTGCCGGCCGCCTGGAGCGGGGTCGGGATCTCGGAGAGCTCGACGCCCTCGGCGTCCTTCAGGAGCTCGTAGGCGCGCTCGACGCTGATCGGACGCTCGAAGCGGGCGTTGACCTGGAGCGAGTGGCCGGAGAAGACCGGGACGCGCACGCAGGTGCCGGAGACCTTGAGCTCGGGGATCTCCAGGATCTTGCGGGACTCGTTGCGGAGCTTCTGCTCCTCGTCGGTCTCGAACGTGCCGTCGTCGACGATCGAGCCGGCCAGCGGGACCACGTTGAAGGCGATCGGGCGCTTGTAGACGGCCGGCTCGGGGAACTCGACGGCCTCGCCGTCGAACGCCAGCTGGTCGGCCTGCTCGGCGACGGCGCACGCCTGGGTGCGCAGCTCGGCGACGCCCGCGACACCCGAGCCGGACACGGCCTGGTAGGTGGTGGCGATCAGCGCGGTCAGCCCGGCCTCCTCGTGGAGCGGCCTGAGGACCGGCATCGCGGCCATCGTGGTGCAGTTCGGATTGGCGATGATCCCCTTGGGTCGGTCCTTGATCGCGTGCGGGTTGACCTCGGAGACCACCAGCGGGACCTCGGGGTCACGGCGCCAGGCGGAGGAGTTGTCGATCACGACCGCGCCCTGCGAGGCGACCTTCTCGGCGAGGGCCTTGGAGGTGGCGCCACCGGCGGAGAACAGGACGATGTCCAGTCCGGTGTAGTCGGCGGTGGAGGCGTCCTCGACCGTGACCCCGTCCACGACCGTGCCGGCGGAGCGGGCGGAGGCGAAGAGCCGCAGCTCGTCGACCGGGAACTTCCGCTCGGCCAGGATCTTGCGCATGACTGTGCCGACCTGACCGGTGGCTCCGACGATTCCGACCTTCACGGGGATTCCTCCGTACGTATGTGCAGGCTGCTGCCCTCCATGATGCGTATGACCGGGCCTGCCTTGTCCAATCCATTGTCCGGGGATCGGGACGCGGAAGGGGCGGGCACCGGTTCCGGCGCCCGCCCCTCACCCGCACAGCGGTGTCACGGGGGGTGTTACGGAGTGACGCTGCCGATCACGACGCTGCCGGAGCCCGCGACCGTGCCGCGCGCGTTCAGCAGCTGGACCTCGCCGAAGAACTGCCGGCCCTCGGGCGCGGCACCGGCGACCAGGACCTCGGCGCCGACCGTGGCGCTCGCGCCGTTGGCCAGCGGGTAGCTCTTGGCCGCGTCGACCTGGACGCTGCCCAGGGCCGCCGAGTAGTACACGTCACGGTAGTCGAAGGTCGTACCGCCCTCGGCCTGGACCGAGTAGCCGTCGATCACGATGGTGTAGGTACCGGCGGCCGGCTTGACCAGCGAGACGGCCTCCTCCGAGTCGCCGTCGGCGGCCTGGCCGACCTGCTTGCCGTCGAGCAGGACCGTCAGGTCGAGGTCGGCGGCCTTGTCGGAGGTGTTGCCGATCGCCACGTCCAGCCGCTCGACACCCTCACCGATGGTGACGGTCTTCGTCTGCTGCTCGTGGTGCTTGATCGTCGGGGTCTCGACCTTGGCCGAGCCCAGCGAGCCGCCCTTCAGCTTGCCGTCGATCGCGGCGAACTTGTTGGTGACGGTCCACTCGACGGCGGCGGGGGTGCCGACCTTCGCCTCGGCGACGGTCTTCACGGCCGGGTCGAAGTCGGCGCCGAGCACCGAGACGTCCAGCTTGAACGGGTTGTCCAGGTCGGGCGAGGTGCGACGCGCCTCGACCTCGATCTCCCAGACGCCCGGCGTCGGGTTGGCGTACGAACGCAGGTCCGGACGGCAGGTGTTGGCCGGGTTGTAGTGCGGGTAGCACGCGGTGGACGCGGTGGACTCGATCGCCACGCCGTACGGGTGGATCGCGATGAACCGGGTCTGGCTCTTCGCCTTCAGGCCGCCGAGGGCGACCTCGAGGGTCTTGGCGCCCTGCGGAACGGTCACGAAGTACGACGTGTGGCTGTTGCGCTGCACCGTGCCGGACGCGGAGTGCGCGAAGCCGGGAGCGGTCAGGGCCTTGGCGACCACGACGGTCGACAGGATCTGCTTGTCGACGCCCTCGGTGCGCTCGTCGTCCAGCTCCAGGATGGCGCTGTGGACACCGGCCGTGCGCGGCAGCGCCTCGACCTTGACGGTCACCGGCTTGTTCAGCGGCAGCGTGATGTAGTCGTACGCGGTGGCGGCCCGGAAGGTGCCGTCGTTGTACTTCCAGTTCAGCTCGTGCCGCACGCCGTACGCCGGGCCGGAGGTCCGGGTGACGGTGACGTTGTACGTCTTCTTCTGGCCGACCTTGAGGCCGCCCTCACGGTCGTACACACCGGTGCCGGTGTGCGGGGCCGGGAAGATCGCCGTGTCGACCGGGGCCTCGACCTTGTAGTCGTGGGCGGTCGCGCCGTCCAGGATCGAGTCCCAGGCCTCGTTGATGTCGATCAGGCCCGAGCCCTGCTCGTGCGCCTTGACACCGGAGATCCGCTTCGCGGTCGAGGTGAGCGCGGTGCGCAGGGTGAGCGGCGAGACCTCGACGCCCTTCTGCTTCGCGGCCGACAGCAGCAGCGCGCTCGCGCCCGCCACCTGCGGGGAGGACATCGAGGTGCCGTTGAGCATCCCGTAACCGGCGGGCAGCGCGTAGCCGGCCTCCGGCACGCCGGAACCGGCCTGCCAGGTCGGGATGGTGTTCACGGACGAGCCCGGACCGGTGATGGTCGGGGTGAAGCCGCCGTCCTCACGCGGGCCGCGCGAGGAGAAGGGGAACATGGCGTACGACTTGGTGACGGCCGAGCCGTAGTTGGCGGCCCAGGTCGACTTGGAGATGGCCGCGCCGACCGAGACGACCTTGTCGGCCAGGCCGGGGTCGCCGATGGTGTTGATGCCCGGGCCGGAGTTGCCGGCCGAGATCACCAGCTGGACGCCGTACTGGTCGATCAGCCGGGTGTAGAGGCGGGCGCGGACGTTGTCGCCGTCGTTCTGCGCCGGCAGGCCGCCGATCGACATGTTGACGATGTCGACGCCACGGTTGACGACGAGGTCCGTCATGCCCTCGGTCAGGGCGGTGTTGGTGCAGCCGCCGGTCCACGTGCAGGCGCGGGAGGAGACGATCTTCGCGCCGGGCGCGGCACCGTTCATCTTGCCGCCGAACAGGCTGTTCGCGGCGGTGATGCCGGCGACGTGCGTGCCGTGGGAGGACTCGACGATGCCGATGTTGACGAAGTCGGCCTTCTTGCCGACCCAGGTGCCGCCGGCCGGGTCCATCGGGACGTCCTTGCGGATCTCCACGACGAACGGGGTCTTCTCGACGACCTCGGTGGCCGGGTTGTCGGTACCGAACCAGCCGATCTGGTACCCGTCCTTGTACGGCTTCATCGGCGCGTTGTCCGTGAAGTCGTTGTTCTGGTCGGTGTCCACACGGACGGTGCCGGCGGCCGGGTCGTACAGCATGCCGAAGAGGTCGGTCGTGTCGCCGTCCCGGTTGATGTCACCGGCCGGGTCGCCGCCCGCGGTGATCGCCTCGTTGAAGCGGCTGAACTGGTAGGAGCCCTCGGGCGCCTTCCAGGACTGCGTGGAGGCGCTGAAGACCGGGCCCGTCACCGGGGTGATCTGGGCACGCCAGGTGGCGTCGCCCTCGGTCAGCGGGTCGGTGGCGGTGACCCAGTCGACGATCTTGCGCTCGCCGGTGGTGGTCTTCTGCAGCGCGGGGTGGCCGAGGTCGACACCGGAGTCGAGGATGCCGATGGTCACGCCGCGGCCGTCGGCCTGGGGGTGGTCCTCGACGAACTCGACCGCACCCGTCTCGTGGGACGGGTTGTACGGGTTCTTCGCCGGGGTGTTCTTGCCGGGGGCCGGGTACGTCGTGGTGACGGTCGTGCCCTCGACGGCGCCGGTGGCGGCGCCCGCGTCCGGGGTCGGGTCGTCCAGCTTGATCTCGGCCTGGAGGTCGATCGACTGGACGGAGGAGAGCTTGGTCGCCGCCTTGATGGCGGCCTCCGCCTTGGCGGTCGGGATCGTGGCGCGGACGTAACCGAGCTTGTCGTCCTGCTTGCCGACCGAGGCGCCCTGGACCGCGTCGAGCTGGCCGGCGACCTGCTCGGTGGAGCCGGGGGCGGTGGCCACGAGGATCGTGACGTTCTTCTCGCCGGCGGCCTCGGCCTCGGTCAGACGCTGGGCGTCCGTCGGGCCGAGCTTGTCGGCGGAGTCGGCTGACTTCACCGGGGGAGTGGTCGCCGGATCGTCGGCGGCCAGGACCGGGGCGGCACCGGCCGCGATGAGCGCGGTCACGAGTCCGGCGGCGGCCGCGATACGGGCCGCGCGTCTGTGCCCGGAGGTCGAGCGCCCGGGTATGGAGCTCTGGGTTTCGGGGGTGGTCATTTACATCCCTGTTTGTGAAAGAAGAGGGTCCGGATTCCGGTACCGGATGACCGCTCAGCCTTTCGTAAGTGACAGGGGTTTGTGGAGAGTTGTCGAGGGGCGGTTTACGGCCTTGGCACACATCCGCCACCGGACGTGATGCGCCATGAGGAGCGAACCCTCTCGAAAGGGGGCGAAACGACTCGCTTGTACCGCCAGTTAGTTGTCCTTTGTACGGGCGTAGTGTCGCGAGGCCTTGGCCCGGTTGCCGCACTTCGTCATCGAGCACCACCGTCGCGTGCCGTTCCGCGAGGTGTCGAAGAAATGCAGGATGCACGCCTCGTGGGCGCAGGCCCGGATCCGGTCCGGAGCGGTGCGCAGCAGATCGAGGTAGTCGCGGACGGCGGTCCAGCCGGGTCCCCAGGTGGCGTCCTCGAACTCCGGCTCCTCGCCCGGCCCCCCGGGTGTGAGGGTCGCGCGGATGCGGCCGTGCCCGAGGACGGCGTCGACGCGCGCGACGGCGGCGGGGTCGCCGGGGAGGTCGCCGGAGAGATCGACGACGCCGGCGAGGGCGTCCCGGGCGACGAGCGTGTGCCGGAGGGTCGTCGCGTCGGCGGCGAAGCGCTCGTCGAGGTCGTTCGCGGCGAGCCAGATGGCCAGGCCGCCCGTGTCCGTGAGCAGGTCCTGGCGCCCCCCGTCCAGCATCCAGCGGGTGTTGAGCAGGTCGAGCGAGACGGGCTCGCCGAGCAGGGGCCGCGGGTCGGAAACGGTCATGGCGGACACCCTCCTCGAAGAACTAACCCCTCAAGGTTACGTGAGCGGTTGCGGAGCCGGGCTTCTAACCTCTAAAGTCAAGTTAAGAGGTTAGCCACTCGGAGAGGGGAACCGCCATGTCGGCGATCGGAACGCTGAACACCGGCCACATCGGACTCAATGTCACGGACCTGGAGCGCTCGCTCGGCTTCTACGGGGACGTCCTCGGCTTCGAGGTGCTCGGCGAGGGCAAGGAGGAGGGCCGGCGCTACGCCTTCCTCGGCCAGGACGGACGGCTCGTCCTCACGCTCTGGCAGCAGGCGGAGAGCGCGTACGCCTCCACCCGGGCGGGCCTGCACCATCTGGCCTTCGAGGCCGAGTCGATCGAGCGGGTGAGGGCGGCGGAGGCGGCCCTGAAGGAGCGCGGCACGTCGTTCGCCTACGACGGCGTGGTCCCCCACGCCGAGGGCGGCGCCTCCGGCGGCATCTTCTTCCACGACCCGGACGGCACCCGCCTGGAGATCTACGCCAAGACGGGCGCGGAGGGCACCGAGGCCCCGACGGAGTCGGCCCCGACCTGCGGCTTCTTCTAAGGCGCAGGAGCGGGGCGCACGACCCACCCACGTACCGGGGCCCCGCACCCGGCCCCAGGACCCGAGCCCGAAAGGCCCCCGATGAACGCGTACAACAAGGGTTCCCTGGCCGTCCAGGAAAGGCTCGGCGTCCAGGCCCTCGCCGCCCACATCGCTCCCTCCGTCACCCCCGGCATCCGCCCCGTCGCCGCCGCCTTCCTGGCACTCCAGCCCATGCTGGTGCTCGGCGCGGCGGACGCCGGGGGACAGGTCTGGAGCACCCTCCTGACCGGCGCCCCCGGCTTCGTCCGGGCGACGGGCCCGCACACGATCTCCGTGGCCGCGCCCCTCCCCGCCCCCGACGGCGCCCCGGTGGGGACGATCGCCCTCGACCCGCGCACCCGCCGCCGCATGCGCCTCAACGGCATCGCCCGCCCCAGCGCCCGCGGCTTCACCGTCGAGGCGGAACAGGTCTTCTCCAACTGCCCGAAGTACCTCCAGAAGCGGGAGCTGTACGACCCCGAGCCCGGCCCCCGCACCCCGGCCGGTGCCGCGCGGCGCGGGGAGGCGCTCACCCCCGGCCAGGAGCGTCTCGTCCGCGCCGCCGACACCTTCTTCATCGCGACCACGGCCCCCGACGGCGCGGACGCGAGCCACCGCGGCGGCCACCCCGGCTTCGTCCGGGTCGACTCGCCCACCGACCTGAGCTGGCGGGACTATCCCGGCAACGCGATGTTCCTGACCCTCGGCAACCTGGAGGTCGACGACCGCGCGGGACTGCTCTTCCTCGACTGGCACACCGGCACCACGCTCCAGCTGACCGGCCGCGCCCACACGACGTACGCCCCCGACGGGGTCCGTACCGCCCGCTTCCATGTCGAGCGGACGGTCGAGACCCCGAACGCCAGCCCCCTGCGCTGGTCCCGCCCCGAGTACTCGCCCGCCAACCCACCCCTGGACGCGTGAATGGTCTCCGCCCCCGCCCGACCCCACCCCCGCGCCGTCGCCACGGCCACCTCCGTCAGCGTCGCGGCGCTCCTCGTCCTCGTCGCGTGCGGCACCGTCCTTCACCAGCCCCTGCTGATCCCACCCCTGGCGGCCAGCATGGCGCTCGTCGCCGGCGCACCGGACCTGCCGCTCTCCCAGCCCCGTTCGGTGGTCGGCGGCCAACTCCTCTCCGCGCTCACCGGCTTCGCCGTGCTGCTCGTCACGGGACCCGGCCTGTGGGGCGCGGCACTCGCCGGCGGTCTCGCGCTCGGCGTCATGATGGCCGCCCGCACCCCGCACTCGCCCGCCGCGGCGACGGCCGTGATCGTCACCCTCCAGAATCCGCCGTTCTGGAGCTTCCTCTCGCTGCTCGCCCTCGCGAGCGTCCTGCTCGTCGCCGTCGGCCTCGCCGGCGCCCGGGCCGCGGGGCGGACGTACCCGGCGTACTGGTTCTAACCTCGGACCATGAAGCAGGAGTTGAGGGTGGCGGCCTACGCCGTGTGTGTCCGTGACGACGAGATACTCCTCGCCCGCTGGGTGGACAGAGCCGGCGCCAAACGGTGGACCCTCCCCGGCGGCGGGATGGACCACGGCGAGGAGCCGGTCGACACCGTCGTCCGCGAGGTCGAGGAGGAGACCGGGTACGTCACCGAGCCGGTGGCCCTGCTCGGTATCGACTCCATCCGCCGCGGCCGGCTGCGCCGGCTGGCCGGCCCGGGGGACTTCCAGGGACTGCGGATCATCTACGAGAGCCGCGTCACCGGAGGCGCCCTGCGCAACGAGATCGGCGGCTCCACCGACCTCGCCGCCTGGCATCCCCTCGACGCCGTCCCCGGCCTCGCCCGCGTCGAACTCGTGGACATCGGCCTCCAACTCTGGCGCGAACGCCCCCCGGTCGGCCGCTCCCGGCTCGCCGATCCGGCGAACGGCTGAAACTCGCTCAACCCCCGGACGAGCCCTCAACCCGCCGTCCCGGGCCGGAGTCCCCTCCCGTGACCGCAGTTCACGACAGGGGAGCTCGCACGATGTCAGCAGTCCGTACGACCCGTATCCGCACCGCCCGTACCGTCCTCGCCGCCACCGCCGTGGCCGCCCTCACCGCCACCGCCCTCGCCGCGCCCGCGGTCGCGGCCGGCGCACCGCCGAAGACGGACCACCGCGCCACCCAGCAGGCCCTCGACGCGGCGGTGGAGGCCGGCGTGCCGGGCGCCGTCGCCCAGGCCCGGACCGGTCGCGGCGGCTGGACCGGCACGGCGGGCGAGCGCGGCGGCAAGGACCGCTACCGGGTCGGCTCCATCACCAAGACCTTCGTGGCCACCGTCCTCCTCCAGCTCCAGGCCGAGGGCCGCCTCGACCTCGACGACCCCGTCGAGAAGTGGCTGCCCGGCACCGTCCGGGGCAACGGCCACGACGGTCGGAAGATCACCGTCCGCCAGCTTCTCAACCACACCAGTGGCGTCCACAGCTACACCGAGGACCCCGCCTTCCAGCAGAAGGTCTTCGGCCCCGAATTCCTGGAGCACCGCTACGACACCTGGACCCCCGAGCAGCTCGTCGCCATAGCGATGACCCACAAGCCGGACTTCACCCCCGGCACCTCCTGGAACTACTCCAACACCAACTACGTCCTCGCGGGGATGGTCATCGAGAAGGCGACCGGCCGCCCGTACGGCAAGGAGGTCGAGCGCCGGATCATCAAGCCGCTGCACCTGCGCGCCACCAGTGTGCCCGGCACGTCCGTCACGATGCCGAAGCCCGGTTCCCGGGCGTACTCGACGCTCTCGATCGACCCGAACGCCACGAAGACCTACGACGTCACCGAGCTCAACCCCACCCTCGCGTACGCGGCGGGCGAGATGATCTCCGACTCCAACGATCTGCAGACCTTCTACCGGGCCCTGCTCAAGGGGAAGCTGCTGCCGAAGGCCGAGCAGCGTGAGATGACGCGAGGGGTGCCCGTCAGCGCCGAGATGCCGGGGGTCCGCTACGGCCTCGGGCTGATGCAGCAGAAGCTGAGCTGCGGCAAGGAGGTGTGGGGCCACGGCGGAGGCATCCACGGCTCCACCTCGGAGGCCCTCACGACGAGGGACGGCGAGCACTCGCTCGCCCTGAACTTCAACGCCGACTGGACGGGTGACAGCCGGCCCGTCATCGAGGCGGAGTTCTGCGGCACCGTCCCGAAGGGCTGACCCTCACCGGGGCAGGACGACGACGTAGGCGGCGGGCTGCCGGTCCGACGCGGCCATGAGGGCCGTACGGACCACGGTGGCCTGCTGGTCCATCGCCTCGCGCAGCTTGCGCGGGGTGATGTGGACGACCGTGATGCCGAGCCGCTCCAGGTGCTCGCGCTTACGGGTGTACTCCGACCACAGCGCGTCGTCGTCCTGCCGCGGAGCCCGCGTGTCCAGCTCCACCGCCACCGCGTGGTCCGGCCAGTACGCGTCGAGGCCGCCGAGGTGCGGGCCGCCGGGCAGCCGCAGGTCCACGTTCCACAGCGGGTCCGGCAGGGCGAACTCCCGCACCATCTCGTACAGCCGCTCCTCGGCGATGCTCCGGCCCTCCGCGAGCAGCGAGTCCACCGCGTCCACCACATGCGCCCGGGTGAGCAGCCGCGCCCGGTTCAACTCCCGTACCACAGCTCCCGGTTCGCAGTGCCCGCCGCGCACCGCCTCGGTGAGAAGCCGGCGCACCACGCCCGCGTCGGTCAGCCCGGACACGGCGTCGGCGAGGGCCCGGGCGACCGGGGCGACCGGCACCCCGGTGATCTCCAGCGGCTCCGGCATGTCCTGGGCGCGCACCACCCGCGCCCAGCCGGTGGACCGCAGACGGCGGGTGCGCGGCACCAGGACGTCGATCATGTCCAGGGAGAGCAGCGGCGGAGCGGACGAGAAGCGGTGCAGGGCGAGTGCGGCGAGCCCGGTGATCATCGCCTCGGACCCCTGCATGGGCACCCCGCCGGAGCGGCGGGCGTAGAGGAGCGCGGCCCGCAGCCGGTCCTCGCTGGTGGGCTGCCCCGGGTGCAGCAGGAAGACCCCGGGGAGGATCTGCTGCCATCCGCCACCCGGCCGGCAGTGCGCGGAGATCGCGGCGGAAGACAGTCCCTGGGCGCGCAACTCGGCGACGGACACGACGCGTTGCGGGTTCGCCGGCAGGGGGGAGAGGGGGAGCGGGCGGGGGCTGATGGGGGTGTTGTGGTTCATGACGGGGGTCTTCCGCTTCCCGGACCTCCGCTAACCGCTGTTACAAATCCGTCGCTCAATCCGGACAACCCCGTCCTAAAGTACGCACGTTCGACTGCCGATGGGGCGCGGCCCTCCTCGTCGAGGGGGAGCCGCACCCCGCGGCACTCCTCCGGGTCACACCCCGGCGTCGCACGCCTGCGCGCGCAGCGCCCGCGCCAGGTCGTCACGGCCCTCGAGGACCAGGCGGCGCAGGGCGGGCGCGGCCGACTCGTGCGCGGCGAGCCACGCGTCCGTCGCGTCCAGCGCCTCCTCGCCCCGCAGGCTCGGGAACAGGCCCCTGACCACGTCCATCCCGATCTGGATCGAGCGCTCGTCCCAGACCCGCTCGATCACCGCGAAGTACTTCTCCGCGTACGGTGCGATCAGCTCCCGCTGGGAGGGCTGCACGAAGCCCGCGATCGTGGCTTCCACCAGCGCGTTCGACAGCTTGTCCGACTCGACGACCTGCGCCCAGGCCTGTGCCTTGACCGCCGCCGAGGGCCGGGCCGCCAGACAGCGGACCTGGTGGCGCTTGCCGCTCGCGGTGTCGTCCCGGGCCAGCTCCTCGCCGATCCGGCTCTCGTCGGCCAGGCCGTGCGCGGCCAGCGGCTCCAGGAACGCCCAGCGCAGCTCCTGGTCGACATCGAGCCCGTCGATCTTCGCCGTGCCGTCGAGCAGCCCCCCGAGCAGCTGGAAGTCCGCCTCGGAGCCGGCGACGGACGCGAAGAACCGCGCCCAGGTCAGCTGGTGCTCGCTGCCCGGCTCGGCCAGACGCAGCTCGCGCAGCCCGCCCTCGGCGAGCAGCCGGCCGCCCTCCGCACGCCATGCGGGTGCCGCGTAGTGCGTCACCGCCGACCGCGCCCAGGCGTGCACCATCTGCAGCACGCCGATGTCCGTCTCCCGGCCCGCGAAGTCCAGGACGACCGCCGCGAAGTCCCGGGCGGGCATCAGACCGTCCCGCGTCAGGTTCCACAGCGCCGACCAGCACAGCGCGCGCGCCAGCGGGTCCGTGATGCCACCCAGATGCGTCCGCAGGGTCGCCAGGGAGCGCTCGTCGAAGCGGATCTTGCAGTAGGTCAGGTCGTCGTCGTTGACGAGCACCAGGTCGGGCCGGTCCGAGCCCGCGAGCTCGGCCACGACGGTCCGCGTCCCGTCGATGTCCGCCTCGGCCCGGGCGTACCGTACGAGCTCGCCCTCCACCGACAGCTTGTACAGGCCGACCGCCGCCCGGTGCGGCCGGAGCGCGTCGCCGTCCTGGAGGACGGCCAGCTCCGTGACGCGCCCCTCCGCGTCGTACGTGACCACCGGGGTCAGCGTGTTGACGCCCGAGGTCTGCAGCCAGGACGTGGACCACGCCCTCATGTCGCGCCCGGAGGTCTCCTCCAGGACCGACAGCAGGTCGGTCAGGCGCGTGTTCCCGTACGCGTGCCGCTTGAAGTAGCGGCGGGCGCCCTCCAGGAAGGCGTCCCGGCCCGCGTAGGCCACGAGCTGCTTCAGGACGGAGGCGCCCTTGGCGTACGTGATGCCGTCGAAGTTCAGCTTGGCGTCCTCCAGGTCACGGATGTCGGCCGTGATCGGGTGCGTGGAGGGGAGCTGGTCGGCGCGGTACGCCCACGCCTTGCGGTTGTTGGCGAAGGTCACCCAGCTGTTGGTGAAGCGGGTCGCCTCGGCCAGCGAGAAGGAGCCCATGAAGTCGGCGAAGGACTCCTTCAGCCACAGGTCGTCCCACCACACCATGGTGACCAGGTCCCCGAACCACATGTGCGCCATCTCGTGGAGGATGACGTTGGCCCGGCGCTCGTACGCGGCCTGCGTGACCTTGCCGCGGTAGATGTACTCCTCGCGGAAGGTCACCATGCCCGGGTTCTCCATCGCGCCGAGGTTGTACTCGGGGACGAAGGCCTGGTCGTACTTCCCGAAGGGGTACGGGTAGTCGAAGTTGTCGTGGAAGAAGTCGAAGCCCTGCTTGGTGATCAGGAAGACGTCGTCCGCGTCGAAGTGCTTGGCGAGCCCCTTGCGGCACATCGCGCCGAGCGGGATCTCCAGATCGCCCCGCTTGTACGTGTCCGTGACGTAGTGGTACGGCCCCGCGACGACGCAGCTGATGTACGTCGAGATCGGCGCCGTCTCCGCGAAGCGCCACACGCCCTCGGCGTCCTGCTCCCCGGCGCCGTTGCTCCACACCGTCCAGCCCTCGGGCGCGGTCACCGAGAAGAGGTGCGGGGCCTTCAGGTCGGGCTGCTCGAAGGTGGCGTACACGCGGCGGGCGTCGGCCGGCTCGTACTGCGTGTAGAGGTAGACCTCGCCGTCCTCCGGGTCGACGAAGCGGTGCATGCCCTCGCCGGTCCGGCTGTACGCGCACTGGGCGTCGACCACCAGCACGTTGTCGTCGGCCAGGCCGTCCAGGGTGATCCGCGCGCCGTCGAAGACGGCGGCCGGGTCGAGCGCGCGGCCGTTGAGCTCCACCGACGTGACCGCGGGGGCGATCAGGTCCACGAAGGTGGTGGTGCCCGCGCCCGTCCGACGGAACCGGATGGTCGTCACCGAGCGGAAGGTGCGGACCTCCTCGCTCGACTCGCCGATCGCCGAGCGCAGATCGAGGGCGACCTCGTACCCGTCGACGGACAGCAGCGCGGCCCGCTCACGGGCCTCGTCGCGGGACAGATTCTCACCGGGCACGGTCACTCCTTCGTGGCGCGTTCGAAACAGCACCGATCCTCCCATGTGCCACTGACGTACGGCACAGGGGAATGCCCCCGCCGGGCGTGGACGTTGCCCCTCTGGCGCATAGACACCGTCCCTGAGGAGTGACATGTCCGAGAGCAGGACCACCGCCGACTTCTGGTTCGACCCGCTGTGCCCCTGGGCCTGGATGACGTCCCGCTGGATGCTCGAGGTCGAGAAGGTGCGCCCGGTCGACGTGCGCTGGAAGGTGATGAGCCTGGCCGTCCTGAACGAGGACAAGCTGGACGAGGTCCCGGCCGAGTACCGGGAGATGCTGGAGACCCAGGCATGGGGCCCGGTCCGCGTGGTGATAGCGGCCCAGCAGCTGCACGGTGACGAGGTCGTCGGCAAGCTCTACACCGCGCTCGGCACCCGGTTCCACAACAAGGGGGAGGGCCCCACGCGCGAGGCGATCTCCGAGGCACTCGCGGACGTCGGTCTGCCGGCCGATCTCGTGGAGTACGCCGACAAGGACACCTACGACGCCGAGCTGCGCGCCTCCCACAAGGAGGGCATCGACAAGGTCGGCCAGGACGTAGGCACGCCGGTCATCTCCGTGCCGGGCGCGGACGGCGAGCAGGTCGCCTTCTTCGGGCCCGTCGTGACTCCGGCCCCGCGGGGCGAGGCGGCGGCCCGGCTGTGGGACGGCACGCTGCTGGTGGCGTCGACGCCCGGCTTCTACGAGATCAAGCGCACGCGGACGGCGGCGCCGAGCTTCGAGTAGTCCCCGCACCACGAACGGACGACCCCCGCGATGTCGCGGGGGTCGTCCCTTTTTCCGCCTGCCCCGTGAAGGTTGAGAAGACGATCACGAGCAGGGCGTTCCTCAGATGCCGATGAGCGGGGTGCGTCCCTTGGCGTCCGTGTAGCGCTTCTGCACGTCCTGCCAGTTGACGACCTGCCACATGGCCTCGATGAAGTCCACTTTCTGGTTCTTGTACTGCAGGTAGAAGGCGTGCTCCCAGGCGTCGAAGACCAGCACCGGGACCGAGCCCTGGCCCACGTTGCCCTGGTGGTCGTAGACCTGCTCGACGATCAGCCGGCCGCTGATCGGCTCGTACGCGAGGACGCCCCAGCCGGAACCCTGGGTGGTCGCGGCGGCCTTGGTCAGCTGGGCCTTGAACTTGGCGAAGGAGCCGAAGGACTCGGTGATCGCCTCCGCGAGGTCACCCACGCCGTCGGCGGCCAGCGGCTCGCCGCCGCCGCCGTCCTTCGGGCTGTCCATGTTGTTCCAGTAGATGCTGTGCAGGATGTGGCCGGAGAGATGGAACGCGAGGTTCTTCTCCAGGCCGTTGATCGCGCCCCACTGCTCCTTGTCGCGCGCCTCTTCGAGCTGCTCCAGGGTGTCGTTCGCGCCCTTGACGTACGCGGCGTGGTGCTTGTCGTGGTGCAGCTCGATGATCTCCGGATTGATCACCGGCTCCAGCGCCGCGTAGTCGTACGGCAGTTCCGGAAGGGTGTAGATCGCCATGTGCCGAGCCTCTCGCTGCCGGTGCTTATTGCAACCTATATGCAAGTGCAGGCTAACAGCAGCAGCGCCCCGAAGTTGATCAGCCCTTGGGCCTAGGTCTCCCGGCGGAAGACACGAAACCCCCGGACCGAAAGGCCCGGGGGTTTCCGTTGGCAGGGGTGGGTCAGGCGTCCTGCGACACCGGTCCGCGCGCCTTCTGCACGACGTAACCGATCGCGGCGAGCAGCACCGTGAGCCCGCCCGTCCAGTACAGCTGCACCCGGGTGCCCTCCTGGCGGGCCATCAGGAAGAAGATCGCCGCCATGCCGGCCAGCGCCACCCACGTCAGGAACGGGAACGCCCACATCTTCACGACCAGCCTCTCCGGCGCCTCCCGCTCGGTCCGGCGGCGCAGCAGCAGCTGCGAGACGGCGATGAAGAACCAGACGACGAGGATGATCGCGCCGATGGTGTTCAGGAGCCAGGCGAAGATGTCGTCGGGCCGCCAGTAGCTCAGCAGCACGCAGACGAAGCCGAAGGCGGAGGAGACGAGCACCGCCGGGCGCGGCACGCCGCCGAAGGTCCGGCCCAGGGCCTTGGGACCCTGGCCGCGGGCGACCAGCGAGGTGGCCATCCGGGACGCGCCGTAGATGTTGGCGTTCATGGCCGAGAGCAGGGCGATCAGGACGACCACGTTCATGATCTGACCGGCGGCCGGGATGCCCAGGTGGTCGAGCGTCGCGACGTACGGGCCCTTCGAGACGACCGCCTCGTCGTCCCACGGGACGAGTGTGACGATGACCGCCATCGAGCCGACGTAGAAGAGCGCGATACGCCACATCGCCGTACGGACCGCCTTGGCGACGCCCTGCACGGGGTGCTCGGACTCGGCCGCCGCGATGGTGACCGTCTCCAGGCCGCCGTACGCGAAGACGGAGGCGAGCAGGCCGACGATCAGACCCTCGGAACCGTTCGGGAAGAACCCGCCGTCACCGGTGAGGTTCGCGCTCCCCGGGGCGTCCGTTCCCGGCAGCACGCCGACGATGGCGAGCACACCGATGCCGAGGAAGAGGACGATCGCCCCGACCTTGAGCGCGGCGAACCAGAACTCGAACTCGCCGAAGTTCTTCACCGCCGCCAGGTTGGTCGCGCAGAACACCAGCATGAAGAGGGCCACCCAGGCCCACTCCGGGGTGCCGGGGAACCAGCCGGTCATGATCTTCGCCGCGCCGATGCCCTCCAGGCCGACGGCCACACAGAGCAGGAACCAGAAGGCCCAGCCCGCGGTGAAGCCGGCCCACGGGCCGATCGCGCGCTCCGCGTGGACGGAGAAGGAGCCGGAGGCCGGGTTCGCCGCCGACATCTCCCCGAGCATCCGCATCACCAGCATGACGAGCAGACCGGAGAGGGCGTAGGCGACCACGATCGAGGGACCGGCGGCGGCGATACCGGCGCCGGAGCCGACGAAGAGGCCGGCGCCGATGACGCCACCGAGGGCGATCATCGACAGATGACGCTGCTTGAGGCCGTGCGTGAGTCCCTGGGAGACGGGTGCCGGGTCGTCCTTGCGGTCGACGGGCTCGGGCGCGGTGGTCCGTGACATGGGCCGCCCTGTTCATTGGCTGCGACGGGGAACGGCCCACAGTCTGGGCGGGCTCCCCGCTCACAGGGAACAGATGTCCGCTATACGGTCACGATCTTCACACAACGTGAAGGATCATGACCGAACCGTGCGTGGCTCCCGCAACCGGGCCACCAGCAGGACGATCCCGGTGGCCGCTCCCGACCACAGCACCTGCGGCCGCGTCCCGCCGTCGGCCAGCATCAGCACCAGGACGGCGCCCATCGCGGCCAGCGCCGCCCAGGTCAGCCACGGGAAGCCCCACATACGCAGCGTCAGGGTCTCCGGAGCCTCCCGCTCGATCCGGCGGCGCAGCCTCAGCTGGGAGACCGCGATCAGACCCCAGACGAAGAGCAGGACGGCGCCGACCGCGTTGAGCATGTAGAGGAAGACCGAATCCGGCCACTTCAGATTCAGCAGCACGGAGACGAAGCCGAAGGCGACCGACGCGAGCACCGCGCGGCGCGGTACCCCGCCGGCCGAGATCCTCAGCAGCCCCTTCGGCGCCTCGCCCCGCTCGGCGAGGGAGAAGACCATCCGCGAGGACCCGTACAGGTTGGCGTTGAGCGCCGAGAGCAGCGCCACGAAGACCACGACGTTCATGATCTGGCCGGCCGACGGCACCCCGAGGGAGTCGAGCACGGCGACGTACGGCGACTCGCCCGGCTTCATCGAGGTCCAGGGCAGCAGGGTCACGATGACCAGCATCGACCCCACGTAGAAGAGGAGGATCCGCCACACGGCGCTGCGCACCGCCCGCGCCACGTTGCGCGCCGGGTCGTCGGACTCGGCGGCCGCGATCGTCACGACCTCGAGGCCGCCGAAGGCGAAGACGACGGCGAGGACCCCGGAGACCACGCCCTCCCAGCCGTTGGGCAGGAAGCCGCCCCGGCCGGTCAGGTTCGCCGTCCCCACCGGGTCGGTGTCGGGGAGCAGGCCCGCGATCGCCAGCGTCCCCAGGACCAGGAACAGCACGATCGCGCCCACCTTGAGCGCCGCGAACCAGAACTCGAACTCGCCGAAGTTCTTCACCGCCGCGAGGTTGGCGGCGGTGAACACGACCATGAAGACCAGCACCCAGCCCCACTGCGGCACGCCCGGCACCCAGCCGTGCGCGATCCGCGCCGCGCCCGTCGCCTCCACCGCGAGGACGACGACCAGCAGGAACCAGTACAGCCATCCCACCGAGAAGCCCGCCCAGCGCCCGAGCGCCCGCTCGGCGTGCACGGAGAAGGCGCCCGAGGCCGGCATGGCCGCCGACATCTCGCCCAGCATCCGCATGATCAGCATCGCGAGCGTGCCCGCGATCAGGTACGAGAGGACGATGCCGGGCCCGGCGACCGCGATGCCCGCGCCGGAACCGACGAAGAGACCGGCCCCGATCACCCCGCCGAGCCCGAGCATCGTCAGGTGACGCTGCTTCAGCCCGTGGGAGAGCGGCTCCGGTTCGGGGGCGAGGGGAGCCGAGGAGGCGGGCGGCGCGTCGTGCATGGGAAAGGCTCGTGCTCTCGCTGGTTCTCGAAGGTTTTATGGAGACCCCACAGTCTCTCCGGTGACCGCCCCTTGACGCAAAAGGGACCTCTCGGCGAGCTTCCCAGTGACAAGCATCACGTGGCGCGAGGGGTTGGTCGCTGCCCTTTGTCCGATCCCCACGAAGAGCTCAACCCCCGCTTTGTGGGCGGCTGATGGTGATCGAGCGTTCACTCCTCGACTACGGTCAACCTGTCCGTGCCACCCTCACCCCGCGGAGTACCGATGAGCACCGCCGCCGCACCCGTCCGTTCCCTGCGCCCGGGAACGGTCCTCGCCGACCTCGTCCCCGCCGGCAGGACCCGCGACATCGCGCTGGTCGTCGGCGGCGCCGCGCTCACCGGCCTCGCCGCGCAGATCTCCGTCCCGGTCCCCGGCTCCCCGGTCCCGGTCTCCGGCCAGACGTTCGCGGCCCTGCTCGTCGGCACGGCGCTCGGCGCCCGCCGCGGCTTCCTCGCCCTCGCCGTGTACGCCCTCGCCGGCATGGCGGGCGTGCCCTGGTTCGCGCAGGCCACCTCCGGCTACACGATGCCCTCGTTCGGCTACATCCTCGGCATGCTGCTCGCCGCCACCGTCGTCGGCGCCCTCGCGCGCCGCGGAGCCGACCGCTCCGTGCTCCGCGCCGCGGGCACGATGGCGCTCGGCTCCCTGATCATCTACGCGGTGGGCGTGCCGTACCTCGCCCTGGCCACCGGCATGTCGCTGCCGCAGGCCGTCGCGGCCGGCCTCACCCCGTTCCTGATCGGCGACGCGCTCAAGGCCGCGCTGGCGATGGGCGTGCTGCCCACCGCCTGGAAGCTGCTCGGCCGGAAGGGCTGACGCGGCCACCCCGGCAGGCCCCCGGGCGGCCGGACGCGGCCGACCCTGGCCGGGCGCGATGGTGTGGTTCCTGCGGAAGAGGTTCGCCGGGTCGTACGTCGACTTGACCCGGGCGAGCCTCTTGCGCGTTTCGGCGTCGTACAGCCCCTCCGTCCGCTCGCCGTCCCCGAACAGGAAGTTCAGCGCCCGGCCGGTGGCCCACGGAGCGACCGTCAGCTCCACGCGCGCGTGGAGCTCCTTGATCGGCCCCGTCCCGTCCTCTCCGATCGGGTGCAGCGCCCGCACCAGGCAGCGCGCGTCGCGGTGCGGCACCGCGTCGGCCCGCTCCTCGGCGAGCGCGCCGCTGGGATGCCGACGTCCGGCGAGGTCCCGTTCGACGGGGCGAGGCCGTGCGGGGCGGCCGCCTCGACGACCTGCCCCCACCGCACCCCGGCCTCGATGTGCGCGGTCCGCGCCACGGCGTCGATCCGTACCCCGTCCATCCGCCGGGTGGTGATCAGCATTCCGCCCTCGGCCGCGCCGGGCAGTCCGTGCCCGGTGGCCTGGACGCCGATGGGCAGCCCGCGCCGGTCGGCGTGGGAGACGGCCGCCCGGACCTCTTCGGCGTCGGTGGCCCCGACGACGACCTCGGGGCGGACGGCGAAGCCGGTCTGGAATCCGGCGATCTCCTCGGCGTACCCGGCGTCGCCGGGGCGGAAGACGTGCGAGGCGGTGAGGGACATGAGAAGGCTCTCCGTTCCCGAGGTGGTCGGTGTACGGAGAGCCTTCCGCGCATACCTGACATCGTCCGTCAGGTATGGATTCAGTCCTTGGTGACGGGCTCCGCGGTCTTGCCGAAGCGGTCACGGACCACGGCGATCGCCACGACCAGGCCCGCCACCAGCAGCGACAGCAGGACCTGCTCACGCGCGGAACCGCCGTCGTAGAGCATGAAGCCGAGGACGAAGACGATCATGCCGATCGTCGCCCAGGTCAGGTACGGGAAGAGCCACATCTTCACGAGCAGCTTCTCCGGGGCCTCCCGCAGGATGATCTTGCGCATGCGCAGCTGCGAGAAGCAGATGACCAGCCAGACGAAGAGCGCGATCGCGCCGGACGCGTTCAGCAGGAAGGCGAAGACCGTGTCGGGCCACTTGTAGTTGAAGAAGACGGCGACGAAGCCGAAGACGACCGACCCGATGATGGCGGCCTGCGGCACGCCCTTCGCGTTCGTGCGGGCGAAGGCCTTCGGCGCGTCACCGCGCCGGCCGAGGGAGTGCGCCATGCGGGAGGCGGTGTAGAGGCCCGAGTTCAGGCAGGACAGCACCGCGGTCAGGATGATGACGTTCATGATCTGACCGGCGTGCGGGATGCCGATCGAGTTGAGCGCCGCGACGTACGAGCCGTCCTTCTGCAGCGACGGGTCGTTCCACGGCAGCAGCGAGACGACCACCAGGATCGAGCCGAGGTAGAAGATGCCGACGCGCCAGATCACGCTGTTGGTGGCCTTGGCGACCGCGCGGCGCGGGTCCGACGACTCTCCGGCGGCGAGGGTGACGATCTCGCTGCCCATGAAGGAGAAGACGACCATCAGGATGCCGGTGAGGATCGCGCCGTAGCCGTTGGGCAGGAAGCCGCCGTGCTCGGTGAGGTTGCTCAGTCCGGCGGCCGAGGTGTCCGCGCCGGGCAGGACACCGAAGACCGCCAGCCCGCCCACCACGATGAAGGCGGCGATGGCGACGACCTTGATGCCGGCGAACCAGAACTCGAACTCACCGTAGGAGGCGACCGAGCCGAGGTTGGTGGCGGTCAGGACGACCATCACGATCAGCGCCCACGCCCACTGGGGGACGGACGGGATCCAGCCGTTCAGGATGTCCGCACCCATGGTCGCCTCGACGGCGAGGACGACGACCCAGAAGAACCAGTACAGCCAGCCGATGGAGAAGCCCGCCCAGCGGCCGAGCGCCCGGTCGGCGTGCGCCGAGAAGGAGCCGGAGGTGGGGTTGGCCACGGACATCTCGCCGAGCATCCGCATGACGAAGACGACCATCGCGCCCACGAGCGCGTAGGACAGCAGGATGCCGGGGCCCGCGGCCTTGATGCCGGCGGCGGAGCCGCCGAAGAGCCCGGCGCCGATGACGCCACCGATGGCGATCATCGAGAGGTGACGATTCTTGAGACCGGCCTTGAGTCCGTCGGAATGCTGGGAATCACCGAGATCGTCGGTGGTTCCGCCTTCCTTCGTGAGGGTCGGCTGCGTGTTCATGAACGCTTCCTTAGGTCAGGGGTGCACTCGGGTCGCGAGCCCGTGCATTGAACACTGGGATGCGGGTAGATCGGAAGACCTGATTCCGGATCGTTGCGCGGGGCCGAAAGGTCCGGACCGGAACAGGTGACGGCCCCGACCCCGCTGACCGCTACCCGGGACCCCGCGTGCCACACTCGGAACCATGCGCGTGTACCTCGGCTCCGACCATGCCGGTTTCGAACTCAAGAACCACCTCGTCGAGTGGCTGAAGGCCCATGGCCACGAGCCCGTCGACTGTGGACCCCACATCTACGACGCCCTGGACGACTACCCGCCGTTCTGCCTGCGTGCCGCCGAGAAGACGGCCGCGGACCCGGACAGCCTGGGCATCGTCATCGGCGGCTCCGGCAACGGCGAGCAGATCGCCGCGAACAAGGTGAAGGGGGTGCGCGCGGCCCTCGCCTGGAGCGAGCAGACCGCCGCCCTCGGCCGCGAGCACAACAACGCCAACGTCGTCTCCATCGGTGGCCGGATGCACACCCAGGAAGAGGCGACCAAGTTCGTCGAGATCTTCCTCGGCACCCCGTACTCCGGTGACGAGCGTCACACCCGCCGGATCGACATGCTCTCCGCGTACGAGACCACCGGCGAGCTCCCCCCGATCCCGGCCCACCACCCGCAGCAGGGCTGACCGCCCGTACCCCGTGCCGCCGGCTCACCCCGGCGGCACGGCCGCGCCGTCCCGGCGCGGCGCCCGTTCCTTCTGGAGACCAGCCGTGCCCGAGGGGCATACGATCCGCCGCCTGGCCGATGACCATCTCGCGCGCTTCGCGGGCCGGCCCGTCCGCGTGAGCAGCCCCCAGGGCAAGTTCTCGGACAGCGCCGCCCTGCTCGACGGCCGGGTCCTGGACGCCGTCGACGCCCACGGCAAGCACCTCTTCCTCGGCTTCGAGGACATCGGCTGGGTCCACGTGCACCTCGGCCTGTTCGGCAAACTCGGCTTCGGCACGACTCCGGCGGCGCCGCCCACCGAGACGGTCCGGATGCGCCTCGTCAACGACGAGCACTACGCCGACCTGCGCGGCCCCACCACGTGCGCCCTCATCACCGAACCCGAGAAGCGGGCGATACACGACCGCCTCGGCCCCGACCCGCTCCGCGCCGGCGACGGACCCGACAAGGCGTGGCGCCGGATCTCGACCTCCCGCACCACGATCGCGGCCCTGCTCATGGACCAGAAGGTCATCGCGGGCGTCGGGAACGTGTACCGCGCCGAGGTCCTCTTCCGGCACGGCATCGACCCGTACCGCGCCGGCAGGGAGCTGACCCGCCGCGAGTGGGACGCGATCTGGGACGACCTCGTCGAGCTGATGCGCGAGGGCGTCCGCCACAACCGCATCGACACCGTCCGCCCCGAGCACACCCCCGAGGCGATGGGCCGCCCGCCGCGCGTCGACGACCACGGCGGCGAGGTCTACGTCTACCGCCGGGCCCCGCTGCCCTGCCACATCTGTGGCGGCGAGATCCGCACCGCCGACCTCGCCGCCCGCAACCTCTTCTGGTGCCCCGCCTGCCAGCGCCGCTGACGCGGGCGCCCGGCCCCGAAGGGCCGTCCCCCTAGAACCCGTGCGGCAACCACGGGGCCACCGGCGAACCGAAGCCCACGGACGCCTCCACCAGGGCCCCGCTCCGGAGCTCCCGCACCCGCCCTGCCGCCGCCAGCGAGGTCAGGCTCGCACCCCCCAGGTACGCCGCCCCCAAGTCCCGTACCGACAGAGCGAGATCCGCGGCCTCGTCCGTGCGGACGCACACCGCCCCGCGCGCGTCCCCCGTCAGCCGCCAACGCCCCTCGTTCCAGGGACAGAACGCGTCCGCCACCTCGAACACCACGTCCACCGGCGCCTGGTACGTCCGCGCCGCCAGCGCCGCACCCACGTCCACCAGACGCAGGTACAGCGAGTCGCGCTGCGTCGGAGAGCACCGCCGCACATCCGTCACCAGGTGCTGCCAGGCGTCGTCCACCGGCCGGCCGTGGATCCGGACCGAGGACGTCAGGTCGATCGAGCAGAGGAACCGCCACAGCGCCGCCTCCGCCGCCGGGTCCAGCGCCCCCAGGTCCTTCAGCAGCACACTGCCGTCGGCCCCGGCCGGGGACCACTCCGGCTTGATCGCGTACAGCGCGTACCCGACGACCTCCCCGTCCCGCTCCGCCAGCACGCACTGCCGCGGCGAGGCCCCGCCCCGGTCGCCCTCCGGGTCGATCAGCGGCAGCCGCTCCCACTCGGGCCGGCGGGCCAGCATGCCGGGCCGCCGCGGCACCAGCCGCGCGTAGACCGCCTCGCAGGCCGCGGCAGCCTTCGCCGGATCGGCCTGCCGCAGCACCACCTCGTCCGTCCCCTCCGGCACCGTGAGCCGCACCCGCGTCGTGTCGATCGTCGCCCGCGTCTGGTACGTGGCGATGCCGTAGCCGAACCGTCCGTAGATCTCCGGTTCCGACGCCGTCAGCACGGCCAGCGGCTCACCCCACGCGCGTACGTCGTCGAGCTGACGCCGCATCATCGAACTGAGGATCCCGCGCCGTCGGTGCGTCGCGGCCACGCTCACCATCGTGACGCCCGCCGCCGGGACGATCGCCCCGCCCGGTACGGACATCCGGAAGGTGAACGCGCCCGCCGTGCCGACACAGCTCTCGCCGTCCCAGACCCCGATGAAACGGTCGTACTCCGTCAGGTCCTGCCAGAGTTGCCGCTCCTCCGGCGACTCGGGAATCCCTCCGAAGGCGAGCTCCAGAGTCCCGTACCACTCGTCCCACTCGGCCGCGTCCAGGACCCGCAGTTCAGTCGTCATATGCCATCGATATCAACGTCCGGCACGCGACGCGACCCGATTTCACGCGCAATGTCTGAGGGGTCCCCCTGCACGAGATCCGACCGGGTGGATAGGGTCCAGGCCAATGAGAAATCGCCCGGGTGTCGCTTCGTACTCGGCCCGGATGCGCAAACGCGCGCACCGGGTCCGCATCTCCCTGCGCAGATCCGGTGTCGACTACTTCCGCGGCGAGGGCTCCGACTGGGTCGCCTTCGCCGGACTGCTCCTCACCATTCCCGCGATCACCTGGGGCACACTCACCAATCCCGTGTGGTGCTCGCCCGCCGCGCTCGTCCTGCCGATCGTCGCCGGGGGACTGCTCCTGCGCCCCGCGAGCCTGCTCGGCCTGTACGCGGCGGCCGCCGGCGCCCTGATCGTCGAGTCGATCGTGCTCGGCCCGTACACCCAGGGACCGGCCCGCGTCACGCCCGGCACGGTCCTGGTCGTCGCGGCCTGCGGACTCTTCGGGCTGCTCATCGCGCAGTTCCGGGCCCGGGTCGGTGTCCCCTGGCGGCGCGGCGGCACCATGCTCTTCGACCTCCGCGAACGCATCCGGGCGCAGAGCGCCCTGCCGCGCCTCCCCAAGGGCTGGCACCGCGAGATGGCCCTTCGCCCGGCCGGCGGCCAGTCCTTCTCCGGCGACTTCGTGGTCGCCGCCCGCACGAACGGCGGCCGCACGCTGGAGGTCCTGCTCACGGACGTGTCCGGCAAGGGCATGGACGCCGGCTCGCGCGCCCTCCTCCTCTCCGGTGCCTTCGGCGGACTCCTCGGCTCCCTGCCGCCGCACGGCTTCCTGCCGGCCGCCAACGGCTACCTGCTGCGCCAGGACTGGGACGAGGGCTTCGCCACCTCGATCCATCTGGTCCTCGACCTGGAGTCCGGGGACTACGAACTGCTCTCCGCCGGACACCTGCCGGCGCTCCAGCTCCACGCGGGCACCGGGCGCTGGGAGGAGAAGTCCGGCGAGGGCCCGCTCCTCGGTGTCTACGACGGCGCCGAGTTCCACCCGGTCAAGGGCTCGCTGGAGCCCGGCGACGTCCTCATGCTCTTCACCGACGGGCTCGTCGAATCCGCCGAACGCGACATCGCCGAGGGCATCGACCGCCTGACGGGCGAGGCCGACCGCTACGTCGCCTCCGGCTTCGAGGGCGCGGCCTGGCACCTGATCGAGGCCTGCGCGAAGGACGTCAACGACGACCGCGCCCTGCTGCTCATCAGCCGCCGGACCTGAGGCCCGGCCCCGGACGGGAGACGACCGGTCGCGCGGTCCGCGCCGCGGTCCGCGTCAGCTCCGCTTCGCCGCCGAGTCCTTGCGGAAGGCCCACGCCATATCGGGTTCCGTCACCCACTTGAGCAACCGGCGCACCGGCGGAGTGCACAGCAGGGTCATCGCCACGACAGCGGCGAGGGTCACGACCACGCGACCCGACGGGCTGGTCAGCCACGGATACGTCTCGAAGGCGCCGAGGTAGCTGACGCCGCGGATCACGAACCCGTGCAGCACGTAGCCGCAGATGGTGCCGGCCCCGAGCGCGGTGAACCAGCGCAGGCTGCCGGGGACGAGGGAGAGGAACGCTGCCGTCAGCACCAGCGTGCAGAGGAAGAGGGCCCCGACGATGAGCAGGCCACGCACCGGGCCGACACCCATCTCCTGCACGCTCTGGGAGCGGTAGAACCAGCTCAGGAACCAGGTGTCGGTCCGCCAGTAGACGAGGGGAACCGCCGCGGCGAACACGAGGACCGCGGCGACCCGTATCGGCCACCGCCGGAGGAACGCGAAGTGCTCGGGCTTCATGCACAGGCCCAGCACGAAGTACGGCAGGAGCTGCAGGATCCGGGGCACTTCCAGGATCCCGCCGAGGCCCGGGGTGACCGACGCGAGCCCGGCGATCACCAGGGACGTCGTCAACGGCCACCGCACGACGTGCCAGAAGGGTGTGGTCAGGCGCCAGACGAAGAGCGCGAGCAGGAACCACATCATGTAGGTGGGATGCAGCAGGCTGATCGAGCGGTAGGTCCCCGTTCCCCATCGGGTGAACAGCGTGTAGGCCACTTCGAAGACGATGTACGGCACGGCCACACCGGTGAGGAGCCGCTTGAGCTGGTCGGGCCGCCCCGTGTAACTCCGCGACAGATAGCCGGATATCAGTATGAAGACCGGCATGTGGAACGTGTAGACCAGCATGTACAGGCTCCGGGTGGCCCGGCTGCCCTCGATCACGGCCGGCCAGGCGTGCCCCATCACCACGAGCAGGATCGCGAGGTACTTCGCGTTGTCGAAGTAGGGATCGCGTGGCTTCGGTGCGACGGCCCTGTCCTTGGCCTGCTTCGTCGGGACCGACCCCGCCACCTCGTCCTCAGGAAGCGGAGTCCTGGCTATGTTCTGGGTAGCGGAGGACATCCGGGAACCTTAACTGTGCGGCTCCTGTGGCCAAACCATGCGACTCATAAGGGGCAATTAGCCGCTTAGGCGACGGAAGCGTGCCCCAGATTCGCCTTTATGTACGCCGAATTTCGGGCGAATCCCCTTTGGTTGTACGGATGTGCTCTATCTCTCTCTTGCGCCCGGCTCCGCGCCCACGCCCGGCCCCGGGGCCCCGGAGAGGCGACTCGCTCCCTGGATGATTGGCCACCACGCGTCAAGGGCAGGGGAGTTGATGGCACCATGGAGGCAGCGGGGGCGTGATTCGACGTGTGCTCCCGGGCGGCAAGGTGGGACCGACCGAGGGTGTGATCAGTTGTGGCCATTTCACTGTCTGTGGTGCTGCTGTTGGCGATCATCCTGGTGGTGCTGATCCGCGGCGGAAACCTCAAGGCCGGTCCGGCCGTGGTCGCGGTGCTCTTCGGCTTCTTCCTTGCCTCCACGGGCATGGCCGACGACATCCAGCGCTTCCTCGACTCGATAACGCAGACCGTCAGCTCCATCAAGTTCTGAGCCCGCGCCGGCGGCGGCGCGGACCCGTGCGGTTCACGCCGTCCTCGCGGCGGTCCGCTTCCCCTTCGCGCCTGCGTCCGCGCCGCTCCGCGCGCGCTTGGCCGGCGCGGTCTTCCGGCCCCGGGCGGGCTTCGCGGGCTTCTCAGGAGTCTCGGAGTTCTCGGGGGTCCCCGACTTCTCGGGGGTCCCGGGCTTCTCGGACCGCGCCGACTCCTCCCGGTTCGCCGGCTTCTCCGGGCTCTCGGCCGCCGGGGCCGCGGTCTCCCGGGCCGTCCCGATCGGCCAGGTGAACTCGATCTCCAGCTCGATCTTCCCGTCGCCGACCTCCCACTCCACCTCGGCCCAGAGCTCGTCGGGGACCCGCAGCGTGAGCACTCCGGTGATGAGGGACAACTCCACCACGCCGCCTTTCCGCATCCCCTTCGCGAGTTCCTCCAGCACTTCCGCCGCCTCGATCACTGTCATCGGGTGGCTCTGCTCGAACTTGAGATCCTTCACGGCTGCCTCCGATGCGGCGGGACCAGGGGGAGGGGGACAGTGCCCACTGTGCGGCCGCACCACGGAAAACGCCTCGGGGCCGGGCCGGAGGAGTGAACCTCCGGCCCGGCCCCGAGGCCGGAAGAGCGGGCGACGGGAATCGAACCCGCGTAGCTAGTTTGGAAGACTAGGGCTCTACCATTGAGCTACGCCCGCGCGCATCGCGCCGCAGGTCACGAAGGCCGCGGCACGGACAGCATCGTAGCGGGTCCCGGGCGGTCCCCGCACACCCCATAAAGAGGGGGCGTCGCACTGTCTTCGTGCATGTACCCTACGTGTCGCACCGACGGGGTGTGGCGCAGCTTGGTAGCGCGTCCGCTTTGGGAGCGGAAGGCCGTGGGTTCAAATCCCGCCACCCCGACCACCAAGATCACGCGAGGCAAGATCGCGTTGTGGGCCTCATCCCGCTTGCGGTTACTATGCAAGCTGCGTGCCCGTGTGTCTCTCTGACCGGGCCGATCGGCCGGAACCGCCACCCAGCGGCGTCGGCAGAATCCAAGAATCAGCCACCAAGGAGACCGAACCGTGAAGAGCGCCGTGGAGACCCTGAACCCGACCCGGGTTCGGCTCACTGTCGAGGTGCCCTTCGAGGAGCTCAAGGACAGCCTCGACGCGGCGTACAAGAAGATCAACCAGCAGGTCACGGTCAAGGGCTTCCGTAAGGGCAAGATCCCGGCTCGTGTGATCGACCAGCGGTTCGGCCGTGGTGCGGTGCTGGAGGAGGCCGTCAACGACGCCCTTCCGAAGTTCTACACCGAGGCCGTCAACGAGGCCGAGGTCAACCCGCTGGGTCAGCCCGAGGTCGACATCACCGAGCTGAAGGACGGCGAGCTGCTGGCCTTCACCGCCGAGGTCGACATCCGCCCGACGATCGAGATCCCGGACTACTCCGGCATCGAGGTCACCGTCGACGCGGTCGAGGTCACCGACGAGGACGTCGAGAAGTCCGTGGAGCAGCTGCGCGAGCGCTTCGCCTCCACCAACCCGGTCGAGCGCCCCGCCGCCGAGGGTGACGTCGTCACCATCGACCTCGAGGCCAAGGTCGACGGCGAGGTCCTGCCCGACGGTGTCGCCCAGGGCGTCTCGTACACCATCGGTTCCGGCGAGCTCCTCGACGGCATCGACGAGGCCGTCACCGGCCTCGAGGCCGGCGGCGAGGCCACCTTCACCTCGCAGCTGAAGGGCGGCTCCGCCGAGGGCAAGGACGCCGAGGTCACCGTCAAGGTCACCGCCGTCGCCGCCCGCGAGCTCCCCGAGCTGGACGACGACTTCGCGCAGCTCGCGTCGGAGTTCGACACCCTCGACGAGCTCAAGGCCGACAGCCGCAAGCGCCTCGAGAACATGAAGCAGTTCGACCAGGCCACCCAGGCCCAGGAGCGCGTCCTCGACGAGCTGCTGAAGCTGGCGGACGTCCCGATGCCCGAGAAGCTGCTCGAGGACGAGATCAACACCCGCAAGCACAACCTGGAGCACCACCAGCTCGGCCAGATGGGGCTGACCCTCGAGAAGTACCTGGAGATCCAGGGCAAGACCGAGGAAGAGTTCCTGGCGGAGACCAAGGAGCAGGCCGAGAAGGGCATCAAGACGCAGTTCATCCTCGATGAGCTCGTCAACAAGGAGAAGCTCAACGTCAGCCAGGAGGAGCTCACCGAGCACCTCATGCGCCGCGCCGCCTCCTCCGGCATGAGCCCCGACCAGTTCGCCCAGGCCGTCGTCGAGGGTGGCCAGGTGCCGATGCTCGTCGGCGAGGTCGCCCGCGGCAAGGCCCTCGCGGTCGTCGTCGAGGCCGTCAAGGTCGTCGACACCAACGGTGAGGTCGTCGACCTCGAGGACGACGAGGACGAGACCGCCGCCGAGACGGTCGAGGCCGCCACCGGCGACGTCGAGGCCGACGAGGAGAAGAACGAGGCCTGAGCCTCGCTCGAACCGCAGGTCCACGGGCCCGGACGCACTGCTGTGCGCCGGGCCCGTGCCCGTACCCGGGACGCCCTTCGGGGACGCCCTCCCGGGCCCTGTGGGGCCGGCGACAACCTTGCGCTCCCAGCGAACAGTTAGGGAAGCGGGATGGTGTTGTCCTACCTGCGCGTTAGGGTCCATGAATACGAGGGCACTGCCCTCTGAACGAGACGCGAGACGGCCGGAGCCGTCGGAGACGAGCAGGTGGATACGTGACGAATCTGAAGCCTTACGCCGCGGGTGAGCCGTCCATCGGTGGTGGCCTCGGCGACCATGTCTACAACCGGCTGCTCGGCGAGCGCATCATCTTCCTCGGCCAGCAGGTCGACGATGAGATCGCCAACAAGATCACCGCGCAGATGCTTCTCCTGGCCGCCGATCCGGAGAAGGACATCTTCCTGTACATCAACAGCCCCGGTGGCTCGGTGACGGCCGGCATGGCCATCTACGACACCATGCAGTACATCCCGAACGACGTGGTCACCATCGGTATGGGCATGGCGGCCTCGATGGGCCAGTTCCTGCTGACCGGCGGCAGCGCCGGCAAGCGCTTCGCGCTGCCGAACACCGACATCCTGATGCACCAGGGCTCCGCCGGCATCGGCGGCACCGCCTCGGACATCAAGATCCAGGCCGAGTACCTCCTTCGCACGAAGAAGCGCATGGCCGAGATCACCGCGCACCACTCCGGTCAGACCGTCGAGGCGATCATCCGCGACGGCGACCGCGACCGCTGGTTCACCGCGGAGGAGGCCAAGGACTACGGCCTCATCGACGAGATCATCTCTGCCGCTTCGGGCGTTCCGGGCGGCGGCGGCACGGGCGCCTGAGCCCCGGCAGTCCGCTGAACAGCCCCAGCCCACCGAACGCCACCAGGACGGTGAACATCCAGATGCAGAACAACCTCTCCCCGAGCGGCCTCTACACCGGCGCTCCGATGGACAACCGGTACGTCGTCCCGCGCTTCGTGGAGCGCACCTCGCAGGGCATCCGTGAGTACGACCCGTACGCGAAGCTCTTCGAGGAGCGCGTGATCTTCCTCGGCGTGCAGATCGACGACGCCTCCGCCAACGACGTCATGGCCCAGCTGCTGTGCCTGGAGTCGATGGACCCGGACCGCGACATCTCGATCTACATCAACAGCCCCGGTGGCTCCTTCACCGCGCTGACCGCCATCTACGACACGATGCAGTTCGTGAAGCCGGACATCCAGACGGTCTGCATGGGCCAGGCGGCGTCCGCCGCGGCCGTGCTGCTCGCCGCCGGCACGCCCGGCAAGCGGATGGCCCTGCCGAACGCCCGTGTGCTGATCCACCAGCCCTCCGGCGGCACCGGCCGTGAGCAGCTCTCCGACCTGGAGATCGCGGCCAACGAGATCCTGCGGATGCGGACCCAGCTGGAAGAGATGCTGGCCAAGCACTCCTCGACGCCGATCGAGAAGATCCGCGACGACATCGAGCGCGACAAGATCCTGACCGCCGAGGACGCCCTCGCGTACGGCCTGGTCGACCAGATCGTCTCGACCCGTAAGAGCACGGCCGCCGCGGCAGCCTGACGCTCGGCCTTCCCCTGGCACGGGGAGCACGGTGGGGATCATGGCGCAATTCCGTCCATGTGAACCGTGCCAAGGGGGGCCCGAACGGGGGGCCCGGCAAGGTACCGTCGAATATGAGGCACCAGGAGTCGCTGAACCAAGCGCTCCCAGGCGAAGGGGAAGCACCTCGTGGCACGCATCGGTGATGGCGGCGACCTGCTCAAGTGCTCGTTCTGCGGAAAGAGCCAGAAGCAGGTGAAGAAGCTCATCGCAGGACCCGGTGTGTACATCTGCGATGAGTGCATCGACCTCTGCAACGAGATCATCGAGGAAGAACTCGCGGAGACGAGCGAGGTCCGGTGGGAGGAACTCCCCAAGCCGCGCGAGATCTACGAGTTCCTCGAGGGGTACGTCGTCGGGCAGGAGCCCGCGAAGAAGGCCCTCTCGGTCGCGGTGTACAACCACTACAAGCGCGTCCAGGCCGGTGAGAACGGCGGCGGCGCGGGCCGTGACGACGCCATCGAGCTGGCGAAGTCCAACATCCTGCTGCTGGGCCCCACCGGGTCCGGCAAGACGCTGCTCGCGCAGACCCTGGCCCGGATGCTCAACGTCCCGTTCGCCATCGCCGACGCGACGGCGCTGACGGAGGCCGGCTATGTCGGCGAGGACGTCGAGAACATCCTGCTCAAGCTGATCCAGGCGGCCGACTACGACGTCAAGAAGGCCGAGACCGGGATCATCTACATCGACGAGATCGACAAGGTCGCCCGGAAGAGCGAAAACCCGTCGATCACGCGCGACGTGAGCGGTGAGGGCGTCCAGCAGGCGCTCCTCAAGATCCTGGAGGGCACCACCGCCTCCGTACCGCCGCAGGGCGGCCGGAAGCACCCGCACCAGGAGTTCATCCAGATCGACACGACGAACGTGCTCTTCATCGTGGGCGGAGCCTTCTCCGGCCTGGAGAAGATCATCGAGTCGCGCGCGGGCGCCAAGGGCATCGGCTTCGGGGCGACGATCCGCTCCAAGCGCGAGATCGAGGCGAGCGACCAGTTCCAGGAGGTCATGCCCGAGGACCTGGTGAAGTTCGGAATGATCCCGGAGTTCATCGGCCGTCTCCCGGTCATCACCTCGGTCCACAACCTCGACCGCGAGGCCCTGCTCAAGATCCTCATCGAGCCGCGCAACGCGCTGGTGAAGCAGTACCAGCGCCTCTTCGAACTCGACGGTGTGGAGCTGGACTTCGACCGCCCGGCGCTGGAGGCCATCGCCGACCAGGCGATCCTGCGCGGCACGGGCGCGCGTGGTCTGCGGGCCATCATGGAAGAGGTCCTGATGTCGGTGATGTACGAGGTCCCGTCCCGCAAGGACGTGGCCCGGGTCGTGATCACCGCGGACGTCGTGCACAACAACGTGAACCCGACGCTGGTCCCGCGGATCGTGAAGAACGACGGACGGCACGAGAAGTCGGCGTAGCGCGAGAACGGACAGGGGCGGGGGGGGGGGGGGGGGGGGGGGGGGGGGGGGGGGGGGGGGGGGGGGGGGTGGGGGTGTGGGGGGGGTTTTGTGTTTTTTTTTTCTTCTGTG
>NZ_JBVHWN010000005.1:0-99587 GCF_055564335.1 Streptomyces sp. NPDC029139 | reverse complement strand
CACCACCCACACCACCCCCCCCCCCCCCCACCCCCCCCCCCCCCCCCCCCCCCCCCCCCCCCCCCCCCCCCCCCCCCCCCCCCCCCCCCCCCCCCGCCCCTGTGTGTGCCGGGCCTCAGGCCTTGGTGCGCGCCGAGTTGTAGAGCTTGGCGGTCAGCTGCTCCAGCTCGGGCCGCGGTACGGACACCTGGCCCGTGACGCTGCCGGCCAGGTCCATCAGGTTGGTCGAGCCGACCGTGGAGAAGTCGGCCCACGCGCAGGTGAAGAACTCCATGGACTTGGGGCCGGGCTGCGTGGACTCCTTCGTGCTGGTCATCTTGACCTTCGCGCACTTCATGAGCGCGCCCTCGAAGCCGGAGGGCGTCACGCTCTCCGGGCCCTCGACGACCTCGTACTTCAGGCCCATCGACTCGAGCTGCTTGTTGTCCTTGCCCAGATTGTCGAAGAAGCTGTCGAGCGTCTTCTCGGGGTCGGCGACCTCGCCGTACAGGCCGCTGAACGAGAGCTGCTTGCCCTTGAGCGGCTCCGTGTTGTCCTTGTACTGGGCGTTGTGCTGGGCGGCGTTCTTGATGCCCATGGCCTCGGCGCGGGTCTTCTGCTCGTCCTTGAGCGGGCCGTTGGTGTCCGGGCCCTGCGAAGGCACCTTCTTGTAGGCGTCGACGGTCTCGGGCGCGGCGATCTTGTAGCCCTTCGTGTCGTCGCTCACCGCGCCGTTGCCCGCACCGCCGGCGAACACGAAGTACGCGCCCACACCCAGCGCGGCGACCACGGCGACGCCGCCGATGATCAGACCCGTCTTCTTCTTCGGGGCGCCCGGCGGGGGCGGCGGGTAGGCGCCGGGACCCTGGCCGTACGGGGGCTGCTGGGGCGGCTGGCCGTAGGGGCCCGGCTGCTGGGGCTGGCCGTACGGGCCGGGCTGCTGGGGCTGCTGCGGGTAGCCGTACGGCGGCGGCTGCTGCGGGGGCACACCCTGGGGTGCCTGCTGCGGGTACCCGTAGCCGGGCTGCGGCGCTTGCGGCGGCTGGCCGTACGGGCCGGGCTGGCCCGGCTGACCGTACGGTCCGGGCTGCTGGGGCTGACCGCCGTACGGGCCCGGCTGGTTGTAGCTCATGGACAGGTTCCCCTCACAGGATGTCGACGCGTATCCGACATCCTCGCGGAAGCCCGGCCCCGGAGGGGCGGCGGGGGGCACACCGTTACGGAACAATCGAGTTTCAGGACAACCCCGTGGCACCCCTAAACTGACCCCGTGACCGAGAACACTCAGCAGCAGCCCGCAGCCACCCCCGAACTGCCGACCCAGTACGCGCCGGCCGAAGTAGAGGGGAAGCTGTACGAGCGCTGGGTGGAGCGCGGTTACTTCGAGGCCGACGCCAAGAGCGACAAGCCGCCGTACACCATCGTCATCCCGCCGCCGAACGTCACCGGTTCGCTCCACCTGGGCCACGCCTTCGAGCACACGCTGATCGACGCCCTCACCCGCCGCAAGCGGATGCAGGGCTACGAGACGCTGTGGCAGCCGGGTATGGACCACGCCGGTATCGCGACCCAGAACGTCGTCGAGCGCGAGCTGGCCAAGGAGGGCAAGTCCCGCCACGACCTGGGCCGTGAGGCGTTCGTCGAGCGGGTCTGGCAGTGGAAGGCGGAGTCCGGCGGCCAGATCTCCGGCCAGATGAAGCGCCTGGGCGACGGCGTCGCCTGGTCGCGCGAGCGCTTCACCATGGACGAGGGCCTGTCCCAGGCCGTCCAGACCATCTTCAAGAAGCTCTACGACGACGAGCTGATCTACCGCGCCGAGCGCATCATCAACTGGTGCCCGCGCTGTCTGACGGCCATCTCGGACATCGAGGTCGAGTACCAGGACGACGACGGCGAGCTCGTCTCCATCCGGTACGGCTCGGGAGACTCCGAGATCGTCGTCGCGACGACGCGAGCCGAGACGATGCTCGGTGACACGGCCGTCGCCGTCCACCCGGACGACGAGCGGTACAAGCACCTGGTCGGCACCGAGATCGAGCTGCCGCTGACCGGCCGCCGGATCCCGGTCGTCGCCGACGAGCACGTCGATCCCGAGTTCGGCACCGGCGCCGTCAAGGTGACGCCCGCCCACGACCCGAACGACTTCGAGATCGGCCAGCGGCACAACCTGCCGAGCATCGCCGTCATGGACGAGCACGCCGTCATCACCGTCCACGGCCCCTTCCAGGGTCTGGACCGTCTCGAGGCCCGCTCCGCCATCGTCGGCGCGCTGCGCGCCGAGGGCCGGATCGTCGCCGAGAAGCGTCCGTACGCCCACTCCGTCGGCCACTGCTCGCGGTGCAAGACCACCATCGAGCCGCGCCTGTCGATGCAGTGGTGGGTCAAGGTCGGCCCGCTCGCCCAGGCCGCCGGTGACGCGGTCCGCGACGGAAAGGTCAAGATCCACCCCCAGGAGATGGAGAAGCGGTACTTCGACTGGGTCGACAACCTGCACGACTGGTGCATCTCGCGCCAGCTGTGGTGGGGCCACCGCATCCCCGTCTGGTACGGCCCGAACGGCGAGGTCGTCTGCGTCGGACCGGACGACGAGGCGCCGACCGGCGAGGGCTGGCACCAGGACACGGACGTCCTGGACACCTGGTTCTCGTCCGGCCTGTGGCCGTTCTCCACGCTCGGCTGGCCGGAGCGGACCGACAGCCTCGCGAAGTTCTACCCGAACTCCGTCCTGGTCACCGGCTACGACATCCTCTTCTTCTGGGTCGCCCGGATGATGATGTTCGGCCTGTACGCGATGGACGGCACCCCGCCGTTCCACACCATCGCCCTGCACGGCATGGTCCGCGACCAGTTCGGCAAGAAGATGTCGAAGTCCTTCGGCAACGCGGTCAACCCGCTGGACTGGATGGACGCGTACGGCTCGGACGCCGTCCGCTTCACCCTGGCCAACGGCGCCAACCCGGGTGTCGACGTCCCGATCGGCGAGGACTGGGTCAAGGCGTCCCGGAACTTCGCCAACAAGATCTGGAACGCCACGCGCTTCGCGCTGATGAACGGCGCGACGGTCGAGGGCCCGCTGCCGGACCCGTCGGAGATGACCGCGACGGACCGGTGGATCCTCTCGCGGCTCAACAAGACGGTCTCCGAGGCCGACGCCTTCTACGACGACTACCAGTTCGCCAAGCTCGCCGACGCGCTCTACCACTTCGCGTGGGACGAGGTCTTCGACTGGTACGTGGAGCTGTCGAAGACGACGTTCTTCGCGGGCGGCGAGCAGGCCAAGGTCTCCGGCCGGGTCCTCGGCGAGGTCCTGGACGTCATGCTGCGCCTGCTGCACCCGATCGTCCCGTTCGTCACCGAGACGCTCTGGACGACGCTCACCGGCAAGGAGTCCGTCGTCATCGCGGACTGGCCCACCGACTCCGGCTTCCGCGACGAGGCCGCCGAGAAGGAGATCGAGCTCGTCCAGCGGGTCGTCACCGAGGTCCGCCGGTTCCGCTCGGACCAGGGCCTGCAGCCCGGCCAGAAGGTTCCCGCCCGCCTGGAGCTCGACGGCACCGCGCTCGCCCCGCACGAGGCGGCCATCCGCCAGCTGCTGCGCCTGCAGCCGGAGGGCGAGGGCTTCTCCGCCACCGCCTCCCTGCCGGTCGCCGGTGCGACGGTCGCGCTCGACCTGTCCGGCACCATCGACGTGGCGGCGGAGCGCAAGCGCCTCGCCAAGGACCTCGCGGCCGCGGAGAAGGAGAAGGCCCAGGCCAACGGGAAGCTCGGCAACGAGGCGTTCCTGGCCAAGGCGCCGGACAACGTGGTGGAGAAGATCCGTACGCGGCTCGCCAAGGCGGACGAGGACATCGCCCGCATCCAGGCGCAGCTGGAGCGGCTGCCGCAGGCGTGAGCCCGGACGAGGGGGCCCGGAACCGATCGGTTCCGGGCCCCCTCGCGTTCACGGCCGTGCGTCGGGTCCGCGCCCCGCTCCCCGCGTGAGGGGCGCTCCTCCCGACAGGCTTCACCCTGTCCCGCCTCCCGCCCCCGGCGAGGCCCGGTCTCCCGCACCCGGCGGCACCCGGCCCTCGCGGCGGTGGCCCGAAAGTTCCGAAAGGGGTGGGTCCATGGTCCTGTCGGTCCCCCTCCGTAGACTGGGCCCGTGAGTGAGCCCAGCGACCAGTTCGACGCGTCCGACCCGTCCGACCCGTTCGACGAGATCGTCGATGCAGAGACCGACCGTGACCCCGACCTGGCGGTGATCGAGGCCGGCAGCCGCACCCTGCGCGCGCAGGCCGGTCCGCCCCAGGGCGACCCCGTGCCCGCCCGGCCCGCCGACCCGGAGGTGGACAAGGCGCTGCGCCAGGTCGAGACCGAGCTGGCGACCCGCTGGGGGGAGACCAAGCTGGAGCCCTCGGTGACGCGGATCGCGGCGCTGATGGACGTGCTCGGCGAGCCCCAGCGCGCGTACCCCTCGATCCACATCACGGGCACGAACGGCAAGACGTCCACGGCCCGCATCATCGAGGCCCTGCTCACCGCGTTCGACCTGCGCACCGGGCGGTACACCTCGCCGCACGTGCAGACGATCACCGAGCGGATCAGCCTGGACGGCGCCCCGATCTCTGCCGAGCGGTTCATCGAGACGTACGAGGACATCAAGCCGTACGTCGAGCTGGTCGACGCCCGCGAGGAGTTCCGGCTCTCCTTCTTCGAGGTCCTCACCGGTATGGCGTACGCGGCCTTCGCCGACGCGCCGGTGGACGTGGCGGTCGTCGAGGTCGGCATGGGCGGTACGTGGGACGCGACGAACGTCATCGACGCCCAGGTCGCTGTCGTCACCCCGATCGACCTCGACCACACCGACCGCCTCGGCGACACGACCGCGGCGATCGCGGGCGAGAAGTCCGGGATCATCAAGCAGGGCGCGACGGTCGTCCTCGCCCAGCAGCCGGTGGACGCGGCGCAGGTCATGCTGAAGAAGGCCGTCGGGGTCGACGCGACGGTTGCCCGCGAGGGCATGGAGTTCGGCATCGTCTCCCGCGAGGTCGCCGTCGGCGGCCAGCTGCTCACCCTGCGCGGACTCGGCGGCGAGTACGAGGACGTCTTCCTGCCGCTGTACGGCGCGCACCAGGCGCACAACGCGGCGGTCGCCCTCGCGGCGGTCGAGGCGTTCTTCGGCATCGGCGCGGAGCACGCCCGGACCCTGGACATCGACACGGTGCGCCGCGCCTTCGCCTCGGTGGCCTCCCCGGGGCGCCTGGAGGTCGTCCGCAGTTCCCCGACGGTGATCCTGGACGCGGCGCACAACCCGCACGGCGCGCGGGCGACGGCCGACGGCATCAGCGAGTCGTTCGGCTTCTCGCGGCTCATCGGCGTCGTCTCCACCAGCTCCGACAAGGACGCGAAGGGGCTCCTGGAAGCCTTCGAGCCGATCTTCGCCGAGGTCGTCGTCACGGCGAACTCCAGCCCTCGCGCGACGGACGTCGACGCCCTCGCGGCGATCGCCGTGGAGGTCTTCGGCGACGACCGGGTGGTCGTCGAGCCGCGTCTGGACGACGCCATCGAGGCGGCGATCACGCTCGCGGAGGAAGAGGACGAGTACGCGGGTGCGGGCGTCCTGGTGACCGGTTCGATCTTCACGGTCGGGGATGCCCGGCTGCTCCTCGGAAGGCGCTGAATCCGATGCGTACGCTCTGTGCCTCGACGCTGATCGGCGAGTTCTTCGTGATCGGGTTCGCGGGGCTCGTCGCCATGAAGGACGCCAGCCTGTCGATGTCCGCCGTCTGGTGGGTCTGCGGCATCGCGATGCTGGTGTCGGTGCTGCTGTGCGGGACGATCACCCGCCCGGGCGGGCTGCAGTTCGGCTGGGCGCTGCAGATCGCCCTCGTCGCGAGCGGCTTCGTGGTGCCGGTGATGTTCTTCCTGGGGGCGACCTTCGCGGTGCTGTGGTGGGCCTCGATCCACTACGGCCGCAAGATCGACGAGGCGAAGGCCCGCTGGGCCGCGCAGACCGAGGCGGGAGCGGAGGCGTGAGCGCGGACGGGTGACGCCCTTTCCGCGCTCCTGAGGGCCTGACGCTGCGTAATCGGCGGCCGTGGGCGCCCTGTAGCCTCTGAGTCCCGCACACCGTATTGAAGGAGTCTCTACCGTGAGCCAGCGCACGCTCGTCCTGCTCAAGCCCGACGCCGTCCGCCGTGGCCTGATCGGCGAGATCATCGGCCGTATCGAGCGCAAGGCGGGCTGGACCATCGCCGCGCTCGAACTGCGTGAGCTGAGCCAGGACACGCTGGAGCAGCACTACGGCGAGCACAAGGGCAAGCCGTTCTACGAGCCGCTCATGGGCTTCATGCAGTCCGGCCCCGTCGTCGCCCTGGTCGTCGAGGGCGAGCGGGTCATCGAGGGTCTGCGGACCCTCGCCGGCCCGACCGACCCGATCGCCGCCGCCCCCGGTTCCATTCGCGGGGATTTCGGCACCATCGTCCGCGAGAACCTCATCCACGCCTCGGACTCCGAGGAGTCCGCCATTCGGGAACTGAAGCTTTTCTTCCCTGGGCTGGCGTGACCCGCGGCTGACCCCGTGTCAGCCATACACCGCAACAAGCTGGGGCGACCGAAGGAATTTCGGTCGCCCCCGGGCATATGAATGGCACAACCGGGAACGCATCGCAGGGTCCTACCGTCACCTATACAGAGGTGGACCACCGCGCGGTATCCCGGTAGGCGGCACTACGATGGAAAACTCCACGCCGCAGCACCGGAAACACCCACCACCTCGCCGACCTGAGAAGCCGTCAACGCTCCAATTGGGAAGGCCCGACGCATCCTCATGGGAAACAAGGGGAACTCAATGTCGTTCATCGGCCGTGACATGGCTGTCGACCTCGGGACCGCCAACACGCTGGTGTACGTCAGGGGTCGAGGCATCGTTCTGAACGAGCCGTCCGTCGTCGCGATCAACACCAACACCGGCGGTATCCTCGCGGTCGGCTCCGAGGCGAAGAAGATGATCGGCCGGACGCCCGGCAACATCGTCGCCGTCCGGCCGCTGAAGGACGGTGTGATCGCCGACTTCGAGATCACCGAGCGCATGCTCCGCTACTTCATCCTCAAGATCCACAAGCGCCGCTACCTGGCCCGCCCCCGGGTCGTCGTGTGTGTGCCCTCCGGTATCACCGGAGTGGAGCGCCGCGCCGTCATCGAGGCGTCCACCCAGGCCGGCGCCCGACAGGTGCACATCATCGAGGAACCGATGGCCGCGGCCATCGGCGCGGGCCTTCCGGTCCACGAGGCGACCGGCAACATGGTCGTCGACATCGGTGGCGGCACCACAGAGGTCGCCGTGATCTCGCTCGGCGGAATCGTCACGGCACAGTCGATCCGGGTGGCCGGCGACGAGCTCGACAACGCGATCATCCAGCACATCAAGAAGGAGTACTCGCTCCTCCTCGGTGAGCGCACCGCCGAGCAGATCAAGATCACCATCGGCTCGGCGTACGACCTCGACAAGGACGAGCACACCGAGATCCGTGGCCGTGACCTGGTCTCCGGTCTGCCCAAGACCGTGGTCATCTCGGCCGCAGAGGTGCGCAAGGCCATCGAGGAGCCCGTCAACGCGATCGTCGACGCCGTGAAGACGACGCTCGACAAGTGTCCGCCCGAGCTGTCCGGTGACGTGATGGACCGCGGCATCGTTCTCACGGGTGGAGGCGCGCTGCTGCGTGGCCTGGACGAGCGGCTGCGCCGCGAGACCGGGATGCCGATCCACATCGCCGAGGACCCGCTGGACTCCGTGGCGCTGGGCTCGGGCAAGTGCGTGGAGGAGTTCGAGGCCCTGCAGCAGGTCCTCGACGCCCAGCCCCGCCGGTAACGGATCGACGTCGATCGTCCCCCTGGGCCCTGCGGCCCGGGGGGACCCCCGTACGGGTGGTAAGAACCCCCGTACAGCCGATCGTTGACAGCACGACACACACCGCACGGAACGACGAAAGGCACGGCCGCCGCACGTGAGGGACACACGAGAGAGCCGGCTGCTCCTGGTACTGCTGGTCGCCATCGCGTTCGCTCTGATCACCGTGGACATCCGCGGTGGTCAGGAGTCGCCGGTCGACGGCGCCCGGCAGGCCGCCGCCGCGGTCTTCGGCCCGGTGGAGAACGGTGTCGCCGCGGCCGTCGACCCCATCGGCAACGCCATAGGAGCCGTACGCGAGTCCGGCGAGCGGCACACCCGGATCGCCGCGCTGGAGCGCGAGAACGCCGCTCTCAAGGCCAAGCTCGGCAGCGACGACCGCAACCGCAGCCGCCTGCGGGAGCTCGACACCCTGCTCAAGACGGCCGGCGCCGGCCAGTACGGCATCAAGGCCGCCCAGGTCGTCGCCATAGGAGCGGCGCAGGGCTTCTCCTGGACCGTCACCATCGACGCGGGCGCCAACGACGGCATCCAGCGCGACATGACCGTGCTCAACGGCGCCGGCCTCGTCGGCCGCGTGACCACCGTCGGGCCCTCCACCTCGACCGTGCTCCTCGCCGGTGACCCCGACTTCACCGTCGGCACCCGCATGGAGAAGTCGGACGAACTCGGGTTCGCCACCGGCCAGGGCAACGGTCCGCTCCTCGTCCAGCTCCTCAACGGCAAGGCGAAGGTGAAGGCCGGCGACCGGCTCGTCACCTTCGGCTCGCAGGCGAACAAGCCCTTCGTGCCCGGCGTGCCGGTCGGCGAGGTGGTCCGTGTGGACCCGCTGGGGGGCGGCCTCACCCGCAACGTCTACGTCCGCCCGTACGTCGCCTTCTCCAAGCTCGACATCGTCGGCGTCGTCGTCCAGGCCCCGCGCACGAACCCCCGCGACACGGTCCTGCCGCCCAAGCCCAAGCCCGCCCCGACGGTCACCGTCACGGTCACCCCGCCGCCGCCACCGGACGGCGAGCAGCAGCCGGCAGGGCAGCAAGCGGACGGACAGCAGCAACCGGCGGACGGCCGAGAGCCCGCACAGCAGCCGGAACAGGGGCAGAAGCCCGAGAACGAGCAGGGGGACTGAGGCATGAAGTTCAACAGGATCCTGCTCTCCAGCGCACTCGTCGTCGTCGCCCTGGTCATCCAGGTCTCCGTCCTCGCGCGCCTCCAGCTCCCCGGCGCCGTACCCGACCTGGTGCTGCTGACCGTCCTCGCCCTCGCCCTGGTGTACGGCCCCGTCAGCGGCTCCCTCATCGGCTTCGGGGCCGGCCTCCTGGCCGACCTCGCCCCGCCCGCCGACCACGCCGCCGGGCGCTACGCCCTCGTCCTGTGCGTCATCGGCTACCTGGCCGGACTCGCCCGCCCCGAGAACGGCCGGCTCAAGTCCGCCAGCGGCCCCATGGCCGTCGTCGTCGCCGCGGCGATCGGCTCCACCCTGCTGTACGCGGGGGTCGGCGCCCTCGTCGGCGACACCGCCGCCCGCCATGTCGGCCTCGGCTTCCTGCTGTTCACCGCGGCCCTCTACGACCTGCTCCTCGCGCCCTTCACCGTGCCGCTGATCATGGCGCTGGCCCGGCGCGCGGAGAACGACCCGCTCGCCGACACCTCCGGAAGCACCGACGTCGCCTCCGGCTGGCTCTCCTCCGGCACCGGCCTGCGGATCGGCACCCAGCGCGGCGGCCTGCTCGTCAAGGCCGCCCGCACCAGAGCCTCACGCGCCGGACGCATCAAGGGAGTCAAGCGACTGTGACCGAGGGGGCACCGGCAGCATGAGCAACATCCCGGAGACCGGACGGACCCCCCGGGTCCAGATCCGGCTCGTCATCATCCAGATCCTCGTCTTCTCCCTCCTGCTCACCCTCGGCGGGCGCCTCTGGTACCTCCAGATCCGCAACGGCAAGGAGTACGCCGACGAGGCCAAGAGCAACAACATCCAGCAGGTCGTCCAGCCCGCCGTCCGCGGCTCGATCCTCGACGCCCGCGGCGTCCCGCTCGCCGACAACGAGACCCGGCTCGTGGTCTCCGCCTCGCGCACCGACCTGATGAAGATGAAGGACGACGGCAAGGCCGTCCTCACCCGGCTGGCCGGCGTCCTGGGCATGAAGCCCCAGGACGTCATGAACAAGATCCGGCTCTGCGACTCCGAGACCCCCAAGCCCTGCTGGAACGGTTCCCCCTTCCAGCCGATCCCGGTCACCGACAAGGCCACGACCCAGCAGGCGCTGACGATCCGGGAGGCCGCCGAGGACTTCCCCGGCATCACCGCCGAACTCGCCGCCGTACGCCGCTACCCGGCGCCCGGCAAGGCGCGCACCGCGCAGGTGCTCGGCTACCTCTCGCCCGTCACCGACGAGGAGATCGAGAAGGCGAAGGACACCGACTCGCCGTTCCTCCGCTCCGACCAGGTCGGCCGCTCCGGCATCGAACGCACCTACGACAAGGCGCTGCGCGGCAAGGCCGGCGTCACCCGCTACGAGGTCGACAACCTCGGCCGCGTCATGGGCCAGGCGAAGTCCGACCCGGGCGTGCCCGGCTCCACCCTCGTCACCAGCATCGACGCACGGGTCCAGTCCGTCGCCGAGTACGAACTGCACGCCGCGATGGAGACCGTACGGAAGGAGACCGACAAGATCACCGGTCGCCCGTACGAGGCCGACGCGGGCGCCGTCGTGGTCATGGAGTCCAAGACCGGCCGGGTCGTCGCGATGGCCTCCCAGCCCGACTACGACCCCAACGCCTGGATCGGCGGCATCTCCGCCAAGGACTACGCCCGGCTCACCGACAAGGGCTCCAACTACCCGCTGCTCAACCGGGCCATCCAGGGCCAGGCACCGGCCGGCTCCGTCTTCAAGGTGGTGTCCGCGAGCGCCGCCGTGCGCGCCGGCTACCCCTTCAACGACCGCTACAACTGCAGCAGCTCGTACAGCATGGGCAACCGCAGCTTCGCGAACTTCGAGTCCAAGGGACACGGCCCCATCACCCTCGGGGACGCCCTCAAGTTCTCCTGCAACACCGTCTTCTACCGCCTCGGCCACCAGGAGTGGAACCGTGACGGTGGGATAAAGCCGAAGAAGGACGCCAACGACTGGTTCTACCGGACCGCCCGGGACTACGGATTCGGCTCCGAGACCGGCATCGACCTGCCGAACGAGGTCACCGGCCGGATCCCGGACCGCCAGTGGAAGCAGAGCTTCTGGGCGGCCAACAAGGACTCCTGGTGCAAGCAGGGCAAGAAGGGCGGCACGTACGTCGAGCAGATCGCGTACGAGAGCTGCCTGGAGGGCAACCAGCTGAAGGCGTTCGACAGCATCAACTTCGCCATCGGGCAGGGCGACGTCCTCATCACCCCCGTCCAGCTGGCCACCGCCTACGCCGCCATCAGCAACGGCGGCACCCTCTACAACCCCACCGTCGGCAAGGCCGTGATCAGCCCCGACGGCAAGAGGATCCAGGAGATCAAGCCCAAGGCCCACGGCAGGCTGCCGGTCGACGCGCAGACGATCAGCGACCTCGACAAGGGCCTGCGCTCCGTCGTCGAGCCCGGCGGCACCGCCGCCTGGCGGTTCGGCGGCTGGCCCCAGGACAAGATCCCGATGCGGGCCAAGACGGGCACCGCCCAGGTCTACGGCAAGCAGACCACGTCCTGGTTCGCGACCTACACCGACGACTACACGATCGTCATGACGATCTCCCAGGGTGGTACCGGCTCCGGCGCCTCCGGCCCCGCGGTGCGCAACATCTACGACGCGCTCTACGGCCTCGACGACGAGGGCAACCAGGACCTCAAGCGGGCCCTGCTGCCCAAGCCGCAGCAGGCGCTGCCCAAGATCCAGCCCGACGGCTCCATCGACGCGCCGGAGGTCAAGCCGTACGACCCGAAGTCGCAGCTGGTCGACCCGAACAAGAAGAGGGAAGGCGGGCAGGAGCCACTCGCGGGCCCGCCGCCCGTCTGGAGGGACTGACCGATGACCGCCCCGCACGGCTTCTCCGTCTCGCGGTACGCCCCGGAGCGCGGCCCGCTCGCGAAGCTCACCGCCCGTGACTCGGTGCTGCGCCGGCTCGACTGGCCGATGCTGCTCTCCGCGCTCGCCCTGTCCTTCCTCGGCACGCTCCTCGTGTGGTCCGCGACCCGCAACCGCACCGAGCTCAACGGCGGCGACCCGTACGCCTTCCTGTTCCGGCACTCGCTCAACACCGGCATCGGCCTCGTCCTGATGATCGGCACGATCTGGCTCGGCCACCGCACCCTGCGCGGCGCGGTGCCGGTCCTCTACGGCATCTCGATCCTGCTGATCCTCGCCGTCCTCACCCCGCTCGGCGCCACCATCAACGGTGCCCACGCGTGGATCCAGCTCGGCGGCGGCTTCTCGCTCCAGCCCAGCGAGTTCGTGAAGATCACCATCATCCTGATCATGGCGGTGCTGCTGGCCGCCAAGGTCGACGCGGGCGACCAGGTGCACCCCGACCACCGCACGGTCGCCAAGGCGCTCCTCCTCGCCGCGCTGCCCATGGCCATCGTCATGCTGATGCCGGACCTCGGCTCGGTCATGGTGATGGGGATCATCGTGCTCGGCGTCCTGCTCGCCTCCGGCGCCTCCAACCGCTGGGTCCTCGGCCTCATCGGCGCCGGCGTGGTGGGCGCGGTCCTGGTCACCGTGCTCGGGCTGCTCGACGAGTACCAGCTCAACCGCTTCGCCGCCTTCGCCAATCCCGAGCTCGACCCGGCCGGCGTCGGCTACAACACCAACCAGGCGCGCATCGCCATCGGCTCCGGCGGCCTGTACGGCGCGGGGCTCTTCAACGGCCACCAGACCAGCGGCCAGTTCGTGCCCGAACAGCAGACCGACTTCATCTTCAGCGTCGCCGGCGAGGAGCTCGGCTTCCTCGGCGGCGGACTGATCATCCTGCTGCTCGGCGTGGTCCTGTGGCGGGCCTGCCGGATCGCCCGGGAGACCACGGAGCTCTACGGCACGATCGTCGCGGCCGGGATCATCGCCTGGTTCGCCTTCCAGTCCTTCGAGAACATCGGCATGGCGCTGGGCATCATGCCCGTGGCCGGCCTCCCCCTGCCGTTCGTCTCGTACGGCGGCTCGTCGATGTTCGCGGTGTGGGTGGCGATCGGACTGCTCCAGTCCATCAAGGTGCAACGCCCGATGACGGCGTGACCGCATGGACCGGCCCTCCTCGGGCAACTAGATTCGAATGATGGCGGAGACGAAGCGCGAGATCGAGCGGAAGTACGAAGCCACCGAGCGGACGGGACTCCCGGACCTCACCGGGGTCCCGGGCGTCTCGGCGGTCGTCGACCGGGGCGTCGCCGCGCTCGACGCCGTCTACTACGACACGGCCGACCTGCGTCTGGCGGCGGACTCCCTGACCCTGCGCCGCCGCACCGGCGGCGAGGACGCGGGCTGGCACCTCAAGTTCCCCGTCGCCGTCGGGATCCGCGACGAGCTCAGAGCCCCGCTCGCCGACACCCTTCCGGAGGAACTGGGCCGACTCCTGCGCTCCCGGGTCCGTGAGGAGGAGGTCGTCCCCGTCGTCCGTCTCCGCTCCTCCCGGGACGTCCGCCACCTCATGGACGAGGAGGGCGCCCTGCTGGCGGAGGTGTCGGTCGACACGGTCCACGCCGAGCGCCTGACCGGGGCCGGCGGAGCGGCCTCCTGGACCGAGATCGAGGTCGAACTGGCGGACGATGCCGACCCCGCCGTCCTGGACGCCGTCGAGAAGCGCCTGAAGAAGGCGGGAGTACGGCCCTCCTCGTCGGTCTCGAAACTGGCGAAGGCCCTGGAGCAGACGGCGGAGAAGGAGGACGAGCGTCCGGCCGCCGCGCGACGGCGGCCCGACGAGGACACCGCCGGCGGACGCGTCCTCGCCTACGTACGCGAACAGATCGCCACGATCGTCGCCCTCGACCCCGCCGTCCGCCGCGACCTGCCCGACTCCCTGCACCGGATGCGCGTCGCCACCCGCCGCCTCCGCAGCGCCTTCAAGACGTTCCGCAAGGTCCTCGACCGCGCCGTCACCGACCCCGTCGGCGAGGAGCTCAAATGGCTCGCCGGCGAACTCGGCGTCGCCCGTGACCACGAAGTCCTCATGGCCCGGCTCGACGCCCGCATCGACGAGGTCCCCGACGTCCTGCTCCTCGGCCCCGTCCGCGCCCGGCTCCGAGCCGACTCCGTCTCCCGCGGCGACGAAGCCCGCACCAGGGCCCTCGCCGCCCTCGACTCCGACCGCCACCTGGCGCTCCTGAACGCCCTCGACGCCCTGCTCGCCGACCCGCCCCTGCGCAAGGCGGCCGCCGAGGCCCCGGAGCGGGTGCTCGCCCGGGCCGTCCTCAAGGACTACGACCGCCTCGCCCGCCGCGTCGAGCACGCCCTCGCCCTGGCCCCCGGCCACGACCGCGACGTCGCGATGCACGAGGCCCGCAAGGCCGCCAAGCGCGCCCGCTACGCCGCCGACGCCGCCACACCCGCCCTCGGCAAGCCCGCCAAACGGTTCGCCCGCCGTGTGAAGGCCGTCCAGCGCATCCTCGGCGACCACCAGGACAGCGTCGTCGCCCGTGACGCCCTGCGCGTCCTCGGGGTTCGTGCCCACGCGGCGGGGGAGTCCGCCTTCACCTGGGGACTTCTCCACGGCCGCGAGGAGGCCACCGCCGCGGCACGGGAACGCGAGCTGCCCGCCGCCTGGGAGGCGGCGTCCGCGCCGAGAACGAGGGCGAAATTGACCCGCTGAGCACCGGGTACGCTTGAGAGTCGCCCCCTGCCAGCTCACGAAGGTTCGAGATGTCTGCTGCCGAGTCTGTCTTCCCGCAGCTCGAAGCTCTGCTCCCGCACGTGCAGAAGCCGATTCAGTACGTCGGTGGAGAGCTGAACTCCACGGTCAAGCCGTGGGAGTCCGCCGACGTCCGCTGGGCGCTGATGTACCCGGACGCGTACGAGGTCGGTCTGCCCAACCAGGGCGTCATGATCCTCTACGAGGTGCTGAACGAGCGCGAGGGCGTCCTCGCCGAGCGCACGTACAGCGTGTGGCCGGACCTCGAGGAGCTGATGCGGGAGCACGGCGTTCCGCAGTTCACCGTGGACAGCCACCGTCCCGTCGGCGCCTTCGACGTCTTCGGCCTGAGCTTCTCCACCGAGCTCGGCTACACCAACATGCTCACGGCCCTCGACCTGGCGGGCATCCCGCTGGAGTCCAAGGACCGCACCGTCGACCACCCGATCGTGCTCGCCGGCGGCCACGCGGCCTTCAACCCCGAGCCGATCGCGGACTTCATCGACGCGGCGATCATCGGCGACGGCGAGCAGGCCGTGCTCGACATGACCGAGATCATCCGCGGCTGGAAGGCCGAGGGCCGCCCCGGCGGCCGCGAGGAGGTCCTCCTCCGGCTGGCGAAGACCGGCTCGGTCTACATCCCCGGCTTCTACGACGTCGAGTACCTGCCGGACGGCCGGATCGCCCGTGTGGTGCCGAACCGCTCCGGCGTGCCGTGGCGCGTGTCCAAGCACACCGTCATGGACCTCGACGAGTGGCCCTACCCCAAGCAGCCGCTGGTCCCGCTCGCCGAGACGGTCCACGAGCGGATGTCCGTCGAGATCTTCCGCGGCTGCACCCGCGGCTGCCGTTTCTGCCAGGCCGGCATGATCACGCGCCCCGTGCGGGAGCGAAGCATCACCGGCATCGGCGAGATGGTCGAGAAGGGTCTCAAGGCGACCGGCTTCGAGGAGGTCGGTCTCCTCTCGCTGTCCTCGGCCGACCACAGCGAGATCGGTGACATCGCGAAGGGCCTCGCCGACCGGTACGAGGAGGACAAGGTCGGCCTGTCCCTCCCCTCGACCCGCGTCGACGCCTTCAACGTGGACCTCGCCAACGAGCTGACGAGGAACGGCCGCCGGTCCGGTCTCACCTTCGCCCCCGAGGGCGGCTCCGAGCGCATGCGCAAGGTCATCAACAAGATGGTCTCGGAGGAGGACCTGATCCGGACCGTCTCCACGGCGTACGGCAACGGCTGGCGCCAGGTGAAGCTGTACTTCATGTGCGGCCTGCCGACGGAGACGGACGAGGACGTCCTCCAGATCGGCGACATGGCGGTCAAGGTCATCGCCGAGGGCCGCAAGGTCTCCGGCCAGAACGACATCCGCTGCACGGTCTCCATCGGTGGCTTCGTGCCCAAGCCGCACACGCCGTTCCAGTGGGCCCCGCAGCTCTCCGCCGAGGAGACGGACGCCCGCCTGGAGAAGCTCCGGGACAAGATCCGCGGCGACAAGAAGTACGGCCGCTCGATCGGCTTCCGGTACCACGACGGCAAGCCCGGCATCGTCGAGGGCCTCCTCTCGCGCGGCGACCGCCGCGTCGGCGCCGTCATCCGCGCGGTGTACGAGGACGGCGGCCGCTTCGACGGCTGGCGCGAGCACTTCTCGTACGACCGCTGGATGGCGTGCGCCGAGAAGACACTGCCCGAGCGGGGCGTCGACGTCGACTGGTACACCACGCGCGAGCGCACCTACGAGGAGGTCCTGCCCTGGGACCACCTGGACTCCGGTCTCGACAAGGACTGGCTCTGGGAGGACTGGCAGGACGCGCTCGACGAGACCGAGGTCGAGGACTGCCGCTGGACGCCGTGCTTCGACTGCGGTGTCTGCCCGCAGATGGACACGCACATCCAGATCGGCCCCACGGGCAAGAAGCTGCTGCCGCTGACGGTCGTCAAGTAGCCGGCGAACAGGCCATTCGGGTCACACTCGGGCGACGGTCCGGTGCGAGGGGAAACCCTTCACCGGGCCGTCGCGTCATTCCGGGCATGAGCATGGAGAAGGCACAGCCCCGCCCGCCCGAGCCGGAGGGCTGCCTGACGGCGTTCGTCAGGATTCCGGTCCGCGTCGTGGTGCTCGTCGTCGTCGTACCCGTCCGGATGGTGTGGGACGTGCTGGTGGTCTGCGCGCGGGCCGTCGACCGGGCACTTCTGCGTCCCCTCGGCCGTGCCCTGGGCTGGATCGGCACCCAGCTCCTCGCCCCGCTGTTCCGAGGCGTGGCGACGGTCGCGCTCTGGGTCGCCAAGGCCCTGTTCGTCTGGCCGTGGGTCGCCCTGTGGCGGTACGTGCTCGCGCCGGTCGGCCGGTACGGGATCGCGATCCCCTCCGCATGGCTCTACCGCCAGGTCCTCACTCCACTGGGCCACGGGATCGCCCTGATCCTCCACTGGGTGGGCCTGGCGCTGTTCGTGTGGCCGTGGGTCGCCCTGTGGCGGTACGTGCTCGCGCCGGTCGGCCGGTACGGGATCGGCGTCCCGGCCGCCTGGCTGTACCGGGCCGTCCTCACCCCGCTCGGCAGGGGGCTCGTGCTCCTGACCCTCGGTCTGTGGCGGTACGGCATCGCCATCCCGGCCGCCTGGCTGTACCGGGCCGTCCTCACCCCGCTCGGACACGCCCTTGTCCGGCTCGGCAAGGCCCTGTTCGTGTGGCCGTGGGTCGCCTTGTGGCGGTACGTGGTGGTGCCGGTCGTCCGGTACGGGATCGTGGTCCCTCTCGGATGGCTCTGGCGGTGCGTCCTCGCGCCCCTCGGGCGGGAGATCGCGGACGCGTTCCGGGTCTGCTGGCGGGTCGCCGGACACCTCTCCCGCGCGGTCGGCCGGGCCCTCGCGTGGATGGCCCGGAACCTGGTCGGACGGCCCGTGACCTGGTTCTATCGCGGAGTGTGCACCCCCGTCGGGCACTGGGTCCGGGACAGCGTCTGGACCCCCGCCCGCACGGCCGCCGTCGCGGCGCGACGCGCCGCCCGTGGCGCGCTCGCCTCAGCCCGCGCGACCGTGCGACAGGCCCGCCGCGACGCCTGGCACGCGCTGGTCGGAGGACCCCGGGTGACCGAGCCTGGGGAACCGGTGGTGGCCTCTACGCGTACTCTGGGTAGTACAACAACCGCCTCCGGCGCGGCGCCCGCACCCGAGATCTCCCTGCGAAAGCGGGGGTGAGCCGGTCGGGACCCCCAGGGGCCACCCCGTATTTCGTGGGCGGCGCTCCCCGGCGCCCGCCCCGCACCGAGGAGAAGAACCACTGGGCAAGCGACAGCCCGAAGGCCCGCCGCCCGCACCGGCGGTGCAGCGCATCCGACTGCGCTACACCAAGCGCGGCCGCCTCCGGTTCACCAGCCACCGTGACTTCCAGCGCGCGTTCGAGCGGGCGCTGCGCCGCGCCGAGGTGCCCATGGCGTACTCGGCCGGATTCACCCCGCACCCCAAGGTGTCGTACGCCAACGCCGCCCCCACGGGTACGGGCTCCGAGGCCGAGTTCCTGGAGATCGCGCTCACCGAGGCGCGGGATCCGGAGAAGCTGCGGGTCCTGCTCGACGAGTCGCTCCCGGACGGCCTCGACATCACCGATGCCGTCGAGGCCCGGACCTCGGGACTCGCCGACCGGCTCACCGCCTCCGTGTGGGAGCTGCGGCTCGACGGCGTCACCGTCGAGGACGCGCAGAAGGCCGTCGCGGCCTTCCTCGCGGCCGAGACCGTGGAAGTGCAGCGAAAGACCAAGAACGGCATCCGCACCTTCGACGCGCGTTCGGCCGTCGCCGACCTCGTCGCGGAGCGTCCACCGGCCGACCCAGCGGGCCATCCCCAGGTTGATAGGCCGCTGGACAATGCCTGTGCGATACTGCGGCTGGTTGTTCGGCACGTGACACCTGCCGTGCGACCCGACGACGTCCTGTCCGGTCTCCGAGCTGTGGCCGACCTGGCGCCGCCGGTCCCCGCAGCGGTGACCAGGCTGGCGCAGGGGCTCTTCGACGAGGAGTCCGGCACGGTGACCGACCCGCTCGCGCCCGACCGCGAGGCAGTCACGGCCGCTCCACCCACGGCCGCCGCGACCGCCTCAGCGACGGCGCCGGGTGCCGGTACCGCGTAGGGAGCGGTCGTTGTAGCGCAGCCCTGGCACTCGGGAGCCACCTGGGTCGGGCAGCGCACTGACCAGGAGACTTTCGCCAGGCCGTACGCACAAAGCGGACGGAACCGGCGAGCCAGACATCAGCTCCCGTGCGGCGCCCGCGCCCCGGACGGCGGCACCGCGCAGATTCGCGCGATCGTGCCGCCGGACCGGAACAAGGCGCGGCGCCCGGGAGCGTGACGGGAGAACCCCGCATGCTCGAGCAGCACGAAGAAAACAGCGACAACAACGCACCTGGCGACAAGCTGCCTCCGCGCCGCAGGCGCCGCGCGGCTTCCCGCCCCGCCGGTCCGCCGGTCGCGGCGGAGGCCGGTGCCACCGTGGCCGAGGTCGTCGTGGAGTCACAGGCCGCCACGCCGGAGCCCGCCGCTCCCGCCGAGGAGCCCGCGCCGGCCCGCACGCGTCGTCGCGCCACCCGTAAGGCCACGTCGCCGGAGCCGGTCGTCGAGGCCCAGGCCGAGACCGCCGCCGCCGCGCCGGCCGCCGCGCCGGCCGTGGAGGAGGCTCCCGCCGAGGAGCCCGCGCCGGCCCGTACGCGTCGTCGTGCCACCCGTAAGGCCACGTCGCCTGAGCCGGTGGTCGAGGCCCAGGCCGAGACCGCCGCCGCCGCGCCGGTCGTGGAGGAGGCCCCCGCCGAGGAGCCCGCGCCCGCCCGTACGCGTCGTCGCGCCACCCGTAAGGCCACGTCGCCGGAGCCGGTCGTCGAGGCCCAGGCCGAGACCGCCGCCGCGCAGGCCGCCGCGCCGGTCGTGGAGGAGGCTCCCGCCGAGGAGCCCGCCCCGGCCCGTACGCGTCGTCGTGCCACCCGTAGGGCCACGTCTCCCGAGACCACCGTCGAGGCGGCGGGCGAGAGCCTGCCCCAGGAGACCGTCGCGCAGATCACCGCCGAAGAGGCGGAGACCGAGGTCGTCGCCGCCGAGAAGGCCGCGACCCGCGGCCGTACCCGCCGTCGCGCCACCGCGCCGCAGTTCACCGCCGAGCCGGTGGTCGCCCCCAAGGCCGAGGAGGAGTCGCCCCGCGCCCGCCGCGCCGCGCGCCCCGCCGTCGCCGTCTTCCAGGCCCCGGTCTTCACCGAGCCCATGTTCCAGACCCCGGAGACCGCGGCCGCCGCCGCTGCCGCCGAGGTCACGGAGCCGGAGGAGGAGGAAGAGGAGACCGGCGTCGAGACCGCGGAGGCGGTCGAGGAGGCCGTCGAGCGTCCCGAGCCCGCCGGTCGCCGTCGCCGCCGCCGTCGCGGCGAGCCCGCCCCCGAGCCCGTCGCCGTCGAGCCGGTGCCGGTCACCGTCGCGGACGAGCCCGAGGTCGAGGCCGAGGAGCCCGAGTCCGAGGCCGTGGAGGCCGAGGAGACCGACGAGTACGAGGACCGTCCGTCCCGCCGTCGCCGCCGTGGCGGCCGTCGCCGTCGTCGCGGTGAGCTCGCCGAGGCGGAGGAGTCCGAGGAGACCGAAGAGGCGGAGGAGGCCCGCGCCGAGGACGAGGAGTCCGAGGAGGAGGCCGACGAGTCCGACGAGTACGAGGGCGGCGCGTCGTCCGGCTCCAGCAGCTCGCGCCGCCGTCGCCGCCGTCGCCGCCGCAGCGGGGACACCGGCGCCGACGCCGAGGGCGGCGAGGACGACGGCGTCCGTACGGTCGTCAAGGTCCGCGAGCCGCGTCCGGCCCGCGAGAAGGCCGAGCCCGGCACGGGCGTGGACGAGGTCCAGTCCATCAAGGGCTCGACCCGTCTGGAGGCGAAGAAGCAGCGCCGCCGCGAAGGCCGCGAGCAGGGCCGCCGTCGCGTCCCGATCATCACCGAGGCCGAGTTCCTGGCCCGCCGTGAGGCCGTCGAGCGCGTCATGGTCGTCCGCCAGAACGGCGAGCGCACCCAGATCGGCGTCCTGGAAGACAACGTGCTCGTCGAGCACTACGTCAACAAGGAGCAGGCCACCTCGTACGTCGGCAACGTCTACCTGGGCAAGGTGCAGAACGTCCTGCCGTCCATGGAGGCCGCCTTCGTCGACATCGGCAAGGGCCGCAACGCCGTCCTGTACGCCGGTGAGGTCAACTTCGAGGCGCTCGGCATGGCCAACGGGCCGCGCCGCATCGAGACCGCCCTCAAGTCCGGCCAGTCGGTCCTCGTCCAGGTGACGAAGGACCCGATCGGTCACAAGGGCGCGCGCCTCACCAGCCAGGTCTCCCTGCCGGGCCGCTACCTCGTGTACGTCCCCGAGGGCTCGATGACCGGCATCAGCCGCAAGCTCCCGGACACCGAGCGCGCCCGGCTGAAGACCATCCTCAAGAAGATCGTCCCCGAGGACGCGGGCGTCATCGTGCGCACCGCCGCCGAGGGCGCGAGCGAGGACGAGCTGCGCCGTGACGTCGAGCGTCTGCAGGCCCAGTGGGAGGACATCCAGAAGAAGGCGAAGAGCGGCAACGCCCCCACCCTTCTCTACGGTGAGCCGGACATGACCGTCCGGGTCGTCCGCGACATCTTCAACGAGGACTTCTCGAAGGTCATCGTCAGCGGCGACGACGCGTGGGAGACCATCCACGGGTACGTCCACCACGTCGCCCCGGACCTGACCGACCGCCTGTCCAAGTGGACGAGCGAGGTCGACGTCTTCGCGACGTACCGGATCGACGAGCAGCTGATGAAGGCGCTGGACCGCAAGGTCTGGCTGCCGAGCGGTGGCTCGCTGGTGATCGACAAGACCGAGGCGATGATCGTCGTCGACGTCAACACCGGCAAGTTCACCGGCCAGGGCGGCAACCTCGAGGAGACCGTGACGAGGAACAACCTCGAAGCGGCCGAGGAGATCGTGCGCCAGCTGCGCCTGCGCGACCTGGGCGGCATCGTCGTCATCGACTTCATCGACATGGTCCTGGAGTCCAACCGCGATCTGGTGCTGCGCCGCCTCCTGGAGTGCCTGGGCCGTGACCGGACCAAGCACCAGGTGGCCGAGGTCACCTCGCTGGGCCTGGTCCAGATGACCCGTAAGCGCGTCGGCCAGGGTCTCCTGGAGTCCTTCTCCGAGACCTGCGTCCACTGCAACGGCCGTGGCGTGATCGTGCACATGGAGCAGCCGACCGCCCCCGGCGGCGGTGGCGGCGGCAAGCGCGCCAAGAAGCGCGGCCGTGGCGGTGCCGAGCACCACGAGCACGACCACGTCGAGGACGCCGCCGTCGAGGCGGTGGAGCCGGTGGAGACCGAGACCGAGGCCGAGCTGGCCGCGGAGGTCGCCGCTCCGGTCGCCGTGGAGGAGCCCTTCCGCCCGGACGAGGAGCTGTACAGCAGCGCCGCCGAGGCCGAGGCCGCCGCCACGCGGGGCCGTGGCCGCCGTCGCGCGACCCGCAAGGTGTCCGCGCCGGCCGGTTCGCCGGCCCCGGCCCCGACGCCGGAGCCGCTGGTGGAGGCCGTTCCGGCCCTGGCGCCGGAGCCGGTCGTCGTGCCGGAGCCGGAGCCCGTCGCCGAGGCCCCGGTCGCCGCCGAGGAGGCCGCCCCGGCTCCTCGTACCCGCCGCCGTGCCACCCGTAAGGCGACGGCCCCGGCCGGTTCGCCGGCCCCGGCCCCGACGCCGGAGCCGCTGGTGGAGGCCGTCCCGGCCCTGGCGCCGGAGCCGGTCGTCGTGCCGGAGCCCGAGCCCGTCGCCGAGAAGCCGGTCGTCGAGGAGGCTCCCGTGGCCGCCCCGCCGAGGGCCCGCCGTCGTGTCGTCCGCAAGGTGACCGCTCCCGCCGGATCGCCCGCGGGCGCGGAGGAGGCCGCGGTCGTGGTCGTCGAGACCCCGGCGGTGGCACCGGCCCCGGTCGAGACGCCCGTCGAGGCGCCCGTCGCGGAGGCCGAGGCCGACGCCGAGGCCGCCGCCCCGGCCAAGAAGACGGCCGCCCGCAAGACGGCCAAGAAGGCCACCGCGAAGAAGGCCGCCACCAAGAAGACGGCGACGGCCAAGAAGACCGCGGCGAAGAAGACGACCGCGAAGAAGGCCGCCACCAAGAAGACGGCCGCCCCTTCGCAGGACTGACGCGGCCGTGCGGGCCGTCCCCACCGGACGGCCCGCACCGCCCCAGTGGTCGAAGTCACCGAATTTGACCCCCTGAGGCACCGGCCCGTAACCTTGACCGTCGGCGTGTCGTCATGACACGCCACCCCCCTGAGCACCCTCCTCCCGGTCCGCCGGGAGAGGCCGCTCGTCCACTTCCGGATCGTCGCGGGCCCCGGCCCGTGTGAGCGGCTGGCATCAGGGGACCGTTCCCGAGTGAGAGAGAGATCCGCGTGTACGCCATCGTGCGCAGCGGTGGTCGCCAGCACAAGGTTGCTGTCGGCGACATCGTTGAGGTTGACAAGATTTCCACTGCCAAGGTTGGCGACACGGTCGAGCTCTCGACCCTGCTCGTTGTCGACGGCGACGCCGTGACCAGCGACCCGTGGGTGCTGGCCGGTATCAAGGTCACGGCCGAGGTCGTGGACCACCACAAGGGCGCGAAGATCGACATCCTTCGCTACAAGAACAAGACCGGCTACCGCCGTCGCCAGGGCCACCGCCAGCAGTACACGGCGATCAAGGTCACCGGCATCCCCACGGCTGCGAAGTAAGGGACTGAGGAGAGATGGCACACAAGAAGGGCGCATCGTCCACTCGGAACGGTCGCGATTCCAATGCTCAGCGGCTCGGCGTGAAGCGCTTCGGCGGTCAGGTCGTCAGCGCCGGTGAGATCCTTATCCGCCAGCGCGGCACCCACTTCCACCCGGGCGCGGGCGTCGGCCGTGGCGGCGACGACACGCTGTTCGCCCTGCAGGCCGGTTCGGTGCAGTTCGGCACCCACCGTGGCCGCAAGGTCGTGAACATCGTTCCGGTCGCCTGATCGGTTCTTTTGCGGAGGCGGACCTCACTTCCCGGCAGGGAAGCGGGTCCGCCTTTCGCGTGTTACTAGATAGACATTCCACCCAGAAGTACTGGAGGCACCACCATGACCACCTTCGTGGACCGCGTCGAGCTGCATGTCGCCGCGGGTAACGGAGGCCACGGCTGCGCCTCCGTACACCGGGAGAAGTTCAAGCCGCTCGGCGGCCCCGACGGCGGCAACGGCGGCCGTGGCGGCGATGTGATCCTGGTCGTCGACCAGGCCGTCACCACGCTCCTCGAGTACCACCACTCCCCGCACCGCAAGGCGACCAACGGTCAGCCGGGTGCCGGCGACAACCGCTCCGGCAAGGACGGCCAGGACCTCGTCCTGACCGTGCCCGACGGCACCGTCGTCCTCGACAAGCAGGGCAATGTGCTCGCCGACCTCGTCGGGCAGGGCACCACCTTCATCGCGGGCCAGGGCGGCCGCGGCGGCCTCGGCAACGCCGCGCTGTCCTCCGCCCGCCGCAAGGCCCCCGGCTTCGCGCTCCTCGGCGAGCCCGGTGAGGCACGGGACATCGTCCTGGAGCTGAAGACCGTCGCCGACGTGGCGCTGGTGGGCTACCCGAGCGCGGGCAAGTCCTCGCTCATCTCCGTCCTGTCGGCCGCCAAGCCGAAGATCGCGGACTACCCCTTCACCACCCTCGTGCCGAACCTGGGCGTCGTCACCGCCGGCTCGACCGTCTACACGATCGCCGACGTACCGGGCCTGATCCCGGGCGCCAGCCAGGGCCGCGGCCTGGGCCTGGAGTTCCTGCGCCATGTGGAGCGCTGCTCGGTGCTCGTGCACGTCCTGGACACGGCGACGCTGGAGTCCGACCGTGACCCGGTCAGCGACCTCGACGTCATCGAGGAGGAACTGCGGCAGTACGGCGGCCTGGACGACCGCCCCCGCATCGTCGTCCTCAACAAGATCGACATCCCGGACGGCCAGGACCTGGCGGACATGATCCGCCCGGACCTGGAGGCGCGCGGCTACCAGGTCTTCGAGGCCTCGGCCGTGGCCCGTACGGGTCTGAAGGAGCTGTCCTTCGCGCTGGCCGACATCGTCGCGAAGGCGCGCGCGGCCAAGCCGAAGGAGGAGTCGACGCGGATCGTGCTCCGCCCGAAGGCGGTCGACGACGCCGGCTTCACCGTCACCTACGACGAGGCCGAGGACGTCTACCGGGTGCGCGGCGAGAAGCCGGAGCGCTGGGTCCGCCAGACCGACTTCAGCAACGACGAGGCCGTCGGTTACCTGGCCGACCGCCTCAACCGCCTCGGTGTCGAGGACGCCCTGATGAAGGCGGGCGCCCGCTCGGGCGACGGCGTCGCCATCGGTGCCGAGGACAACGCGGTCGTCTTCGACTGGGAGCCGACGATGATGGCCGGCGCCGAGATGCTCGGCCGCCGTGGCGAGGACCACCGTCTGGAGGCCCCGCGGCCGGCCGCGCAGCGCCGCCGCGACCGCGACGCGGAGCGGGACGATGCACAGCGCGAGTTCGACGAGTTCAACCCGTTCTAAGGTGCGTCCGGTCGATCGTGCCGGGCTGATCGACCAAGCACCGCCTAGGCAGGGGAAGGGCGTGCGCCGGGCCGACGGACGGAGCCCGGCGCGCGCCCGGCCGAAGCCCACGACGCCCCCCGACCGGCACTCCCGGACCGGTCCCACGGTCCCCAGGAGCGGCCGGTCGGCGACGTCGGCCGCTCCCGTAGGATCCTCGGTGTGAGTAGCGTCCCCCCACCCACGCCAGAAGGCACGCTCGGTGTCGTGGTCATCGCCTACAACGACGAGGCGCTGGTCGGCGAAGCCATCCGGTCCGCTCTCGACCAGGGTCCCGTGGTCGCGGAAGTCGTGGCCGTCGACGACGCCTCGAGCGACGGCACCGCGAAGGTCCTCGACGAGTGGGCCGCGCGCGATCCCCGTGTGCGGGTCGTCCACCGTACGGAGAACAGCGGTGGCTGCGGCAGCCCCCGCAACGACGGCGTCCAGACGGCCACCACCCCCTACGTGATGTTCCTCGACAGCGACGACATCCTGCCCGAGGGCGCGGCCGAGGCCCTGGTCACCGCGGCCGAACGGCACCGGACCCCCGTCGCGGTCGGCGTCTGTGTGCGGCGCGAACTGCCCGGCGGCCGCGAGGTGCGCTGGCAGCCCCGGCTCTACCAGGAGCCGGCCCTCCTGGAGACCGTGTCGGACCTCACACCGCTGGTCCACGACACCCTCTGCGTCAACAAGATCTACGCCCGCTCCTTCCTCGTCGAGCACGACATCCGGTTCCCCGACGGCCGTTTCGTCTACGAGGACTTCCTCTTCACCGCCCGCGTCCTGGCCGCCGCGCCGCGCGTCGCCGTGATCCCCGACACGGTGTACGTCTGGCACGTGCGCCGCGCCGCCGCCCAGCTGTCGATCTCCCTGGACCGGGAGGGCGTCTCCAACTGGCAGGCCCGTATCGCCGCCCATCGCCAGGCCGTGAAGACCTTCTCCGAAGCCGGGCGCGCCGAGCTCGCCGCCGCCTGCCGCACGAAGTTCCTCGAGCACGATCTGCGCCTGTACGCCCGCGAGTTGATGCTCCGCGACGCCGCCTACCAGTCCGAGTGGTGGGCGCTGACCCGGGACCACATCGGGGCGTTCGAGGAGAGCGAGATCGCCGCGGCCGCCGCGCCCGCCCGTTGGGCGGCCCGGTTCGTGCTGGCGTCCAAGGAGCCGCGCGACCTGCTCCGGCTGGCCCGGCTGGCCGCCGAACCGGCCCGGCTGCTCCCGCCGTACGTGCGCAGCGAGAACGTCGCCGTCTGGTCGCTCGACGCTTCCGACGCCGAGCTGGACGGCATGGACACCCTGCCCCTCGACGAGCTCCCGGTGGTCGTCGACGCGGGTCTGCACACCGGCGGGAGCGGCGAGCTGCGCCTCACGGTCCGCGATCTGTACGGTCGGGTCCGCGCGGCCGGCCCCCGGTCCGTGGAGGTCGCGTTCCTGCCCCGGGGCTCCGACGAGCCCGCCCGCGTCGAGCGTGCCGAACTCGTCGAGGCGGAGGGGGGCTGGACGGCGCGCATTCCGGCCGGTCTCACCACGCTGGCCCGGCAGGGGCGACGCCGCGGCGTCCGGGGCATCCAGCTGTGGGACATCCGGTCGACGGTGACCTGCGCGGACGGGGGGTCCTTCGCGACGGCGCTCCGGCTGCCGGACGGCCACCAGCGGCGCTCGGTCGTGGCGAGCAGCCGGTACGGTGTACTGCTGGTGCAGCAGTACACGACGGCGAACGGTTCGCTCGCGATGCGGATCGCACCCGGCGCCCGGGACGGGCTCCAGGCGGTCAGGGCCAGGCTCCGTCGGTTCACCCGCAGTTCTTAGCGAAGGGATTTGGGGCGTTATGACTTTTCTGATCACCGGAGGCGCCGGATACATCGGCTCGCACGTGGTCCGCGCCATGACGCAGGCCGGGGAGCGGGCCGTCGTCCTCGACGACCTGTCCACCGGGTACGCCGAGCGGATCCCGGAGAGCGTGCCCCTGGTGGTCGGTTCGACCCTGGACCGCGACGTCCTGGACCGGACCATCGCCGAGCACGGGGTGACGGGCGTGGTCCACCTGGCGGCGAAGAAGCAGGTCGGCGAGTCCGTCGAGCAGCCCCTGCACTACTACCGCGAGAACGTGCAGGGCCTGACCGTGCTCCTGGAGGCGGTGGCCGCCGCGGGCGTGCGCAACTTCCTCTTCTCGTCCTCGGCCGCCGTGTACGGCATGCCGGACGTGGACCTCGTCACCGAGGACACGCCGTGCCTGCCCCTGAGCCCGTACGGCGAGACGAAGCTCGCCGGCGAGTGGCTGGTCCGCGCCGCGGGCAAGGCCCACGGCATCTCCACGGCCTGCATGCGCTACTTCAACGTGGCCGGCGCCGCCACCCCCGAGCTGGCCGACACCGGCGTGTTCAACCTGGTCCCGATGGTCTTCGAGCGGCTCGACGCCGGCGAGGCCCCGCGGATCTTCGGTGACGACTACGACACGCCCGACGGCACGTGCGTCCGCGACTACATCCACGTCGAGGACCTCGCCGACGCCCACCTCGTCGCCGCCCGGAAGCTCGCCACGTTCGCCGAGGCCGGGGAGACGCGCGACCTGACCGTCAACATCGGCCGGGGCGAGGGCGTTTCCGTCCGCGAGATGATCGACCTGATCAACGAGATCACCGGCCACTCGGTCGCCCCCGTCGTCACCCCGCGCCGCCCCGGCGACCCGGCCAGGGTGGTCGCCGCCGCCGACCGCATCGCCTCGGAGCTGGGCTGGAAGGCCCGCCACGACGTGCGCGAGATGATCAGCTCCGCATGGGCCGGCTGGGTCGCCCGCCGTGGAGTGCCGGCCTGACGGCACCTGACGCGGACGCGCGTGACCAGCTGACGGCCGAGGGCCGGGGAGACACTCCCCGGCCCTCGGCCGTCGCCGTTCACACGGGCCGTGCCCGCGATCGTGTCAGTGGTTGCGCAGCACCTGGACCGCGGCCTTCTTAGCCCTGGAACCCAGCCGGCGCAGCGGCTGCTGGGGGATGGAGACGCGCAGCGGCTCGCCCTCCGGGCCGGCGATCGGCAGGTCCCGGGCGAACGCCCCGTCCTCCAGGTGTATCCGTACGTTCCACTCCCCTGCGGGGACCCGCTGGAGCGGGACGCGCGCCCGGATCCCGCCGTCGCCGTCCACGCTCTCGGTGCCGTCGACCATCAGCGGCTTCCGGTTCGGCGCCGTGAGCAGCAGCCGCGCCGGCGGGGCGGCGGACCAGCCCGGCACCGTCACCGCGAACTCCACGTCCGTCCGGCCGAAGAAGCCGCTGCGCACCGATCCGCGCGCGTCACGGCCCAGCGGGAAGCGCGTGGCGCCGATGTCGAGGTTGACGTGCTGGTGGGCCTCGGAGTGGAAGACCGCCACCGGGATCGGTCCGCTCTCGGCCCGTACCAGCTCCGACTCGGGAGCGGCGTCGTAGGAGGAATCGGCGGGCCGGGGCAGCCAGGCCCGCTTGCACAGCGTCCCGGAGGCGACGGCGATCTGCATCGTCCATATGCCCTCGGCCAACGGTCCGCCGTCGGCGGCGCGGCCGATGTCGACGGCTGCGGTGTACGCGCCGTTCTCGCTGCTCGCGGGAACCGTGTACGTCACGCCCTGACGGCCGAGCACCACGGAGACCTCCTGGCCGGCCGGGTCCCCCAGCCCGTCGAGCCGGGCCGTGCCGGTGAGGCGGAGCACCGGGCCGTCCCAGGTGTACGAGGTGAGTTCCTGGCGGAGCACGACACGCGAGGTGGTGTCGTAGCAGGAGTCCGGGATGCCGGCGTCGGCGTCGCGGAAGAAGGGGTACGCGGCGTAGGCGCGGTCGCCCTCGACGACGGCGGGGCCGAGTTCCCGCTCGACATCCGCCTCGATGATCGCGGAGAGCTGCTCGATCTTCCCCTCGCGCAGGCAGTGCGCGCGCAGGCGCAGCCGCGGCGGCAGGGCAGCGGAGATCCCGTCGGTGAGCCATGCGCGGCACAGCGGGCGGGCCGCCTCCGCCATGGCTCTTCGGCCCGCCTCGTCGCGCGCCAGATAGGGCGCGCCGAACATGCCGAGGATCTCGCCGTGGAAGTGCCGCTCCATGAGCTTGTCGCGCTCGGGACCGGCGGGCACGTGGTCGGCGACCATCCTGAGGATGCCGCCCACGTACTCCAGCTGCGCGACCCAGTCGACGTCCTGCATGCTGGCGTTGGTCCCGTCCCCGCGACCCTCCAGGTAGTAGCAGTCGTAGTCGGCGACGACCGAGACCTTGCGGGCGTGCAGCAGACCGTGGACGGCGAAGGGCACGTCCTCGCCCAGCAGCCGGGCCTCGGTGAACCGGAGCTCGTACTCCTCGACGAGGGTGCGGCGCCACAGCTTGTAGGCGGCCAGCGTCCAGTACACGGGGGAGTGGAAGATGCTCACATCGGGGCTGGTGGTCCGCAGGTCGACAGGGGCCGGGCGGCCGCCGATGCCGACGATCCTGCCGTACACGATGTCCGACTCCTGCTCGTCGGCCATGCGCAGCAGGCGCTCCAGCGCCTCGGTGCCGAGGTAGTCGTCGGAGTCGAGGAAGAAGAGGAAGTCGCCCCGCGCCTGCTCGATGCCGACGTTGCGGGGACGTCCGGCGCCGCCGGACGGGGGCTGGTGGATCACCCGCACGTTGGGGTGGCGGGCGGCCCAGGCGTCGAGCCACGCTCCGCTGCCGTCGGAGGAGCCGTCGTCGACGGCTATGACCTCGATGAGGTCCTGCGGCAACGACTGGGCGGCCACGGATCCGAAGCAGCGCTCAAGGTATCGCTCGGTGTTGTGCACCGGAACGATCACTGATATTCGGGTTGCCATGGAGGTTCTCTCTCGGCTCGGATGGGGGGCTCCGGGAGGGGATCCGCCCTGGTGAGGCGGACGCTAGCACGCGCCCCGGAAGGGCTGCCAGGGGTCTTCCGGCCCCTGAACGAGGGGCGGGGTGCCCCCTCGGAAGGGGCACCCCGTCTCTTTTCACGGTCTCCAGGACGCCCTGCGTACGGCGTGGTCGTCCTGCTCGTCCTTCATCGCTCCAGGAACGAGAAGAGCGCTTCCCAGCGGTCGGTGATCTCGTCACCGGAGTAGCGCCGCACGTTGGCGAAGGCCGCGTCTCCCATGCGGTTGCGCAGGTCGGCGTCGGAGATCAGCGCGCTGATGTGGCTGCCGAGCTCGATGGTGTTGCCGAGCCTGGCGAGCAGCCCGTCCTCACCGTCGTCGATGATCTCGCGGACGCCCGGCGCGCAGTCGAACGCGACGCACGGCACACCCGCGGCCATGGCCTCGAGGAGGGTGATCGGGAAGCCCTCGGCGCGGCTGGCCTGCGCGAAGATCGAGGCGCCCTGCAGCGCGCCCAGCACGTCGTTCGTGCGGCCCATCCACTCCACCGAGTCGTCCAGGCCCAGGGAGGTGCAGTGGCGGTGCAGCTCCGCCTCCTCGTCACCCGCTCCGTAGATCCGGAGCTTCCAGTCGGGGTGGCGGGGCGCGACCTCGGCCCAGCTGTCCAGCAGCATGTCCACGCCCTTCTCGTGCGAGAGGCGGCCGATGCAGGCGACCACCTTCTCGCTGCGCGGGGCCGGGGCCTCGGGCATGAAGGGCAGCGGGTTCGGCAGATGACCGACGTTGTCCATCCCGTTGCGGATCCAGAGGTCCGCGTCACCGGGGGTGAGGACGAGCAGCCGGTCGACGTCCTTGTAGTAGCGCTTGACGCGGGCCAGACGTGAGGACGCGGCGCTCGCCTCGTACGACTCGTGGCTCATGCCGATGACGACGAGGCCCTTGGTGTCGGCGAGCGCCACCCATTCCATCGCCCAGACCTGGGTGACGATCACCACGGACCCGGGGCGGGCGCCGGCGAACAGCGCGGTCAGCTTCTCGGCCTGCTCCCGCATCCCGGCGGCCCTGGCGCGGTGGCGCAGCCGCTCGGCCGCGTTGAGCTTGCCCTTGACCCCGCGCAGGGAACCCACCTGCGGCGGATGCGCGTCGTACAGCGTCGTCGTCTCGTACGGCAGGGCGTCGGGGAACTCCTGGCGCCGCCCTTCCGGGGCCGGGACGATCCCGATGACGTGCACCCGGTGGCCGCGCTCGGCGAACTGCCGGGCCATCTGGTGCGACCAGGTGGTCACGCCACCCATCTCGTCGACGCTGTTGGACACGAAGAAGATGTCACGGCCGCCGGACACGGCGGTCTGCTCGGTCACTTACCGCTCCTGGTGAAGAACTTGGCGACGATCTGACGGGCCGCGTCACCCCGGTCGAAGGAGCTGAACTCGGCGTTGAACCGCTCCCGCGCCGCCTGGTACTTGGCGTCCGCCTCGTCCGTGAGGTGGGCCACCGCCGAGAACAGCTCGCTCTCGGTGAGGACCACCGGGCCGGGCGCCTTCTCCTTCAGGTCGAAGTAGGTGCCACGGCTCTCCTTCGCGTACTCCTCGTAGTCGTACGTGAAGAAGATCATCGGCCTGTCGAGCAGCCCGTAGTCGAACATCACCGAGGAGTAGTCGGTGATCAGGCCGTCCGCGAGTTCCAGCAGCGGAGTGATGTCGTGGTGGTCCGTCACGTCGATGACCCGCCCGCGCACGGACGGGGGCAGCGTGAGGTTGTTCAGGTAGTGCGACCTGATCAGCAGCGTGTGGGTGTCTCCGAAGCGCTCGGCGAACTCCTCCACGTCGAAGGGCAGCTCGAAGCGGCGCACGGCTCCGCCGGGGGCGGCCCGGAACGTCGGCGCGTACAGCAGCACCGTCTTCTCCGGGGCGATGCCCAGCTCCGCCGCGAGCGGACCCCGCACGCGTTCGCCGGTCTCGGTCTCCCGCTTCCGCGCCGCGACCAGGGCGTCGTTGCGCGGGTACCCGGCGGGCAGCAGCACCTCGTCCTTGAGCCGGAAGGCCTTGGCGAGCGTGTGGACGTCGTGCTGGGAGCGGATCAGGAAGTGGTCGAAGCGGTCGAGGGACTTCTGGAAGGAGTCCTGTCCGGCCCGGCCCTGCATCTTGGTGCCCGGCTCGTGGAAGCCCATGCGCTTGAGCGCCGAGCCGTGCCACGTCTGGATGTACGTCGTGCCGGGGCGCTTGGTCAGCTTGAGCGGGAAGCCCTGGTTGTCGACCCAGAACTCCGCCTGGGCGAGCGCACGCAGGTACTGCCAGCTCCACCGCTTGACCAGCGTGGCGTCCTTGGGGAACCCGGTGGGCCGGGCGCCCGCGTACGACCACACGGCGTCGAACGCCACGCCCTGGCGGCGCAGCTCCTCGTAGATCGCCTTCGGGCTGTCGCTGTACTGCTTGCCGAGGTGGCTCTCGAAGACCACCAGACCCTTGCGGATCGGCAGCTTGCTGTACACCTCGTGGTAGACGCGCAGCTTCGTCTCGCCGGAGCTGAGGCTGCGTCGGGCCTTGAGGAGCCGGCGCAGGCCGGTCTTGGCCAGGCCGGCTGCGCGGCCGTGCATCGCCCCCTCGATCATCGTCGAGGTACGGACGGCCGCCTTGCCCTCGGCGGTGAGGACGTAGGACAGGTTGCCCTTCTTGGTCACCTCGGGCGCGAAGCGGTCGGAGACCAGCCGGGTCAGCCGCGGCCGCACCCGAACCGTCCGGCGCTCGTCCAGGTCGACGCTGCCGACGGACACCCGGGTGCTGAGCTGGTCCCCGTCGACGGTGAGCAGCAGGCGCACGTCCCACACCGCGTCGATGACGCCCAGCGGGCGCACCCTGCGCGTGATGTCCGCCTCGGCCTCCCACTCGATCGCCGTGTCGGTGCGGCGCAGCGAGGAGACGGGGAAGCGGAAGGCACGGACGCCGATCTTGCGGCGGGCCTGGAACTCCAGCACCGCCTTGAGCTTGGCGCCCTCCTTGATGCGTCCGAGCGGGTTCACCACCGCGCCGGACAGGCGGACCACCCCGTCGCTGCCCTCGTACGAGGAGAGCCGGTTGCCCAGCACGAGGGAGGTCAGCGGCCGGGTGTGGTAACCGTCCGCGGTGACATCCAGGATGCGCCGGGCGTCGGCGTCGTCGAGATGGTCCCCGCACCAGAGGATCTGGCCCTCGTGCTCGATCAGCGGCGAGGTCAGCCGGCCCTTGTTCGCGAGCGCCTCGGTGGCCGGGAGCAGATTGTCCCAGTCCTCCTGGCTCAGGAGGTAGGCGCAGATGGCGTGCAGGGGCTGGACCTCGTCGTACGCCTTGGGGTCGATCGTCGAGAGGTACCCGTTGGCCAGCTCGGCGAACTCCCGCCGGTACTCCTCTCCCATCTGCGGCAGGTCACGCAGATGCAGGACGAGGTCGTGCTTGAGGAACTTGATGTCCTTCCGGAACTTCAGGTCCTCGTAGCCCTTGCTCTCCAGGAGGTCGTCCACCCGGCGGTGTATGTCCATGCGGTGGACGAAGTTGGCGATCTCGTGGCGCCGGTTGCTGATCGACTTGGAGGCCGCGCTCTCCTGCACGTTCCAGTAGTAGACCTGGTTCGGGATCAGCGTGATCCGGCTGGCGGCGACGTAGGCCTGCGCGGAGAAGAGCAGGTCCTCGTAGTGGATGCCGACCGGGAACTCGAGCCCCTGCTCCAGCAGGAAATCGCGGCGGTAGCACTTGTTCGTGGAAAGGGTGTCGAAGACGAGCAGGTCGGGCAGCTCGGTGATGGACTCGATCGTCCGGGTCTGCGAGTAGAGCCAGGGGTACCACTCGGTCGTCTTCTGCTGCCGGCTGTCCAGGTGGACGCGCACGCAGAGGCCCGAGACCAGATCGGCGCCGGTCCGCTCGGCCGCCTCCAGCATGTTCCGGCAGGCGTTGCGCTCCAGTACGTCGTCACTGTCGAGGAACATGACGTACGCGCCGGCGGCACGCTCGACGCCGTAATTGCGGGGCGCCCCGCAACCGCCGCTGTTCTGCGGCAGCTGGAAAGCACGGACCTGCTCAGGGTGGGCGGCTGCCAGTTCCTGGGCGACTTCGAAGGTGCGGTCCTTGCTGCAGTCGTCGACGATCACGACTTCGACGCTCTGCAGTGTCTGGTCCAACACCGATCGCACGGCCGTCGGGAGACGCTCTGCGTCGTTGTAGGCGATGACGATCACTGAGACGTCAGGCACTGGCACCTCGATCCATTTGTCTTGCGCAGGCTGCCACAACGGTACCTCGCGTTCACTTTCCGACGGTCCGATGCTCTGGGGGCGTCCGGGCCGGGGTTTCGGACCTGGGCGATCGAGTCACTCTCCTCGATCGGATTCGTCGATTTTAAGGGGCAACCCATTCGGCTCCGTCCCCGTCTAGCAGATGCGTGCAGATGAGGCCTTAGCCTTTTTCTGCGACCATTTCATGACAGAGGGTAACGGAAAGTACATATGCGAACCATGTGGGACATCCAGGGGGCGGGGGGCTTCCAGGAACGTGAGACCCATGGACGGCCCCCATGCTGAATCCCTCACCCGACACCACCTCGCACCGGCGGACGATCGACCCCACGTCCCCGGCGAAACCTTCCGTCCCGGAGCGGCGGCGGAGCCGAAGACCCCAGCTCCTGGCCCCCTGGCTCGCCGCCGTCCTGTCCATGAGCGCGTACTGCCTCGCCATGACGCTGCAGGGCACCTATCCCTTCGGCAGCCGGTCCCGCGCGGTGAACGACCTCGGCAACCAGTTCGTGCCGTTCCACGCCCGCCTTCGGGACCTGATGTACGGCGACACCAGCGGTGACCTCTTCTTCAACTGGGCAAGCGGTTACGGCACACCATTTCTGGCGGACTTCTTCACCTATTTGATGAATCCGTTCTCGCTGCTCGTCGGGGTATTCCCCCGGGAGAGCGTGGAGTTCCCCGTCTTCCTGGTCACACTCCTCAGCGTCGGGCTCGCCGCCGCCCTGATGACCGTGTTTCTGGGGCGTCTTCACCCCGGCAGCCCCTGGCTCCGCGCCCTTCTCTCGGTCGGTTTCGGGCTGAGCGCCTGGATGATCTCGGACGGCTTTTCCGACCCCATGTGGATGTGGGGCCTGGTCGCCTTCCCGCTCCTCGGCATCGCCTACGACTGGTGCCTGAACGGCCGACGCTGGGTGCTCGGCGCCCTGCTCGTCACCCTCTGCTGGGCGGGCAACTTCTACACCGCCGCCATGGCCACCCTCGGCATGGGCCTCGTCCTGCTGGTACGGGTCCTGCTGGACGAGCGGCCCGCCCCGGTGCGCCTCCGCGTCCTCGCGCGCGCCGCCTCGATGACCGTGACCGGAATCCTGCTGGCCGCCCCCGTGCTCACCGTGAGCCTCAAGGCGAGCGCGATGTCCCAGCCCGCCCCCGACGTCGTCTACAAGGGGGCACCGGGTCTCACCGAATACCTGGCGCGCCTCTTCCCCGGTGGGCTGATCGGCGGAGGACCCCACATCTCCGTCGGCATGCTCGCGCTGCTCCTGGTCGCCACCTACCCCTTCATCGGCAGGGCGCCGCGCAAGGAGCGGCTCGCGTGGCTGGGCCTGACCGTGGCGATGGGCGCCTCCCTGGTCTGGCAGCCCACGATCCTGCTCTGGCACGGACTGGCCATGCCCAACGGCAGCCCCTACCGCGCCGCGATCGCCCTCACCGCCGTCCTCGTGTGCGTCGCCTGGCTGGCGCTCGCCCGCGGACCCCGCCCCCCGGAACTGCTCCGCGGCACCGCCGTCGTCCTGGTCCTCGCCGCCTGCGTGAGCACCACCCGGCACATGACCCGCGGACCATGGATCCTCGCCGCGGCCGGACTCGTCTTCGTCGTCCTCCTCCTCGCGCTCCACCGCCACCGTTCCGACCGCCGGGTACGCGCGGGCGTCCTCACGGCCCTGGCCGGGGCCGTCTTCCTCTCCGCCACGGGCGCCGTCCTGACCACGACGCGGCTCCGCGACTCCATGGACTGGTGGCAGCCCAAGCGCACGTACGACAGCCGGTCGCTGGCCGCGTACAAGCAGCTCAAGGCGGCGGACGCGTGGCCCGCGAGCCGCACCGACCCCGGCCCGCACACGGTCGCCAACAACGACCCCATGCTGCTCGCCGGCCAGGGCGGCGAGTACTACAGCAGCTATCTGCCGGCGACCACCGCCGCCGCCCTCCAGCGCCTCGGCACCGGCTGGTACATCCAGGGCCGCCACACGCGCAGCTTCAACGACCCGGTCGGCCGCGCGATCATGGGCGTGAGCAGCTACCTCGAACGCAAGCGCGGAGGCGTCGGCTTCGTCCAGCGGTCCGTCGCCGCCCCGCCCGTCGTCACGCTGCGCCCGGCCGGCACACCCCTCGACGGGACCACCGGCGACGCCACGATCTTCTCCCGCCAGGAGCGGGTGCTCGGCGCGAAGCTGTACGAGGTGCCCGCGTTCGTCCCCGTCGCCGCCATAACGCCGGGCGGTGCCGACACCGCGCTCGTCCCGGGCCGCGGCTGGCCGCTCAAGGCCGACCGTCCGGGCGGCACCGGCACGACCTTCACCGCCGCCTGCACCGCGGGCACCGAGGCGTACCTGTACACGCCCTGGGTCAGCGGACGCGTCCGCGCACTCGGCAAGACCGTCAAGGTGGACGGCAAGTACGCCATGACCAGCATGCCGATGATCCGCCTCGGGCCCGTCCCCGCCGACGGGCGGATCACCGCCACGATCCACTCGGCCCGCGGCCAGTTCCTCCCGGAGCACCCGATCGGCTGCCTCGACCGCGCCGCGCTGGACCGAGCCGTACGCCATCTGCGCGACACCGGACCCGACCGCGTCGAGACCGCCGGCCACAGCATCAGCGCCACGTTCGCGCCCGGCACCCAGGGCACCGCGGTCGTCTCCGTACCGGCGACGCCCGGCTGGCGCTGCTCGGTCGACGGAGGCCAGGCGCGGGCGCCGCGGACGCTCGGCGGACTGATGGCCGTCGAGCTCGGGGACGGCGCCTCGGAGCTGTCCTGTTCCTTCCGCACCCCCGGACTGAGGCTCGGCCTCGCGCTGAGCGGCGCCGCCGCGGCGCTGCTCCTCGCCGTGGCCGTGGCCCACACCCTGCGAACCCGTACTCCTCGCCCGTCGCCCAGGAGCCAGCGCTCATGACCAAGATCTCCGTCGTTGTCCCCTGCTTCAACGAGGAAGCGGTGATCGACCAGTTCGACACCCGGATCCGTGAGGTCCTCGCCGGCCTGCCCGTCGCGTACGAGCTCTGCTACGTCGACGACGGCAGCGAGGACGGCACCGCCCTCCGGCTGCGCGCCCTCGCCACCCGGTTCCCGAAGGAGACCCGCTACGTCTCCTTCAGCCGGAACTTCGGCAAGGAGGCCGCGATGCTCGCCGGACTCCGCGAGGCCACCGGTGACGCCGTCGTGATCATGGACGCGGATCTCCAGCACCCGCCGGAGCTCATCGCGCGCATGCTCGAGCTGCACGAGCGCGGCCACGACCAGATCATCGCCCGCCGCACCCGCGAGGGCGACAAGAAGGTGCGCAGCGCCCTCAGCAGGCTGTACTACCGCGCGGTCAACAAATGGGTCGACGTCGAACTCACCGACGGCGTGGGAGACTTCCGTATGCTCTCCCGCCCGGCCGTGAACGCGCTGCTGTCACTGCCCGAGTACAACCGCTTCTCCAAGGGTCTCTTCTCCTGGATCGGCTTCGACACCGTCACGTTCGACTACCAGAACGCCGCGCGCGAGGCGGGCGAGACGAAGTGGAAGTTCGGCTCCCTGCTCAACTACGGCATGGACGGGCTGATCTCCTTCAACAACCGGCCGCTGCGCATCGCGATCTGGCTCGGGCTCACGCTCGTCGGCATCGCCGCGCTGTACGTCGCCTGGATCACGGTGACCGCCCTCACCCAGGGCGTCAGCGCCCCCGGGTACGTCACCCTCGTGGCGATCATCGTCGGCCTCGGCGGTGTCCAGATGGTCATGCTGGGTCTGATCGGTGAGTACATCGGCCGTATCTACTACGAGACGAAGCGCCGGCCGCACTTCCTGGTGAAGGAGACCCACCGTCATCTGGCGGCCCACGGCCGCGACCCCCGCCTGGACGGCGCCGCCCGCGTCCGCGCCGCGGCGACCGACCGGGAGATGTGATGCGCGGACAGCTCGGCCAGATCGCCCGCTTCGGCCTGGTGGGCGCCGTCAACACCGGCACCTTCTACGGCTGCTACCTGCTGCTGCACCCGTGGATGCCGTACTTCGCGGCCTACTCCCTCGCCTTCGTGCTCAGCATGGTCGGCTCGTTCTTCCTCAACACCTACTTCACCTACCGCACCCGGCCCACCTGGAAGAAGTTCGCGCTCTTCCCGCTCACCAACGTCACCAACTACCTGGTGCAGAGCGTCGGCCTGTACGCCCTGGTGACCTGGGCCGGCATGGACGACCGGATCGCCCCCCTCGTCGCGGCGGTCGTGGCCATCCCGTTCACCTATCTGCTGTCGCGGAAGATCCTCGTGACCGGCGGCCGGAAGACGGCGACCGGCACCACCGGTGATCCTGAGGCCGCCTCCGACCCCGTCGCCAGCCGCTGACGGAGTACCTCGCCGAGCCCTGGGGGATGTCTTGCCGATCTTGCCCGGCACGCGTGCCCCGGCACGGCCCACGCACACCGCCCGCCCGTTCCATCCACCGGAATGAACGGGCGGCGGACGTCCCGGCTCGCGTAGATTGCCGCGTGACATCCGAATGAGGACGACGCAGGTGACGGCGGTACAGGTGACAGTGGCAAGGCAGTACGTGACGGAAGCCCGCAGGATCGTCGTCAAGGTCGGATCGTCCTCACTGACCACCGCGTCCGGGGGCCTCGACGCCGACCGGGTCGACGCCCTCGTCGACGTCCTCGCCAAGGTCCGCAGCGGTGGCGAGAAGGAGATCGTGCTGGTCTCCTCCGGCGCCATCGCCGCCGGCCTCGCCCCGCTCGGCCTCACCCGCCGCCCCAAGGACCTCGCCCGCCAGCAGGCCGCCGCCAGCGTCGGCCAGGGCCTCCTGGTCGCCCGCTACACCGCCTCATTCGCCCGCTACGGCGTACGCGTCGGCCAGGTCCTGCTCACCACCGACGACACCAGCCGCCGCGCCCACTACCGCAACGCCTACCGGACCCTCGACCAGCTCCTCGCCATGGGCGCCCTGCCGGTCGTCAACGAGAACGACACCGTCGCCACCGACGAGATCCGCTTCGGCGACAACGACCGCCTCGCCGCGCTCGTCGCCCACCTCGTCCGCGCCGACCTCCTGGTGCTGCTCTCGGACGTCGACGGGCTCTACGACGGCGACCCGTCCAAGCCGGGCACCTCGCGGATCGCCGAGGTCGCCGGTCCCGAGGACATCGCCCATGTCGAGATCGGCTCCGCGGGCAAGGCCGGGGTCGGCACCGGCGGCATGGTCACCAAGGTCGAGGCCGCCCGGATCGCCGCCGCCGCGGGCATCCCCGTGGTGCTCACCTCCGCCAGCCGCGCCGCCGACGCCCTGACGGGCCGCGACACCGGCACGTACTTCCACCGCACCGGCCGCCGCTCGGCCGACCGGCTGCTGTGGCTCGCCCACGCCTCCACCCCGCAGGGCCACCTGACCCTGGACGAGGGTGCCGTACGGGCCGTCGTCGAGGGCAAGAAGTCACTGCTCGCGGCCGGGATCGCCGCCGTCGAGGGGGAGTTCGTGGCCGGCGACCCGGTCGAGCTCCGTGACACCGAGGGCCGGGCCGTCGCCCGCGGCCTCGTCAACTTCGATGCCAAGGAGATCCCCCGGATGCTCGGCCGCTCCACCCCGGAGCTGGCGAAGGAGCTCGGGCCGGAGTACGAGCGGGAGGTCGTCCACCGGGACGACCTGGTCGTCGTCAGGACCTGAGGCCGGGGCTCGGTGCCCCGGGTGGCGCGGGGTGGTGTTCGACGTGTGGGGAAACGGCTGAAACTCCGGCCATCCGGTAGAGACCTTTACCAAAACCGCCCCACATGGCGTCTCGGGCTGGTCAACTTTGTCTCGGGGGTAAGACAAGGCGGGGTACAGCACCACACGCATCAAACAGGAGGCCGCCGGTGAGACGAGCGCGCCCAGGGGCACTGCCCCGCGGGACTGCCGAACGCGCCCTGACCAGTGTCGAGGCCGGAGCCGACTTCGACGACGACGGCCAGGGCACCGAGACAGCTGAGGCACGCGGTGAGGAGCGGGCGGTGGACGTCGCCTCGAAGCTCTGGCACATCACCCTCAGCGTCTCGGGGGCCGAGGCCCCACTGAAGGAGGTCAGGCGCGCGCTGGAGCAGCTGGCCCACGACCATCCCTTCCTGCTGACCAGTCGCTACGCCAATGATCACGCCGAGATCCGCTACTGGGAAGAGGCCCGTGACCTGCACGATGCCGCGGCGGTCGCGCTGCGGCTGTGGGGCGAGCACCGGCAGACCGCCAAGTTGCCGCCCTGGGAGATCGTCGGCCTGGAGGTCATCGACCGCGAGACCTACCACCAGCGCATCGCCGAGGGATACGGCCCGCCACCGGCCGCGCCGGTGGGGGTCCACCCGTACTGACACCGGTACGGAGCGGCGCCTTTCCCCCCCGGAGGCGTCTCGGAGGGTGTCTCAGAGCCGTCTCGGAGCCGTCTCGGAGTGCGGGATACGTACGGGATACGTGCGGGATGTCCGCGGGGGTGCCAGTACCCTGCGGACATGACCTCGCTCACGCCCCTCGACAACCTGTCCCCGGTCGCCCGGGCCGCCTACCAGGCCCGTGGGGCCGCCGCCGAAATCGCGCCACTTCCGCGCGCGGCGAAGGACGACGCCCTGCTCGCCATCGCGGACGCCCTGGAGGTCCGCACCGCCGAGATCATCGAGGCCAACGCCGAGGACGTCGCCCGCGCCCGCGAGGCCGGCACCAGCGAATCCATCATCGACCGCCTCACGCTCACCCCGGAGCGGGTCCGGGCCATCGCCGCCGACGTACGGGACGTGGCCGCGCTGCCCGACCCGGTCGGCGAGGTCGTCCGCGGCTCGACCCTCCCGAACGGCATCGACCTGCGCCAGGTCCGCGTCCCCCTCGGCGTCGTCGGCATCATCTACGAGGCCCGGCCGAACGTGACCGTGGACGCGGCCGCCCTCTGCCTCAAGTCCGGCAACGCCGTGCTGCTGCGCGGCTCCTCCTCCGCGTACGCCTCCAACACCGCCCTGGTGAAGGTCCTGCGCGACGCCGTCGGCGGCGCCGGCCTGCCCGCCGACGCCATCCAGCTCGTCCCCGGCGAGTCCCGCGACTCGGTACGGGAGCTGATGCGCGCCCGCGGCCTGGTGGACGTCCTCATCCCGCGCGGTGGCGCCTCCCTCATCCGTACGGTCGTCGAGGAGTCCACCGTCCCGGTCATCGAGACCGGCACCGGCAACTGCCACGTCTACGTCGACGCCCAGGCCGACCTGGACATGGCCGTCGACATCCTGATCAACTCCAAGGTCCAGCGGCCCAGCGTCTGCAACGCCGCCGAGACCCTCCTCGTCCACCAGGACATCGCCGAGGCCTTCCTGCCCCGCGCGCTCGCCGCCCTCGCCGACGCCGGCGTCACCGTCCACGCCGACGAGCGGGTCCTCGCCCACGCCGAGGGCGGCAAGGCCACCGTCGTCCCCGCCACCCCGGAGGACTGGGAGACGGAGTACCTCTCCTACGACATCGCCGCCGCCGTCGTCGACTCGCTCGACAAGGCCGTCGAACACATCCGGCTCTGGTCCTCCGGCCACACCGAGGCGATCGTCACCACTTCGCAGGCCGCCGCCCGCCGCTTCACCCAGCTGGTCGACTCCACGACGGTCGCCGTCAACGCGTCCACCCGCTTCACCGACGGCGGCCAGTTCGGCTTCGGCGCCGAGATCGGCATCTCGACGCAGAAACTGCACGCCCGCGGCCCCATGGGACTGCCCGAGCTGACCTCCACGAAGTACATCGTCACCGGCGACGGCCACACCCGGTAGCACCCCCGATTCCCCCGTTCGGCCTCGCTCCCGCGGGGCCGCGGGGGACTCGGACGCCCAGGGATGCTTCGCACTCTCCCTGCCCAAAACCACCTCCCAGGTCTACTCTGAGAACGTGCCGGACGACGTGGGGGGCAGGCCGTTCCCGGACGGCGGGGACCCCGAGAACTCTGACAACCGCGGGGGCGCGGACGACGACTTCGCCACCGTGGTGTTCGACGAGGACTTCGTACGGGCGGCCGAGGTGCACGAGCCGTCCGCCGTCGAACGCCTCCTGGCCGCCGCACAGGCCCGCGCCGAGGCGGAGGCCGCCCGCGCCCGGGCCGGCGGCGTACCGGGCGACGACGAGTTCCACGAGGACGGCTACGACCCCTTCGCCGGTCCCTACGGGGACGGGCACGACGACCCCGACGACGACTCCGGGCCGTACGGACGCCACGGCGGCGCCCTGCGCCCCTACCGGGGCAGCGCCCGCTGGCACCGGCCGGTCGCCTGGGTGCTCGCCCTCGTGATGGGCGTCGGCATGGTCGCCCTCGCCTTCACCGCCGTCTACCGCGGCGCCTCCGCCAATCGCCAGGACCAGGTCCCCGCGCCCGCCACCACCGGTATCGACAAGCCCCGCGCGGTCCCTCCCGCGGTCACCGCCCCTTCCCCCTGAACCCTCTCGGCCGGGGGAGGGCCGTGCGTGGAACCCTCCGGGGTGGGGGGAGGGCCATGCGTGGAACCCTCCGGGGCGGGGGGAGGGCCATGCGTGGGAATTCTTCCGAACTTGTCGTGTACCTGGGCGTTTACCAGGGCTTCCGCGGACCTACTCTGAAGGTATGGCAGGGCGTGGCGACCCGCCTGAGGGGCCGGTACCCGACCCCGGCGGTGGTGAGGACGAGTACCGATCCGTCGTCTTCGACGAGTCGTTCGTCCGCGCTGCCCGGCTCCAGGAGTTCTCCGCCGAGGAGCGGATGGGCGAGCACTCCCAGGCCGTGCGGTCCCGCTCCACCTGGGAGGGCGGAAGCGGCTCCCGCCAGGCCGTACTGCTGGTGTTGGTGATCCTCCTCGCCTTCGGAACGGCCATCTATCTCGGTGTGCGCAACCCCTATCAGCCCCCGATGGACCAGCGCGCGGAACCCCTGCGGATCGCTCTGGTCCCGCTGGCCCCCCAGGACCCGGTGACGGGCGGTGAACCCGCCCAGCTGTTCGCGCGCAGCCCTGCTGCCGCGTACCGCAGCGGAGCCGCCGGCATCAACCTCCCGGTCACCGGACGCACCACCCACTTCTCGGAGAGCCAGGTGGTGACCGCCCTGACCATCGCCAAGGACTACCTCGTGGCCTCCTCGCTGGAGCCCGACGTACTGGCGGGTGTGACCGTCCGTCCCGCCCGGCTGCTGCTCGACCCCGACCAGCTGGCGCAGTTCGACCGGAGCGTCGAGTCCTCGCTCGACGACGGCCGCCACGCGGTCTCCGGCTGGCTGGTGCGCTTCGATCCGGCCGAGGTCGCCCTCGCCGATCCCTCGGTCCGCGTCCAGGGCATCCTCCGCTTCGCGGAGACGGGCACCGACATGCTGGAGGTCACCGCGGACCACACGTTCACCTACGCCCTGCGCCCCGCCGCCTCGGGCCCCGGCCCGGTCGGTCAGGCGTCCCTCTTCACCGTCCACCGGGAGATGCACTTCCGCTTCGACCGCGAGGACCTGCGGATGCACCGAGCGGAGTTGCTGACCAGCAACGTCGAGGCGGGCCCACAGGCATGCGGCCCCGACACCAGCGGGTCCTTCCGGCCACTCCTGGCGGGCGAGCGGACCCCCTCCTCCGGCGACCCGGCGGTCACCGACCCGTACGCCACGGGCCGGCCCGCCGTCTCCTCGCTGTGCGGGACCCTGGCCCCGAGCGCTCAGCCCTCGCTCTGACCCTTGCCGCTCTCGCCGCTGCCGTCCTGGCCGTCACCGTCGCTCCGGCCCGCGCCGTTCTGACCCCCACCGAACCGGCTGCGCAGCTTGCCGCCCAGATCGCCCGCCAGATCGCCCGCGCCGCCGGCTATGTCACCGACCAGCTTCATCAGCGGATCCTTGCTGGTGCGCACCGATTCGGCGTAATGCCCGGCCGATTCCCGGAAGGCGTCGGTCACCGAGGTGTCCTTGTCCTCCGAGCGCCGCGGGTAGTGCCCGTCCATGATCCGCTGGTACTCGCGGGTCTCGGCCCACTTCTTCAGCTCGGCCGCCCGAACGGTGGTGAACGGGTGCGAGCGCGGCAGCATGTTGAGGATCTTCAGGACGGAGTCACGCAGGTCGCCGCCCTTCTCGTACTCGTCGGCCTGGGCGAGGAACGCGTCCACGTTCATCTCGTGCAGGTGGTTGCCGCCGGCGATCTTCATCAGACCACGCATCGAGGCATGGAGATCCTGGCCGACCAGCAGACCCGCCCGGTCCGCCGAGAGCTCGGACTTGCGGAACCACTCCCGCAGCGCCGTCACGATCGCCATGATCGCGACGTTCCCAAGCGGGATCCAGGCGACCTTGAGCGCCAGGTTGGTGAGGAACAGCAGGATCGTGCGGTACACCGAGTGGCCGGAGAGGGCGTGGCCCACCTCATGGCCGACGACCGCCCGCATCTCCTCCTCGTCGAGCAGCTCCACGAGCCCGGTGGTGACCACGATGATCGGCTCGTCCATGCCGATGCACATCGCGTTCGGCTTCGGGTCCTGGGTGACGTACATCGGCGGGACCTTCTCCAGGTCCAGGATGTAACAGGCGTCCCGCAGCATGTCGTTGAGGTGCGTGAACTGCGCGTCGCTCACCCGCACGGAGTCGGAGAGGAAGAGCAGGCGAAGACTGCGCTCGGGCAGCAGCCCGCTCAGCGCCTTGAAGACTGTGTCGAAACCGGTGAGCTTGCGCAGGGCCACGAGCGCCGAGCGGTCGGCCGGATGCTCGTAGGCCCGTGAGGAGATGCCGGGGAAGCGCTTGCGCTGCCTGCTCGGCACGTTCCCGTTTCCGTTGTCGGTCTTCTCGGTCATGGATGCCCCCTGGTTCGTACGAGACCTTGCTCGTCCCCCTGATCGAAACCCAGCCTAGGCGCTGGGCCCACCGAGTGCCGGAGCCTGTGGATAACTCGGGCGCGGTGGACGACCGTGGGGTACGACCGCCGTGAGAACGACTGAGTCGGCGTGAGCGTGCCCGGACGGCCCGCATACGATGTGCGCGAAGTCTCCGCTCCCATCTCCGATCGATAGGTCCTGCCGAAGATGAGCCTCCACAGCACCGCCGCCAACCTGGTCTCGCTCGCCGAGGGCGCCGCCGAGCACGGCGGCAACCACGACAGCCTCAACCCGTACCTCACCGGCTTCGGCGCGCTGGGCGCGCTGCTTCTGCTGCTGTGGATCACCACGCGCTTCAACCGCGACCGCTGAGCCGGCGACCGCGGATCGGACGTTCGAAGCGGTGCCAGTAGGCTCTGCACGCATGGGAGAGCAGGAAGTGCCTACTGGCGCCCGCGGCAAGCGCCGACTCGGGGTGATGGGCGGAACGTTCGATCCGATCCACCACGGACACCTGGTGGCCGCCAGCGAGGTGGCCGCCCTGTTCCACCTCGACGAGGTGGTGTTCGTGCCGACCGGGGAGCCGTGGCAGAAGAGCCACAAGGCCGTATCGGCGCCCGAGGACCGCTATTTGATGACGGTCATCGCCACCGCGTCCAACCCGCAGTTCTCGGTCAGCCGCATCGACATCGACCGCGGCGGGCCGACGTACACCATCGACACCCTGCGGGACCTGCGCTCCCTCAACAGCGACTCGGACCTCTTCTTCATCACCGGGGCCGACGCGCTGTCGCAGATCCTCACGTGGCGCGATGCGGAGGAGCTCTTCTCGCTCGCCCACTTCATCGGCGTCACCCGGCCGGGCCATGACCTCACGGACGACGGACTGCCCAAGGGCGGGGTCTCGCTCGTGGAGGTTCCCGCGCTCGCGATCTCCTCCACCGACTGCCGGGCGAGGGTCGCGCAGGGCGACCCGGTCTGGTATTTGGTGCCGGACGGCGTGGTGCGCTACATCGACAAGCGCCAGTTGTACCGCGGCGAGTGAGCCTCGGAGAGGGGCACCGGTGAACGATCAGAACCCGTACGACCCGTACTACCCGCAGCCGCAGATCATCGGCTACGACGAGTACGGGCAGCCGGTGTACCAGCAGGTCCCACCGCAGGCACAGCAGCCGTACGACCCGTACGCCCAGCAGCGTCCGGCGCAGCAGCAACCGGGCGGGCAGCAGGGGTACGGCTACGACGCCTACGGGCAGCCGGTCCACCCCCAGCAGGCTCAGCAGCCGCAGCAGGCTCCCTACGACCCGTACGGGCAACAGCAGCAGCACGGATACGACCCGTACGCCTCGTACGACACCGGGCAGCAGTGGGCCGTGCAGGGAGATCCCGCGCCCGCCGCCCAGCCGCCGGCACCCGCACCCGCACCCGCCTCCGTGGCCGCTCCCGCGGGCGTGCCCGGTCAGCGCCCCGCCCCGGACGACGGCGGCGACGACCGTGCCTACCGCACCGAGCAGTTCTCGTTCATCGAGGAGCCGGACGAGGACTCCGAAGACGTCATCGACTGGCTGAAGTTCACCGAGAGCCGCTCCGAGCGCCGCGAGGAGGCCAGGCGGCGCGGCCGCAACCGGGTCGTGGCCCTGGTCGTGGCCCTGGTCCTCGCCGCCGTCGGCGGAGTCGGCTACCTCTGGTCCGCGGGCAAGCTCCCCGGCATGTCCGCCGAGGAGCAGAAGCAGAACACCGCGACCGGACCGCAGAAGCGGGACACGATCGTCGTCCATCTCCACGACACCAAGGGCGGCGGCACCAGCACCGCCCTGCTCGTGGACAACACCACGACCAAGCAGGGCACCACCGTCCTGCTCCCCAACGCGCTCTCCGTCGCCAACGACGAGGGCTCCGCCACCACCCTCGCCAAGTCCGTCGAGGACGACGGCTCCAGCGGCACCCGCGAGGCCATCGGCAACCTCCTCGGCGCGAAGATCACGGGCACCTGGCGGCTCGACACCCCGTATCTGGAGAACCTCGTCGAGCTGGTCAGCAACATCGACATCACCACCGACACCGACGTGCCCAGCGGGAAGAAGGGCGAGGCCCCGCTCGTCACGAAGGGCGAGAACCAGACGCTCAACGGTCGCGCGGCCGTCGCCTACGCCACGTACCGCGGGCCCGGCGAGGCAGAGGCGAAGCAGCTCCAGCGCTTCGGGCAGGTCCTCTACGGAGTGCTGCGGAAGATGTCCGACGACCCGCAGGCCGCCACGGTCACCGTCGAGACGCTCGCCCAGATCCTCGACCCGTCCCTGCCGGAGAAGGACCTCGGCGCCTCGCTCGCGAAGCTCGCCGAGCACGCCAAGGGCGGCGACTACAAGACGGCGCTGCTCCCGGTGGAGGAGGACGGCTCGCTGAGCGAGGGTGCGGCGGACAGCGTGGTCAAGGACATCCTCGGCGGCAAGGTCAGCGCCCCCGACCAGGGCAGCGCGGTCCGTGTCTCGATCCGGGACGCCAGCGGCAAGGACGCGACCGAGGCCGCCAGGGTCGTCCTGATCAACGGAGGCTTCGCCTTCGTGGGCGGGGCCAAGGCGGAGACCGTGGAGACCTCGCAGGTCCTCTACGGTGACGACGCCCAGAAGACGACCGCCGGCGAGGTGGCCAAGACCCTGGGCCTGCCGGCGAGCGCGGTCAAGAAGGGCAAGGCCGGCGGAAGCGGCGATGTCACGGTGGTTCTGGGCCGGGATTACAAGATCCCCGAGCGCGGAGAGTGATCCGGTTATAAGGGTTTGCGGGGTGGTCGGCGGTACGTGAGACCCTTGATGTGTCTCTGACCGCCGACGAAAGCCTGCTTGTGACCGCCACGGATCGCTCCATCGAGCTCGTCAACGCCGCCGCCCAGGCGGCGGCCGACCGGCTCGCGCACGACATCATCGCGTACGACGTCAGTGATGTGCTGTCGATCACCGACGCCTTCCTGCTCGCCTCCGCGCCCAACGACCGCCAGGTCAAGTCGATCGTCGACGAGATCGAGGAGCGGCTCAACAAGGAGCTCGGCGCCAAGCCGGTGCGCCGTGAGGGCGACCGAGACGCCCGCTGGATCCTCCTGGACTACGTCGACATCGTCGTCCACGTCCAGCACAGCGAGGAGCGTGTCTTCTACGCCCTGGAGCGGCTCTGGAAGGACTGCCCCGAGCTGCCGCTGCCCGAGGACGCCCTGAAGACCCGCGGCAAGGCCGCCGAGCACGCCGCGCTGACGGGTGCCGCCGACGAGACGGACGGTGAGCTGAGCTGAGCACCACCAAGGGCGGCAGCGGCCGCCGTATCGTCCTGTGGCGTCACGGCCAGACCTCGTGGAACCTGGAGCGCCGCTTCCAGGGCTCCACGGACATCGAGCTGACCGAGACCGGCGTCGCCCAGGCGCGCCGGTCCGCACGGCTGCTCGCCTCGCTGAGGCCCGACGCGATCATCGCCTCCGACCTGAAGCGGGCGGCGGCCACCGCCGCCGAGCTCGCCGGCCTCACCGGCCACCCCGTCGCGTACGACTCCGCCCTCCGCGAGACGTACGCGGGGGAGTGGCAGGGGCTGACCCACGACGAGATCGTGGCGCGCTACGGCGATCAGTACGCGGCCTGGAAGCGCGGCGAGCCCGTGCGACGGGGCGGCGGCGAACTGGAGACCGAGGTCGCCGACCGGGCCGCTCCGGTGGTCCTGGAGCACGTCGACAAGCTGCCCGACGACGGCACGCTCGTCGTGGTGAGCCACGGCGGCACCATCCGCACCACCATCGGTCGGCTGCTCGGCCTGGAGGCGCATCACTGGGAGAGCCTCGGCGGGCTCTCCAACTGCTGCTGGTCCGTTCTCGGCGAGGGCGCCCGGGGTTGGCGGCTCCTGGAGCACAACGCCGGCACGCTGCCCGAGCCGGTCCTCGGCGACGACGACTGAGCTGCCTCCTGGCCCGGATTTCACTTTCCGGCAGGTCGCAGGCTAAAGTTCTTCTTGTTCGCAGCGCGGAGCGCGAAGGACACGAGGGGCTATAGCTCAGTTGGTAGAGCGCCTGCATGGCATGCAGGAGGTCAGGAGTTCAATTCTCCTTAGCTCCACAGTCACCGAATCCCGTCCCCACCAGGGGGCGGGATTCGTCGTTTCGCGCGGCGGTCCCCCACCCGGGGCTCGCCCCCAGGGGCCGGATTCGCGCTCGTCCTCGGCACACTCACCTCGGCCGGCCGCATACGCCGGTGGCGCATGACTCCGCCGCAGCGCCGTCGGCGTGCGCCCTGGCCTCGGCGGTCGCATCGATCTTGGCAGCATCGGCCGACCTGGTAGGCCGAGCGCGCTGACCCCCTTGCGTGGCCATGGCAGAATCGGACGGCCGGAGGGGACCGAGGGTCCGGACGGGAGGGAGTGTGCGATGGCCGCGAGCGGTGCCCGGGGTGCCGAGACGGATGCCGTCGCCGAGCCCCCAGGAGGCCGCGCCACGGCCCACGGGGCGGCCCATGAGGCCGGAGCCCCGCCCGCCTGTCCCCCGTGCGGTTCCGCCCGGGTCGTCCACATGCTCGGCGACAACGGCGGAGTGTCCCTCGTGTGCACGTCCTGCGGCCACAGCTGGAGCTGATTGATGGGTGCACACAGGCGGAAATGCGACTGGTGCGGCAGTGGTACGCCCATCGTCCGCGACATGGACCCCGTCAACGCCGAGTACCAGTACTGGTGCGAGGAGTGCGCGCGGGCGCTGATCATAAAAGGCGACCCCATCGAGACCTACCGCGAGCTCGAAGGGGAGCCGATCTACGGACGGCTGCTCGACGAGCACTGCACCCTCAAGCGCTTCTACTCCTTCGCCACGGCCTGACGCCACCGGCCGAGGCCGTACCCCAGGAACAGGGCGGTCGCGGTCAGCGGATAGATCGCCGAGAGCAGCATCTGGCCGGGGTTCTGGTCGAGTTCGGGGCGACCCGGGTCGTGCGGGACCCACCACAGCGCGAACGAGGCGAAGGCCAGCGCCACCGCCACCACCGCCCACCGGGGCCGTACGCGATCCCGACGGTCCACCAGCATGATCAGCAGCGGCACGCACCACACCCAGTGGTGCGACCACGAGATCGGGCTGATCATCAGCGCCGTCACCGCACAGACGATCACGGCCAGTGCCTTGTCACCGCGCAGCGCGGCCCGCACCGCGAGCACCATGGCCGCGCCACCGAGCAGGGCGGCGACCACCGCCCACCACAGGCCCGGGTCGTCGGTGTGCATCAGCCGCGCGAGCACCCCGCGCACCGACTGGTTGGCGGTCTCCTCGGCGAAGCCGACCCGGCCGGTCTCGAAGAGCTTCTCGGTCCAGAAGCGCTTGGAGTCGTACGGCAGGAGCAGCGCGCTCGTCAGGGTCGCCCCGAGGAACACCGCGACGGCCGTGGCCGCCGTCCGCAGCCACTGGTTCCAGCCCTTCTCGCGGCGCCACAGGAGCAGGCCGGCGGCAAGGAGGAGGACGACGAACAGGCCGGGTGTGAGCTTCACCGCAGTCGCCAGGCCGATGCCCAGGCCCGCCCAGCGATTGCCCTCGCGGCGTGTGAAGTCCCACAGCACCGCCACCGCGACGAGCAGGTTGATCTGCCCGTACCGCAGCGTCGTCCACACCGGCTCGCACCAGACCACGACCGCCGCCACCCAGAGCGTCGCCCGCCACAGCCGCTCGCGGGACAGGGAGGGGCGGACGAGCTGCAGGGAGAGCTGGACCAGCGCGACCACGAGGAGGAGGTTCCCGGCGGTCGCCAGCGTCCGCATCAGCGGAACACCGACGAACGTGAGCGGGACGAACAGCAGCCCCGCGAAGGGCGGATAGGTCATGGCGAGATTCGCCGAGGTGGCGCGCATCGCGTAGAGGTCGCCGCCGGCCCGGACGGTCTCCCCCTCCGCCCGGTAGACCATCACGTCGAGCATGTTCACGTGGGCGAGCCGTTGCGCCACCCAGAAGGCTATGAACGACACGAGGCAGGCCGCCACGGCGGTGGCGAGAGGCCGCTGGCGGGCACGGGTTCTGGCAAGCACGGACACGGTCACAGAGGGGGACCCTACCCGCCGGTCCGGGACCGTCCGGGAAACGATTTGGTGATCCCCAGGGGGGCCGGTTAATGTTCTGTCTGTCGCCGCGGGGGAAACCCGGAACGGGGCGGACAGCACGGGGCTATAGCTCAGTTGGTAGAGCGCCTGCATGGCATGCAGGAGGTCAGGAGTTCAATTCTCCTTAGCTCCACAGAAAAGAAGCGGATCATCCGAATCGGATGATCCGCTTCTTCGTGTTCGGGGGCTCAACCCCTGCCGCTCCCCAGCGCCTTACGGCCCGTGCCCGGCGGCAGGGCCGGCCGCTCCTGGGGAGGCTGCTCGATCCGGAGCGCCAGCGCGGGACAGCGGCGTACGGCTCGCTGGGCCCGCCCCTGAAGGTGCATCGGCACGGAGGCGTCGGCGAGCACGGGGTAGCCGTCCGGCCCCAGCCGGATCAGCTCCGGGACGATGTCCGCGCAGAGACCGTGGCCTTGGCACAGCGTCCAGTCCACGGCCAGCTTCTCGCCGCTCGGGATCGACTCCTCCGCGTCCTGGTAGCCGGGGGCGGGGAGCGGCAGCACGCCGACGGTCGGGCGCCCGCAGCCGCCGTCGAGGACATGGGCGGCCAGATCGTCCGTGAAGGCCGAGAGCGTCGACGAGAAGAAGCGGGCCGAGCCGTCCGGGTGCTTGCAGGCGCCCCGGCCCTTCACCGCCTGGGTGACCTCCCGCAACGCCTCCAGGGCGGCGGGACCGCCGCCGTTCAGCACGTCGGAGAGGCCACCGGCCGCCGCGGGCAGGCCGAGCCGGCACGGGCCGCACTGGCCCGCGGTCTCCGCCGCGAGCCAGCTCGCGATCCGCAGCGACTCACCGAGCGGGCAGGTCCCGGGGCCGATCGGCAGGATCGCCCCGGCGCCCAGGGAGCCGCCGACGGCCGCCAGGGAAGCCCGCGAGACGACGGCGTTGTCGACGGCCGCGGAGTCGATCCAGTTGCCGTGGTACCCGCCCGTGAGGACGCCCTGCGGCAGCGGTGGGGCCCCGGCCAGCTGGAGCACGTACCGCAGCGGGACGCCCGTCGGGACTTCGATCACCATGGGCCGCGCCACCGCTCCGGAGAGCGTCAGAAGCACCGTGCCGGGCTCCGAGTCCAGGCCGCTGTGGCCGTAGCGGCGCGGACCGATCCGGGCGGCCACGGCCAGCTGCGCGAAGGTCTCGGCGTTGGACAGCAGGGTGGGCGCGCCGCCCACCCCGGACTCCGCCGCCCGCTCCCGACGCCCGGCCGGCAGCGCGGGCCCGCCGCCCGCCGCGCGGATCACCGCCGACGCCTCCCCGGAGACCATGCGCTCGGGAGTCCGGACGACACGCGCGCGCAGAGGCTGTCCACGGCGGTCAGACAGGCCCCGCTCGGCAAGGGCCGACCGGATGGAGATCTCCGTGGAGTTACGGGTCACGGCCACGATCAGCGTCCGGGCCCCGAGCGCCTCGGCCGCCAGCAGGGCGCCGTCCAGGATCAGATGCGGGGCCCGGTTGAGCAGCACCGTGTCCTTCCGGCAGGCGGGTTCGCCCTCGCTGCCGTTGACCACCACCACGGGACGCACCCCGCGGCGGATCGCCGCCTGGGCCACGGCCCTCAGCTTGCGGCCGAAGGGAAAACCGGCTCCACCGCGCCCGTGGAGGGATATCTCCTCGGCGAGCTGGGCGAGCCGCTCGCCGTTCATGGGATCCAGCGGCCCGTGCACCTTCAGGTGCATCTCCAGACCGAGCCGCTCGACCAGGTCGAACCCTTGGGTGAGCTGCGGCAGCCCGACCACGCGGACCTCGGGCACGTCGGGGAGCGGAGCGTTCACGGTCGGTCTCCTGCGGGGGCGGTCCAGGGCTCACCCGCGGGAGGCGGGGTGGAGTAGGTCGGCATCGGGGGCGAGGGCGTGGGCCAGAACCCGGGGCGCAGGGTGGGGTCGGGGACGACGGGGATCTCCTCGGTCATGGGGACGCGTTCGGCGAACGGAGCGCCGCCGGAGGCGTACGGGTCGGGGCCGGGGGCCTGGGCCGCGCGGGACACCGCGCGGTAGGCGGCCGAGAAGCCGGCGGAGGAGCCGGGGCCGGTGGTCGGGACGGCCTGGGGAGCCGCCTCGTAGGGCGTGGGAGGGCAGGGCGGGGGAGGGGGCGCGTAGAGCCGGCTGCTCGGCACGGGGGGCGGGAGAGGCGCGAGAGGAGGGAGATGAGGGCGGCCGGTGGGCCGGTCCAGCCATTCGGCGGACATGGTGGGCCGCCCGTGGCCGCCGCCCTCCTCCTCCGTCCCGGAGATCCCGGCGGTGGCCTCGGCCGGGGTCTCGGCCGAGGCCGTCGGGGCGTCGCCCCGAGGCGCCCGGGCGGTGCCTTCCAGGGACGCGAGGAGCCCGGTGAGCCGGTCGGCGAGCGCCCGCTGCGTGGGGGCGGGCAGCATCCGGAACGAGACCGCCGCGGCGACGGCGGTCAGTGTCAGGCCGTACATGACGACGACCCAGGTGGCGGCGGGCCGGCCCGCGTACAGACCGTGGACCAGGGCGAAGCACCACGCCGGGTACGCCAGCATGTGCAGCGGCCGCCAGCGGGCCGCGAAACGGCTCCGGCCCGCCAGAGTGCTGCGCAGGGCGCCCGTCGAGGCGGCGACGACCATGAGGAGCCCGGCGAGCGAGCCGAAGCCGATGAGCGCCGAGGTGCCCGTGACGCCGAGGCCGAAGGGGATCAGCGCGCCGATCGGCTCGACATGGCCGAGGGACACCTTGACGGTGCCGTGCAGCAGCAGGAAACCGAGGGAGGCGACCGCCGTGGCGCGGTGGACGCCCTGCGCGAGCAGCCGATGACGTGGGGAGAGCAGCAGCCGGTCGGTGGCGAGCAGGCCCCAGCCGACCGAGGCGGTGAGGGACACCAGCGACAGCACGCCGCTGGTGAAGTCGAGCGCGGCCCGGAAATCGTCGCTGCCGCCGATGGCGAGCAGCGGAATGATCACCAGTGCCGCGACGGAAATCCCGCCCTGAACCGGCCGGCTCAAACCGGTTCGCAGGGCGGGAGAAGAGCGGATCGTGCGATGAGGGTTCATGGGGGCGACTCCGAATGGTGCGGATAAGCGGTCCCGTTGCCGCATGCTAAGTCGCTCCATACCGGCTGGTAGGGGGTTTGCGCGTTTCCGAGGCGGTCGCTCCGTTACTGACTCTGGGGTTGCCCTGGATAAGGTCGATACGCGGAGTAACCCGGCGGCTCGGGCCGCTCCGGATCCGCCGACCGGAACGTCGGTGCGGCCCGCTCGGGCCCTGCGGTACCCTGGCGCCATGCGTGCCGTACGCCTTCTGCTTAGCGAGCCGCGCTGATCAGTCCCGACGGATGAAAGATCCGGTCGGAATCGGCGCGGCGTCCCCTCCTGTGCGAGGGGATTTTTCATTTCGTGGCAGTGCAGTTCGCGGGCAGTGGGCAGAGACGATCGATGGAGCTTCAAGGATCATGAGCGAGATGAATTCGGCTGCCGAGACGGCGGCCCCGCATCGTTATACGGCGGTCATGGCCGCCGACATCGAGGCACGCTGGCAGGACTTCTGGGACGCCGAGGGCACCTACGAGGCGCCGAACCCCACGGGTGACCTGGCGGGCGATCCGGCGATCGCCGCACGGCCCAAGAAGTTCATCATGGACATGTTCCCGTATCCCTCGGGCGCGGGTCTGCACGTCGGCCACCCGCTGGGCTACATCGCCACGGACGTCTTCGCCCGTCACCAGCGCATGACCGGCCACAACGTCCTGCACACCCTGGGCTTCGACGCCTTCGGCCTGCCGGCCGAGCAGTACGCCGTGCAGACGGGCACGCACCCGCGCGTGTCCACCGAGGCCAACATGGAGAACATGAAGGCCCAGCTGCGCCGGCTGGGCCTGGGCCACGACAAGCGCCGGTCGTTCGCCACGATCGATCCGGAGTACTACAAGTGGACTCAGTGGATCTTCGTTCAGATCTACAACTCCTGGTACGACGACGAGGCGAAGAAGGCCCGCCCGATCGCCGAGCTGGTCGAGCAGTTCGAGAACGGCACCCGTGAGGTGCCCCGTACGGCCGGCGCCGCCGCCACGCGCGCGTGGAGCGAGCTGACCGCCGCCGAGCGCGCCGACGTCCTGGGCGAGTACCGCCTGGCCTACGCCTCGGACGCGCCGGTCAACTGGTGTCCCGGCCTGGGCACCGTCCTGGCCAACGAGGAGGTCACCGCCGACGGCCGTTCCGAGCGCGGCAACTTCCCCGTCTTCAAGGCCAAGCTGCGCCAGTGGAACATGCGCATCACGGCCTACGCGGACCGCCTGCTGGACGACCTGGACGCGCTGGACTGGCCCGAGGCCATCAAGCTGCAGCAGCGGAACTGGATCGGCCGCTCCGAGGGCGCCCGCGTCGACTTCCAGGTCGGTGACGCCGGTGCGATCACCGTCTTCACCACCCGTCAGGACACCCTGTTCGGAGCCACCTACATGGTGCTGGCCCCGGAGCACGACCTGGTCGAGAAGATCGTCCCGGACGCGTGGCCCGCCGGCACCCACGACGTGTGGACGGGCGGACACGCCACCCCGGCCGACGCAGTCGCCGCCTACCGCAAGCAGGCCGCCTCCAAGTCCGACGTCGAGCGTCAGGCCGAGGCCAAGGACAAGACCGGTGTCTTCACCGGTGCGTACGCGACCAACCCCGTCAGCGGCGAGCAGGTCCCGGTCTTCATCGCGGACTACGTCCTGATGGGCTACGGCACCGGCGCGATCATGGCCGTCCCGGCGCACGACACCCGTGACTTCGCCTTCGCGCGCGCCTTCGAGCTGCCGATGCGCTGCGTCGTGGAGCCGTCGGACGACCGCGGCACCGACCCGTCGACGTGGGACGACGCCTTCTCCTCGTACGAGGCGAAGCTGGTCAACTCCTCGAACGCGGACGTGAGCCTGGACGGCCTGGGCGTCGTCGAGGCCAAGGAGCGGATCACCGCCTGGCTGGCCGAGCGCGGCATCGGCGAGGGCACCGTCAACTTCCGGCTGCGCGACTGGCTGTTCAGCCGCCAGCGCTACTGGGGCGAGCCCTTCCCGATCGTCTACGACGAGGACGGCGTCGCGCACGCGCTGCCCGAGTCGATGCTGCCGCTGGAGCTGCCGGAGGTCGACGACTACTCCCCGCGCACCTTCGACCCGGACGACGCGGACACCCGGCCCGAGACGCCGCTGTCCCGCAACGAGGACTGGGTCAACGTCACCCTGGACCTGGGCGACGGACCGAAGAAGTACCGCCGCGAGACCAACACCATGCCCAACTGGGCCGGTTCCTGCTGGTACGAGCTGCGCTACCTGGACCCGCACAACTCCGAGAAGCTGGTCGACCCGGCGATCGAGCAGTACTGGATGGGTCCGCGCGAGGGCATGCCGACGGGCGGCGTCGACCTGTACGTCGGCGGTGCCGAGCACGCCGTACTGCACCTGCTGTACGCGCGGTTCTGGTCCAAGGTGCTGTTCGACCTGGGGCACATCTCCTCGGCCGAGCCGTTCCACAAGCTGTACAACCAGGGCATGATCCAGGCCTTCGTCTACCGCGACGCGCGCGGCATCGCCGTGCCGGCGACCGAGGTCGAGGAGCGTGACGGCGGTTACTGGTACCAGGGCGAGAAGGTCAGCCGCGTCCTGGGCAAGATGGGCAAGTCCCTGAAGAACGCGGTCACCCCGGACGAGATCTGCGCCGAGTTCGGTGCGGACACCCTGCGCCTGTACGAGATGGCGATGGGCCCCCTGGACGTCTCCCGCCCGTGGGACACGCGCGCGGTGGTCGGCCAGTACCGGCTGCTGCAGCGCCTGTGGCGCAACATCGTCGACGAGGCGACGGGTGAGGCCACCGTCGTGGACACCGATGACGCCGACATCGACGCGGACACGCTGCGCGCCCTGCACAAGGCCATCGACGGTGTCTCGCAGGACATGGCGGCCATGCGCTTCAACACCGCCATCGCCAAGGTGACCGAGCTGAACAATCACCTGACCAAGACGGGCGGCGCGCTCTCGCGCTCGGTCGCCGAGCGTCTGGTGCTGCTGGTCGCCCCGCTGGCCCCGCACATCGCCGAGGAGCTGTGGCGCAAGCTGGGCCACACCGACTCGGTCGTCCACCAGGACTTCCCGGTCGCCGACCCGGCGTACGTCGTGGACGAGACAGTGACCTGCGTCGTGCAGATCAAGGGCAAGGTCAAGGCGCGTCTGGAGGTCTCCCCGTCCATCACGGACGCGGAGCTGGAGGCGCTGGCGCTGGGCGACCCGAACGTGGTCGCCGCCCTGGGCGGTGCCGAGATCCGCAAGGTGATCGTGCGGGCCCCGAAGCTGGTCAACATCGTCGCCTGACGCCTCGGACGCATAGGGGATATCACCTACGGGCAGGTTGGGGGTTCCGATGGAACCCTCGGCCTGCCCCTTCCGTTTACCGTTGAGGGACGACAACCGAGGAAACTCGATCCACGCCGGAGGGGCGCACATGGAAGCCGCGATTGTGATCATGGCGCTGCTCTTCGTCGCGTTGGTGGCACTGGGGGTCTACGCCACCGTGAAGGTGGTCAAGGCCGCCAAGCGCGGCGTCGACCGCACCATCGACCAGGCACGGCGGACGGTCGAGGACACCACGCTGCGTGCCAAGAGCTACGGACAGGGTGGCGTCGCGGGTGAGCTGGCCCAGCTGCGGCTCTCACTGCGCACCTCGATGCGCGCGACACAGGACGCCCTGCAGGCCCGCGTCGCCGAGGACGCCTCCCTGAGGGAGTCCCTCGACCTCTTCCGCCGGCTGAGCGCCCACGGCCAGGAGCTGGACGAAGATCTCAAGCGGCTGGAGCGGGAGCCGGACCGATCGAGGGTGGCCGGACAGCTCGGCGACCTCCGCAAGCGCACGGAGCAGATCACACAGTCCGCGGACTCGCTTCGGTGGGCGGCCAGGGACCGGGCGCGGAAGTTCGCCGAGGACGACCTTTCTTCCCTGAGCACGCAGATCGACATGGAGGCGGGCGCGCTGCGCCACTGGTCGGAGCCTGCCGCCCAGGACCCAGCGTCGCGTGATTTCTCGTGGCCCGATGCCGGCGCCGCCGCGCCGGGCGCCGAGCGGGGGCAGGTGTGGCCCGCGGACGCCGAGGCGGAGGCCGCACCGGGTCCGCGACCGGATGGGCGTTCCGACGCGCAGGGGGACGGGCGACCGGATGCGCAGGCCGGTGGCGCCCAGGGGCAGCAGCCGCCGCAGGCGATCACGGCGCGCGATCCGCGTCAGGCCGCTTATCCGTGGGAGAAGTCGGCGCGTCCCGAGACCACCACCTGACATCCCGGGGCCCGCACGGGCGGAACGGATGATCAACGAGCGAGGGCCGGGCTGCCATGCGGCGGCCATGACGGGTAACCTCCCGGTCATGTCCCGGCATGTCGCGATCGTCACCGATTCCACGGCCTACCTGCCACCCGAGGCGATGGAGCGGCACGGCATCACCGCGGTCCCGCTCACCGTCGTCATCGGCGACCGGGCGCTCCAGGAGGGGACCGAGATCTCGGCCCGCTCCCTGGCCCAGGCGCTCCAGAAGCGGCGGTCGGTGACCACTTCACGGCCGAGCCCCGAAGTCTTCGCGGAGACCTATCGCGCGGCCGCCGAGGCCGGTGCGCGGGGAGTCGTCTCGCTGCATCTCTCCGCCGAGTTCTCCGGTACGTACGACGCCGCCGTGCTGGCGGCGAAGGACGCCCCCGTACCGGTCCGGGTGGTCGACACGCGGATGGTGGGCATGGCTCTCGGTTTCTGCGCGCTCGCGGCGGCCGAGGTCGTGGACGCGGGCGGCTCCCTCGACGAAGCGGTCGCCGCCGCGGAGAAGCGCGCGGCGGGGACCTCCGCGTTCTTCTACGTCGACACTCTGGACTACCTCCGCAGGGGCGGCCGGATCGGAGCCGCGCAGGCGCTGCTCGGCTCCGCGCTCGCGGTGAAGCCGCTTCTCCAGCTCGACGGAGGGCGGATCGAGCTGCGCGAGAAGGTACGGACGGCGTCGAAGGCGATCGCCCGCCTCGAGGAGATCGCCGTGGAGCGGGCTGGTTCCGGAGCGGTGGACATCGCGGTGCACCACCTCTCCGCGCCCGAGCGGGCCGCCGTCCTGGCCGACCGGTTGCGCGAACGCCTGGCGGGGATCGAGGAGTTGCGGGTCAGCGAGGTGGGCGCGGTGATCGGAGCGCACACGGGACCCGGGCTGCTCGCCGTCGTGATCTCGCCCCGCTGACAAGCGGCCCTCCCTCGTGTGAGTGACGGGTTTATCCCCAACCGGCTGCTCCTCCACGGAAATCGAGGCGTCTCAGCGGGTTCGGACAGGTGTACCTACCGTCCTGTCCATGGCTCTTCACACGGATACCGCAGCAGGTGACCCCACCCGGACCCACGACGTGACACGCGACGCGCCACGCAGCGCGACGCCGACCCCGACGCCGACGCCGACGCCGACGCGGACGCCGACCCCGACGCCGACGCCGACGCGGACGCGGACGCCGACCCCGACCCCGACAACCACGGCTAGGGCGACCGCGGCCGCGTCCTCGGTGCGGAGGGCGGGTGCGACCAGCGGACCGGGCCGCGCGCGCGGCTCGGACGGGCGGACCCGCGCCGGCGGGCGGGGTTCGCCTCCCGTGCGGGCGCGGGCGCGGGGGCGGGCGCGAGGGAGACACGCGGTCGCGGCGAGCCGTGCCGCCGTACGACGCCGGGGTGAGGCGCTGTTCCCCTCCGCCGCGTCGCCCGCCGAGCCCGAACCGGCCGGGGGGTGGGGGGCGTCGGAGGTCGTGGCTTCGCCCGGAGTGCGGGAGGAGGAAGGCGCGCCGGGCAGGTGGGAACGGTTGAGGCTCGCGCTGAACGACCGGCTGCCGGTGTGGGCGCAGTCCCGGTGCGGTCTCGAACCGAGGACGCTGGCCGCGCTCGCCGTGCTCCTCGTCGTGGCCGTGGGGTTCGCCGGGCGGCACTTCTGGGCCGGACGGCCCGAAGCCGTCCGGGCGCCGGAGATCGTGCGCGCGGCGCCGCTGCCGGAGAGCGGGGCATCTCCGGCGGTGTCGGGGGTGGCGGCGGAACCGACGGCCGGGGTGTCGCCGGCGGCGGTCGTGGTCGATGTGAGCGGCAAGGTACGACGGCCCGGGGTGCTCACCCTGCCTGCCGGATCGAGGGTCGCGGACGCGCTGCGGGCGGCCGGTGGGGTCAGGCCGGGCACGGACGTCAGCGGACTGAATCGTGCCCGGGTCTTGATGGACGGCGAACAGGTGGTGGTCGGTCTGCCGGCCCCGAACGTCCCAGGCGCGGGGGCAGGTACGGGCGCGGGGGCCGGGGCGCAGGCCGGTGTCCGGGCAGCGCCGCTGAGCCTCAACGCGGCGACCGTGGAGCAGCTCGACACGCTGCCCGGCGTCGGGCCCGTGCTCGCCCAGCACATCGTCGACCACCGCCTGGAGCACGGCGGGTTCCGGTCGGTCGAGGAGTTGCGTGAGGTCAACGGGATCGGTGAGCGGCGGTTCGCCGACCTGGCACCCCTGGTCCGGCCATGAGGACGTCCGCCGCCTCCCGCGGTGTGCGTGAGGAGGGGCCGGCCGACCTTCGCCTCGTACCCCCGGCGTTGGCGGCCTGGGGAGCGGCCGCGCCGGCGGTGGGCGCCACCGGGTGGTGGGTGGTCGCGGGGGTCCTCGCATGCCTGGCGGCAGTGGCGATCCTGCCCGTGGTCGTCCGAGGACGGCCCGGTCGGCGGCTGAGGGTCACCGCCGCCGCGGCGGTGTTGCTCGGTGCCGCGGCCGGAGCCGCGTCGGGCGGGCTCCACGCCGCCGACCTGACGCGCGGTCCCGTCCCGGGGCTCGCAGGGCAGTACGCCCGGGTGACCGTGGACGTGACGGTCACCTCCGATCCGCGACTGACCCGTCCCCGGATCCGAGGTGACCGGACGGCACCTGTCTCCGTCGTCCTGAACGGGGAGGTGAGCCGGGTGGAGGCGCCCAAAGGCGTGGTCCACCGGACCAGGACGCCGGTGCTGGTGGTCGTGCCGGCCGGTGACGGCCGGGGGGAGTGGCTGCGGACTCTGCCCTCGACCCGGCTGCGGGTCGCGGGGCGGCTCGCGCCCCCGATGCGTCCGGGCGACCGGTTCGCGGCGGTGCTGCGGGCCGAGGGGTCCGGTCCACCGCAGGTCACGGGGCCCGCGAGTACTGTGCAGCGCACGGCCGGGGAGCTGCGGGCGGGGCTGCGGCGCGCCACGGAACACCTCGAACCGGACGCTCGGGCGCTGCTCCCCGGGCTGGTCGTCGGAGACACCTCACGGATCGAACCGGATCTGAGCGACGCCTTCCAGGCGACCGACCTCGCCCATCTGCTCGCTGTGTCCGGCTCCAACCTCACGGTCGTGCTGTTGCTTCTCGTCGGCCGGCCGGGCGCCGCGATGCGGGCCGAGCGGGGCGGGCTCGCGCCCCGGCTCGGCATCCCGCTGCGGTCCACCGCGCTGATCGGGGGAGGACTCACACTCGCCTTCGTCGTCGTCTGCCGGCCGGACCCGAGCGTGCTGCGGGCCGCGGCCTGCGGACTGGTCGCCCTGCTCGCGATCGGCACGGGCCGCCGCAGATCGCTGATTCCGGCCCTGGCCGCGGCCGTGCTGCTGCTGGTCCTGTACGACCCGTGGCTCGCACGGAGTTACGGCTTCCTCCTCTCGGTCCTGGCCACCGGGGCGTTGCTCACCATCGCGCCGCGCTGGAGCGAGGCGCTGCGGCGGCGCGGGGTCCCCGGCCGGATCGCCGAGGCGCTGGCCGCGGCCCTGGCGGCGCAGGCGGTGTGCGCGCCCGTCGTGGCGGTCTTCGCCGCTCGGGTGAGCCTGGTGGCGATCCCCAGCAACCTACTGGCGGAGCCGGCGGTCGCCCCGGCGACGGTTCTCGGGTTCGCCGTGCTCGCCCTCGCTCCCGTCTGGCCGACGGCCGCCGAGCTGGTCGCCGGGATCGCGGCTTGGCCCGCCGAGTGGATCGCGGGGGTGGCCCGCACCGGAGCGGCGCTGCCGGGCGCCGAGACCGACTGGCCGGGCGGCTGGTGGGGCGGGCTGACGCTGGCCGCGATCTTCGGGGTGGTGGTGCTGGGGGCATGGAGACTGCCGTACCGGCGGCGGATCGCCGTGGGCTGCGCCGTGCTGCTGCTCCTCGCGGTGGTCAGGCCGCCACCGCTGACCCGGGTGGTCACCGGGTGGCCGCCACCGGGCTGGGTGTTCGCGATGTGCCAGGTCGGGCAGGGCGACGCGGCCGTGCTCGCGGCGGGTGGGGACGCCGCCGTCGTCGTGGACGCCGGACCCGATCCGGCCCTCGTGGACCGTTGCCTCCACGATCTCGGGGTCCGCCGGATTCCTCTCGTGGTGCTCACGCACTTCCACGCGGACCATGTCGCGGGACTGCCCGGGGTGTTGCGCGGGCGGTCGGTGGGAGCGATCCAGACGACAGGGCTGGAAGAACCGCGGGGGCAGGCGGAGTTCGTGCGGCGCACCGCAGCGGCGGCCGGGGTCCCGTTGGTGCGGGCCGGGCCCGGGGAGCGGCGGCGACTGGGCCCTCTGGACTGGCGGGTGCTATGGCCGCGTGGCGGCCCGGGCATGGTGGAGCCGGAGGAGTCCGGGCCGAACGACGCGAGTGTCACCCTGCTCGTGCGGACCGCCGCAGGGCTGAGCCTGCTCCTCCTGGGGGACCTCGAACCGCCCGCCCAGCAGGGCCTGTTGCGGGCGTACCCCGCGCTGGCGCCGGTGGACGTCCTCAAGGTCGCGCACCACGGCTCCGCCTACCAGGATCCGGGGCTGATACGGGCCGTCCGGCCGCGGCTGGCGCTGGTGTCGACCGGCAGGGGCAATCCGTACGGCCATCCGTCGCCGCGGACGGTGGAGGCGCTGCGGGCCGGGGGAGCGGAGGTGCTGCGGACGGACCGGGACGGAGCGATCGCGGTGACCGGCGCCGGCCGGGACCTGCTGGCCGTATCGACCGAAAGGAGCTCGTAGAGGAAGCCGCCCGACACGGATCGACCGGAAGGAGCTCGTAGAAGAAGCCACCTGCCCATGAATGACACCGGTCGGCTGCGGCGGAGCGGTCCGTTCACCGTCGGCCGGCCGGCCGACGCGCCGTGGCCCGGGTCCGGTATCCGCGGCCCAGCCCTGCGGCCGCCGGAGTTCGGCCGCCCATTCGGACGGAGGGCGGAGGCCCGGCACACTCTCCGCATGAGCACTGGCATCGAGCCCGTCCCGGATGCGACCGTCGAGGCCTACCTGCGTCGGATCGGAGCCACGCGTCCGGACCGCCCCGACGTGGCGGCACTGCGCGACCTGCAACTGCGGCACCTGAGGACGGTCCCCTTCGAGAACCTGTCGATCCACCTGGGCGAGGCCATCGTCCTGGAGGAGAAGCCGCTGCTCGACAAGGTGGTCGGCGCCCGCAGGGGCGGGTTCTGCTACGAGATCAACGCCACGTTCGCCGTCCTCCTGCGCGAGCTCGGCTTCGCCGTCAGCCTCCTTCAGGCGCGCGGCTTCGGGGAGGGCGGCCGGCTGGGCATCCCGTACGACCACATGGCGGTGCTGGTCGAGGCGGACGGGGAACGGTGGCTCGCGGACGTCGGCTTCGGCGACCACACCCACTTCCCGCTGGCGCTGGACGAGCGGGGCGACCAGGAGGATCCGGGCGGGAGGTTCCGCATCGTCGAGACGGAGCACGGCGACCTGGACGTGCTGCGGAACGGCAGGCCGCAGTGCCGGCTGGAGACCCGGCCGCGGGTGCTTTCCGACTTCACGGCGGGCGCCTGGTACCACCGCACCTCCCCGGACTCGCACTTCACCCGCTCCCTCGTCTGCTCCCGGCTCGGCGAGGAGGGCAGGGTCACCCTCAGCGGCCGGAAGCTCGTCACGCACGTGGACGGCCGGCGGGCCGAGCGGATGCTCGACTCCGACGACGAGGTGAGGGCGGTGTACCGAGAGCGGTTCGGCATGGAGCTGACGGAGCTGCCCGTGGCCCCGCCCCGGTCGTCGGATGGGTGACCAGGTCCCCTGAGGCGTGAACGAGCAGTTACGGGGCCTCCAGCCAGCCCTCGTACTCGGCGGCGAGCTCGTCGAGCGCCGAGGAGTCCAGCCGGCCCCCCGGGTCCTCCACGACCACCAGCCACTGCGCGTCCTCGGCGTCGTCCTCCCCGGCCAGCGCGTCCCGCACGAGCTGCGGCTCCTCCGTGACGCCGAAGCGGGCGGGCAGCTCCTCGGCGACCTCCTCGGCGGCGTCGCGGTCGGGCAGGACGAGTACGTGTCGTTCGCTCACCAGGCCATTCTCCGGTACGCGCGGGAGTGTCGGTGGCCCGTGGGATGCTGGACGCGATGGCCACCAGAAAGACTTCGCCCGACGACCTCCTCGCCCCCGTCACGCTCGCCGTGGGCCAGGAGGACCTGCTCCTCGACCGCGCCGTGCAGGAGGTGGTGGCGGCCGCGCGGGCCGCCGACTCCGACACGGACGTACGGGACCTCACCTCCGATCAGCTCCAGCCCGGGACGCTGGCGGAGCTGACGAGCCCGTCGCTGTTCGCCGAGCGCAAGGTCCTGGTCCTGCGGAACGCGCAGGACCTGTCCGCCGACACGATCAAGGACATCAAGGCGTACCTCGACGCGCCCATCGAGGAGATCACGCTCGTGCTGCTCCACGCGGGCGGAGCCAAGGGCAAGGGACTCCTGGACGCGGCGCGGAAGGCGGGCGCGCGGGAGGTGGCCTGCCCGAAGACGACCAAGCCGGCGGAGCGGCTCACGTTCGTACGCCAGGAGTTCCGGGCGCTGGGGCGGTCGGCGACGCCCGAGGCGTGCCAGGCGCTGGTCGACTCGATCGGCAGCGACCTGCGGGAGCTGGCATCGGCGGTGTCGCAGCTGACGGCGGACGTCGAGGGGACGATCGACGAGGCGATCGTCGGGCGGTACTACACGGGGCGGGCGGAGGCTTCCTCGTTCAACGTCGCGGACCGCGCGGTGGAAGGGCGGGCCGCGGAAGCCCTGGAGGCGCTGCGCTGGTCGCTCTCGACCGGCGTCCCGGCGGTCTTGATCACGAGCGCGCTGGCGCAGGGGGTCCGGGCGATCGGCAAGCTCTCGTCGGCGCGGGGCGGCCGGCCGGCGGATCTGGCGCGGGAGCTGGGGATGCCGCCGTGGAAGATCGACCGGGTGCGCCAGCAGATGCGGGGCTGGACGCCGGACGGGGTCTCGATCGCGCTGCGCGCGGTGGCGGAGGCGGACGCGGGCGTGAAGGGCGGGGGCGACGATCCGGAGTACGCGCTGGAGAAGGCGGTCGTGGCGGTGGCGAGAGCGGCGCGGCTGCGTCGGTAGCGACGGGTTTCCACCACCCCGCGTCTCCTCCGAAGCCAGCCCTACCGGGGCTCCGCCCCCGGCCCCGGCCCTGTGCCGCAGCCCTACCGGGGCTCTGCCCCCGGCCCCCGGCCCTCGGCCCCAGGCCCCCGGCCCTGCGCCGCGGAGCGGCCGCTTCCCGCTGCGCCCGCCCCACCCGCTCCCCTCCACGACGAAGGCCCCGCGCCCTCCTGGGGAAGGAGGAGGCGGGGCCTTCGTCGTACGGCTGGGTGGGCTCGCGCACGCGTGGCGAACGCGTGTCGCGCGCGAGTCCGGGGTGCCGGTTCGGGAGCGGGAGAGAGGGCCCGCTGGGTCCCGTCCGGCGTTACATCAACGGAGCTCAGCCCTGCAGAGCGGCAACCTTGGTGGCCAGCGCCGACTTCTTGTTGGCGGCGGCGTTCTTGTGGATGACGCCCTTCGAGACAGCCTTGTCGAGCGCGCGGGAGGCGGCGCGAGAAGCCACGACGGCCTTCTCGACGTCACCCGCGGCGACGGCCTCGCGGGCCTTGCGGATCGCGGTCTTGAGCGAGGACTTGACGGCCTTGTTGCGCAGGCGCGCCTTCTCGTTCGTCTTGTTCCGCTTGATCTGGGACTTGATGTTCGCCACGAAAGAGCCTTTTCAGGTTCGGTGTTGTTTCTGAGGTGTGCCTCTTCGCTGAGAGGGCGTAGGAGACACAGCTGTCCACGGTATCAGGGGCCGTAACCTCTGCCCAAACCGAGCGGACCTCCGCAGTCGTGGGACCATAGAGCCTACGTATCGATCCGACCATCGCCCCGAGACGAGACCTTGCGTGCCCGCGACTCCTACCCACGTGCCTGAGCCGAGCCGTACCGACCCGGCGTTGATCCGCAATTTCTGCATCATCGCGCACATCGACCACGGCAAGTCCACGCTTGCCGACCGGATGCTCCAGCTGACCGGTGTGGTCGACCAGCGGCAGATGCGCGCCCAGTACCTCGACCGGATGGACATCGAGCGCGAGCGCGGCATCACGATCAAGTCCCAGGCGGTCCGTCTTCCCTGGGCGCCCACCGAGGGTGCGGATCAGGGGAAGACCCACATCCTCAACATGATCGACACCCCCGGGCACGTCGACTTCACGTACGAGGTCTCCCGGTCCCTGGCGGCCTGCGAGGGCACGATCCTGCTCGTCGACGCGGCCCAGGGCATCGAGGCGCAGACCCTCGCGAACCTGTACCTCGCGATGGAGAACGACCTCACGATCGTTCCCGTACTCAACAAGATCGACCTCCCGGCCGCCCAGCCGGAGAAGTTCTCCGAGGAGCTCGCCAACCTCATCGGCTGCCAGCCCGAGGACGTGCTGAAGGTCTCCGCCAAGACGGGCATCGGTGTCGAGGCGCTGCTCGACCGGGTCGTGGAGCGCGTGCCGGCCCCCGTCGGTGTCGCCGACGCCCCCGCCCGCGCGATGATCTTCGACTCGGTCTACGACTCCTACCGCGGTGTCGTCACGTACGTACGAGTCGTCGACGGGCAGCTCAACAAGCGCGAGCGCATCAAGATGATGTCGACCGGCGCGACCCACGAGCTCCTCGAGATCGGCGTCTCCTCGCCCGAGATGACGCCGGCCGACGGCATCGGCGTCGGCGAGGTCGGCTACATCATCACCGGCGTGAAGGACGTCCGTCAGTCCAAGGTCGGTGACACGATCACCTCCCTGAACAAGGGCGCCACCGAGGCCCTCGGCGGGTACAAGGACCCCAAGCCGATGGTGTTCTCCGGCCTCTACCCGCTGGACGGCTCGGAGTACCCGGACCTCCGCGAGGCCCTCGACAAGCTGCAGCTCAACGACGCCGCGCTGGTCTACGAGCCGGAGACCTCCGCCGCCCTCGGCTTCGGCTTCCGCGTCGGCTTCCTCGGCCTGCTCCACCTGGACGTCATCCGGGAGCGACTGGAGCGCGAGTTCGGCCTCGACCTGATCGCCACCGCCCCCAACGTGGTCTACCGCGTGGTCATGGAGGACGGCAGCGAGCACACGGTCACCAACCCGAGCGAGTTCCCCGAGGGCAAGATCAACGACGTGTACGAGCCCGTCGTACGCGCCACGATCCTCGCCCCGAGCGAGTTCATCGGCGCGATCATGGAGCTCTGCCAGACCCGTCGCGGCACCCTGCTCGGCATGGACTACCTCTCCGAGGACCGGGTCGAGATCCGCTACACCCTCCCGCTGGCCGAGATCGTCTTCGACTTCTTCGACCAGCTGAAGTCCAAGACGCGGGGTTACGCCTCCCTCGACTACGAGCCCACCGGCGAGCAGGCCTCCAGCCTGGTCAAGGTCGACATCCTGCTGCACGGCGACAAGGTGGACGCCTTCTCCGCCGTCACCCACAAGGACGCCGCGTACGCGTACGGCGTGCGGCTCGTCGCCAAGCTGCGCGAGCTGATCCCGCGGCAGGCGTTCGAGGTGCCGATCCAGGCCGCGATCGGCTCCCGGATCATCGCCCGCGAGACCATCCGCGCCATCCGCAAGGACGTCCTCGCCAAGTGCTACGGCGGTGACATCTCCCGTAAGCGGAAGCTGCTCGAGAAGCAGAAGGAAGGCAAGAAGCGGATGAAGATGGTCGGCTCCGTGGAGGTCCCGCAGGAGGCCTTCATCGCCGTCCTGTCGAGCGACGACTCCGCGGGCGGCAAGTCCAAGAAGTGATCGGAAGTAATCAGCCAATTAGCTGATAGATACATCGAACGGGCTCACGCGCGCACGGCGCGGGGGCCCGTTCGTTATGAACCGGGTATGAAGAGGCGGCCCGCAGCCTCTTACGCGCCGGTCCCCGGCGCCTTACTCTGATCGCGGCTCGAAGGTTACTCGCCAGTTAGTACGCATGGAACGCACCGCCAGAACGCACCGCCGCCGCCCGGAGGACGTCGTGAGCGACACACAGACCCTGATCGAGAACCGGCCGCCTTCCGTGGCGACCCTCTTCCTTGAGCGCGTGGAGCGTACTCCCGACGCGGAGGCCTATCGCTATCCGGTCCCGGCCGCTTCCGGCCAGGGCCCGGACGACTGGAAGTCGCTCAGCTGGGGGCAGGCCGCCGAGCGGGTCTACGCCATCGCCGCCGGTCTGATCGACCTGGGCGTCCAGCCGGAGGAGCGCGTCGCACTGGCCTCCTCCACCCGGGTGGAGTGGATCCTCGCCGACCTCGGCGTGATGTGCGCGGGCGCCGCCACCACCACCGTGTACCCGCAGACCAACGCGGAGGAGTCGGCGTTCATCCTCTCCGACTCCGAGTCGAAGGTGCTGATCGCGGAGGACGCGGCCCAGGTCGCCAAGGCCGTCGAGCGGCGCGCTGACCTGCCGAACCTCCACCACGTCGTGGTCGTCGACCCGACGGGCGTGGAGACCGACGACTGGGTCCTGTCCCTCGCCGACCTGGAGGCGCGCGGCAAGGCGTACCTCGAGAAGCACGCCGAGGCGGTCAAGGAGCGGGTCTCGGCCATCACCGCCGGCCAGCTCGCCACCCTCATCTACACCTCGGGCACCACCGGCCGCCCGAAGGGCGTCCGGCTGCCGCACGACAACTGGTCGTACATGGCCAAGGCCATCGCGGCGACCGGCCTGGTCACCGCGGACGACGTCCAGTACCTCTGGCTGCCGCTCGCGCACGTCTTCGGCAAGGTGCTGACCTCCGGCCAGATCGAGGTCGGGCACGTCACGGCCGTCGACGGCCGCGTCGACAAGATCATCGAGAACCTGCCGGTCGTCCAGCCGACCTACATGGCCGCCGTGCCGCGCATCTTCGAGAAGGTCTACAACGGAGTCGCGGCCAAGGCCCGGGCCGGCGGTGGCGCCAAGTACAAGATCTTCCAGTGGGCGGCCGGTGTCGCCCGTGAGTACGCCAAGGCCACCCAGGACAACTTCCGCCGCACCGGCACCGCCTCCGCGCCCTTCGGGCTCACTGTCAAGCACAAGGTCGCGGACGCGCTCGTCTACTCCAAGCTCCGCGACGCCTTCGGCGGCCGGCTGCGCGCCGCCGTCTCCGGCTCCGCCGCCCTCTCGCCCGAGATCGGCTTCTTCTTCGCCGGCGCGGGCATCCACATCCTGGAGGGCTACGGCCTGACGGAGAGCAGCGCCGCCTCCTTCGTCAACCCGGGCGAGGCGTACCGCACCGGCACCGTCGGCAAGCCGCTCCCCGGCTGCGAGGTCCGCATCGCCGACGACGGCGAGATCCTGCTGCGCGGCCCCGGCATCATGGAGGGCTACCACGGTCTGCCCGAGAAGACGGCCGAGGTCCTGGAGTCCGACGGCTGGTTCCACACCGGCGACATCGGCGAGCTGTCGGCCGACGGCTACCTCCGCATCACCGACCGCAAGAAGGACCTGATCAAGACGTCCGGCGGCAAGTACATCGCCCCGGCCGAGGTGGAGGGCCAGTTCAAGGCCGTCTGCCCCTTCGTCTCCAACATCCTGGTCCACGGCGCCGACCGGAACTTCTGCACGGCGCTCATCGCCCTCGACGAGCCCACCATCCTCGGCTGGGCCGCCGAGAACGGCCTCGGCGGCAAGTCGTACGCCGAGATCGTCGCCTCCCCGCAGGCCGAGAAGCTGATCCAGGGGTACGTCGACCGCCTCAACGAGGGTCTCCAGCGCTGGCAGACGATCAAGAAGTTCCGCCTGCTGCCGCGCGACCTCGACATCGAGCACGGCGAGCTGACCCCGTCGCTGAAGCTGAAGCGGCCCGTGGTGGAGCGGACGTACAAGGACCTGATCGAGGACATGTACGCGGGCTCCCGCGAGGCGTAGCGGGCGCGGCGCGGGGCTCTTCCACGGGCTTCCGCGGGGCCTGCCGCGAGTTATCCACAGGCTGGAGGCTCACCTCGGGCAGTACGGGACAATGGGTTCATGCCTTCCGTACTGCCCGATGGTGAGCCCATGCCCGAGGACGGGGCGCTGCCCGCGCACGCCCTGGAAGGGGCCGGGGACCGGCCGCTCGGGTTCTATCTGCACGTGCCGTACTGCGCGACGCGCTGCGGCTACTGCGACTTCAACACGTACACCGCGAGCGAGCTGCGCGGTGCCGGAGGCGTGCTCGCCTCCCGGGACAACTACGCCGGGCAGGTCGCGGAGGAGATACGCCTCGCCCGCAAGGTCCTCGGCGACGACCCGAGGCCGGTGCGGACCGTCTTCGTCGGCGGGGGCACACCGACGCTGCTCGCCGCCGGAGACCTCGTTCGGATGCTGGGGGCGATCCGGGACGAGTTCGGCCTCGCGGACGACGCCGAGGTGACGACGGAGGCGAACCCGGAGTCGGTGGACCCGGCGTATCTGGCCGAGCTGCGGGCCGGCGGCTTCAACCGGATCTCGTTCGGCATGCAGAGCGCCCGGCAGCACGTCCTGAAGGTCCTGGACCGCACGCACACGCCCGGGCGGCCCGAGGCGTGCGTCGCGGAGGCACGGGCGGCGGGTTTCGAGCACGTCAACCTGGACCTCATCTACGGCACGCCGGGAGAGTCCGACGACGACTGGCGGGCGTCGCTCGAGGCGGCGATCGGCGCCGGGCCCGACCACGTCAGCGCGTACGCGCTGATCGTGGAGGAGGGCACGCAGCTGGCCCGGCGGATCCGGCGCGGCGAGGTGCCGATGACCGACGACGACGTGCACGCGGACCGGTACCTGATAGCGGACTCGGTCTTCGCCGAGGCCGGCTTCGACTGGTACGAGGTGTCGAACTGGGCCACCTCGGAGGCCGGGCGCTGCCTGCACAACGAGCTGTACTGGCGGGGCGCCGACTGGTGGGGCGCAGGACCGGGCGCGCACTCGCACGTGGGCGGGGTGCGGTGGTGGAACGTGAAGCATCCCGGCGCGTACGCGGCGGCGCTGGGAGAAGGGCGGTCTCCCGGCGCGGGGCGGGAGGTGCTGTCGGCGGAGGACCGGCGCGTCGAGCGCGTGCTGCTGGAGCTACGGCTCCGGGAGGGCGTCGAGCTGGGGCTGCTGCGGGCGGCCGGACTGGCCGCGTCCCGCAAGGCGCTGGAGGGCGGACTCCTCGATCCGGCCGCGTACGAGTCGGGACGCGCGGTCCTGACCCTGCGAGGGCGTCTGCTCGCGGACGCGGTGGTCAGGGACCTGGTGGACTAAGGGCCCTCGCCCCGCGGCCCTGCCCCCAGCGGCCCCCCGCGCCGGCGGCCCCGCGCCAGCGGCGCCCCGCCCCTAGGCCCCGCACCGAGCGGCCCCGTGCCCCTCGGGCCCCGCGCCGGCGGCCCCTCGGGCGCGGGGCCCTTCGGGCGAGCGGCCCGGGGGCCCGAGGGGCACGGGGCCGCTGCCCCGGCCCTACGGCGCCGTCACGAAGTCGATCAGTTCTTCCACGCGGCCCAGCAGCGCCGGTTCCAGGTCCTTGTAGGAGTGGACCCGCGACAGGATGTGCTGCCAGGCCGCGCCCGTGTTCTCCGGCCAGGAGAGGGCGCGGCAGACGCCCGTCTTCCAGTCCTGGCCGTGCGGGACCGTCGGCCACGCCGGGATGCCCACGGACGACGGTTTCACCGCCTCCCAGACGTCGATGTACGGGTGGCCCACGATCAGCACGTCCGGAGACGTGACCTGCGCCGCGATGCGGGACTCCTTCGAGCCGGGGACCAGGTGGTCGACCAGGATTCCCAGCCGCGCGTCGGCCGCCGGGGCGAAGTCCGCGACGATGGCAGGGAGGTCGTCGATGCCCTCCAGGTACTCCACCACCACGCCCTCGATGCGGAGGTCGTCTCCCCAGACCCGTTCCACCAGCTCGGCGTCGTGGCGGCCCTCCACGTAGATCCGGCCCGCCCGGGCGACCCGGGCCCGGGCGCCTGGCACCGCGATCGAACCGGAGGCCGTGCGGGTCGGGCGCGCGGGGGCGGCCGAGGGGCGGACCAGGGTGACCACCCGGCCCTCCAGCAGGAACCCGCGCGGTTCCAGCGGGAAGACCCGGTGCTTGCCGAAGCGGTCCTCCAGCGTCACCGTGCCCGCCTCGCAGCGGATCACCGCCCCGCAGAAGCCCGTCGAAACCTCCTCGACCACGAGATCGGCCTCCGCCGGGACCTCCGGCACGGGCGCGGAGCGCTTCCAAGGGGGCGTCAGGTCCGGGTTGTAGCTGCGCATTTCCGGGACGTTATGACACTCCGAAGCGGCGTGCCAGTTCTTCCCGCTGCGCGCGGACGAATGTCGCGTCCACGACCGCGCCGTGGCCCGGCACGTACACCGCTGCCTCCCCGCCCAGACCCAGAAGCCGGTCCAGGGCGTCCGGCCAGCGCGCCGGGATCGCGTCGGGGCCCGCCTGCGGCTCGCCCGACTCCTCGACCAGGTCGCCGCAGAACACGATCTCCTCCGTGCCGGCGGGGACGAGGAGCACCAGATCGTGGCCGGTGTGTCCCGGCCCGACGTTCGCGAGCAGCACCTGGCGGCCGCCCAGGTCCAGCGTCCACTCGCCCGACACGGTGTGGTGGGGGGCCACCAGGACGTCGACCGCCTCCGCCGCGGCCGCCGGGTCCACCCCCTGGCGTACCGCGTCCGTGAACAGCTCCTGCCCCTCCCGCCGCAGCAGCTCGTCGACGCCCACCGCGCCGTACACCTCCGCCCCGGCGAACACCGCCGTGCCCAGCACATGATCGAAGTGCGGGTGGCTCAGTGCGATGTGCGTCACTCTTCGCCCGCCGGTCAGCGCCTCGATCTGGGCCCGCAGCTCGGCGCCCTCCAGGATCGTGGAGCCCGTGTCGTAGAGCAGGACCCCCTTCTCGCCCAGCACCAGGCCCACCGTGGCGTCCCAGCCGGGCAGGCGGCGCCGGCCCACCCCGTCCGCGAGCCGCTCCCAGCCGAACTCTTCCCAAGCGACATCCATACCGCGACGCTATCCGCTACGACGCGACCTCCGAAGCGGCCTCCTTGCCAGGAGCGATGCCCGCCGCCGTACACTGGCCGGGGGATTCCTGGCACTCGGGCAGGGCGAGTGCCAAAAGCGGAGCAAACCGATACGACAGCTGGAGGTGTGCGCGATGCTCAGCGAACGCAGACTCGAGGTGCTCCGTGCCATCGTCCAGGACTATGTCGGGACGGAGGAGCCGGTCGGCTCCAAGGCGCTCACGGAGCGTCACAAGCTCGGCGTCTCGCCCGCCACCGTGCGCAACGACATGGCTGTCCTGGAGGACGAGGGCTACATCGCCCAGCCTCACACCAGCGCCGGACGCATCCCGACCGACAAGGGCTACCGCCTCTTCGTCGACCGGCTCGCCGGCGTCAAGCCGCTGTCGACGCCCGAGCGGCGCGCGATCCACAACTTCCTCGACGGCGCGGTCGACCTCGACGACGTCGTCGGCCGTACGGTCCGGCTGCTCGCGCAGCTGACCCGGCAGGTCGCCGTCGTGCAGTACCCGTCGCTGACCCGCTCGACGGTCCGGCACGTGGAGCTGCTCTCGCTCGCGCCCGCCCGCCTGATGCTCGTGCTGATCACGGACACGGGCCGGGTGGAGCAGCGGATGATCGACTGCCCCGCGCCGTTCGGCGAGGCCTCGCTCGCCGACCTGCGGGCCCGGCTCAACAGCCGGGTGGTCGGCCGCCGTTTCGCGGACGTGCCGCAGCTGGTGCAGGATCTTCCGGAGTCGTTCGAGGAGACGGAGGACCGCGGCACGGTGTCGACGGTGCTCGCCACCCTGCTCGAAACGCTGGTGGAGGAGCACGAGGAGCGGCTGATGATCGGCGGCACCGCCAATCTCACCCGCTTCGGCCATGACTTCCCCCTCACGATCAGGCCGGTGCTGGAAGCACTCGAGGAGCAGGTCGTGCTCCTCAAGCTTCTCGGCGAGGCCAAGGACTCGGGCATGACCGTACGGATCGGGCACGAGAACGCCCACGAAGGGCTCACCTCCACGTCCGTCGTCGCGGTCGGCTACGGTTCGGGCGACGAGGCAGTCGCCAAACTCGGCGTGGTCGGACCGACCCGCATGGACTACCCCGGAACGATGGGAGCGGTACGCGCAGTGGCACGTTACGTCGGACAGATCCTGGCGGAGTCGTAAGTGGCCACGGACTACTACGCCGTACTCGGCGTGCGCCGCGACGCGTCCCAGGACGAGATCAAGAAGGCATTCCGTCGGCTCGCGCGCGAGCTGCACCCGGATGTCAATCCCGATCCGAAGACGCAGGAGCGCTTCAAGGAGATCAACGCCGCCTACGAGGTGTTGTCGGACCCGCAGAAGAAGCAGGTCTACGACCTCGGAGGCGACCCGCTGTCCGCGTCCGGCGGTGGCGGCGGAGCCGGTGGCTTCGGCCAGGGCGGCTTCGGAAACTTCTCGGACATCATGGACGCCTTCTTCGGTACGGCGTCGCAGCGCGGGCCGCGCTCGCGCACCCGCCGCGGCCAGGACGCGATGATCCGGCTGGAGATCGACCTCAACGAGGCAGCCTTCGGCACGACCAAGGACATCCAGGTCGACACGGCCGTCGTCTGTACGACCTGTTCGGGCGAGGGCGCCGCACCCGGCACCTCCGCGCAGACCTGTGACATGTGCCGCGGCCGCGGTGAGGTCTCGCAGGTCACCCGGTCCTTCCTGGGCCAGGTCATGACCTCCCGCCCCTGCCCCCAGTGCCAGGGCTTCGGCACCGTCGTCCCCACCCCGTGCCCCGAGTGCGCGGGCGACGGCCGGGTCCGCTCGCGTCGCACGCTGACCGTGAAGATCCCGGCCGGTGTCGACAACGGCACCCGCATCCAGCTGGCCGGCGAGGGCGAGGTCGGCCCCGGCGGCGGCCCGGCCGGTGACCTGTACGTCGAGATCCACGAGGTCCCGCACGAGACCTTCCAGCGGCGCGGCGACGACCTGCACTGCACGGTCACCATCCCGATGACGGCGGGCGCGCTCGGCACGAAGGTGCCGCTGCAGACGCTCGACGGCGTCGAGGAGGTCGACATCCGCCCGGGCACGCAGTCCGGGCAGTCGATCCCGCTGCACGGGCGCGGCATCACGCACCTGCGCGGCGGCGGTCGCGGCGACCTGATCGTGCACGTCGAGGTGACGACGCCGTCGAAGCTCGACGCCGAGCAGGAGCGGCTGCTGCGCGAACTGGCGAAGCTGCGCGGCGAGGAGCGGCCGACGGGCCAGTTCCAGCCCGGGCAGCAGGGGCTGTTCTCGCGCCTGAAGGACGCGTTCAACGGCCGGTAGGCACGACGGTTCGACGGCCGGTCGAAAACGTCACGGAGGAGGGGCGGCGCCCGCGTCATCGCGGGCGGCGCCCCTTTCCCGTACCACCGGAACCACCGATTCGGTCCCCGACCGACGTCATGAAACGATGCCCGCATGTCCACCGCGCTGAACGGTCTCTCCCGGTACCCGATCGTGCAGGCCCCCATGGCGGGTGGCGCGTCCTGCCCGGAACTCGTCGGCGCCGTCTGCGAGGCCGGCGGACTCGGCTTCCTCGCCGGGGGGTACAAGACCGCCGGCGGGCTGTACCAGGAGATCAAGCAGGTGCGCGGGCTGACCGGGCAGCCCTTCGGGGTCAACCTCTTCATGCCCCAGAGCGGCCAGCCCACGGACCCCGCCGCCGTAGAGGTGTACCGGCACCAGCTCGCCGGTGAGGCCACCTGGTACGAGACGCAGCTCGGCTGCCCGGACAGCGGGCGGGACGACGCCTACGACGCCAAGCTCGCGATCCTCCTGGACGACCCGGTCCCCGTCGTCTCCTTCACCTTCGGCTGCCCCGGCCGCGAGACCTTCGACGCGTTCGCCCGCGCCGGTACGTACACGATCGTCACCGTCACCTCGCCCGAGGAGGCCCAGGCCGCCCAGCGGGCCGGCGCCGACGCCGTCTGCGTGCAGGGCGTCGAGGCGGGCGGACATCAGGGCACGCATCGGGACGACCCCGACGCCGCCCTCGCCGGAACCGGGCTCCTGGCGCTCGTCACGCAGGTCAGGGAGGCCGTGCGGCTGCCGATCGTCGCGACCGGCGGGATCATGCGCGGCGCGCAGATCGCCGCCGTCCTCGCCGCAGGGGCCGAGGCCGCGCAGCTCGGCACCGCGTTCCTGGTCTGTCCCGAGTCGGGGGCGCACGCCCTGCACAAGCGGGCCCTGACCGACCCCCTCTTCGTCCGCACCGAGCTCACCCGGGCCTTCTCCGGGCGTCCGGCGCGCGGGCTCGTCAACCGCTTCATGCGCGAGCACGGCCCGTACGCCCCCGCCGCCTACCCGGAGGTCCACCACCTCACCGCGCCCCTGCGCAAGGCCGCGGCCACGGCAGGGGACGCCCAGGGCATGGCCCTGTGGGCCGGTCAGGGGCACCGGCTGGCCCGCGAACTCCCGGCGGGACAACTGATCGAGGTGCTGGCCGCCGAGCTCGACACCGCACTCACCGCGCAGGCCCACAGGAGCGCCTCATGACCGCACCCGTCTTCGTCGTCGAGGCCGTCCCCGGCACCGGCACCTTCCTCCTCGACGGCCCCGAGGGCCGCCACGCCGTCTCCGTGAAGCGGCTGCGGGGAGGTGAGGACCTCGTCCTGACCGACGGCTGCGGTCGGTGGGCGGACTGTACGGTGCTCAGCGCCGAGGGCAAGGACCAGCTGACCGTCCAGGTCTCGGGTACGTACGAGGACCCCGCGCCCGACCCCCGTATCACCGTCGTCCAGGCGCTGCCGAAGGGCGACCGGGGCGAACTCGCCGTCGAGATCATGACGGAGACCGGCGTCGACGCGATCGTGCCGTGGGCCGCGTCCCGCTGCATCACCCAGTGGAAGGGCGACCGCGGCCTGAAGGCCCTGGCCAAATGGCGGGCGACCGCGCGCGAGGCCGGCAAGCAGTCGCGCCGTACCCGGTTCCCCGAGGTCGCCGACGCGATGACGACCAAGCAGGTGGCGGCGCTCCTGGCGGACGCAGACCTCGCCGTCGTCCTGCACGAGGACCGGGACCACCCCAGTGGCGCGCTCGCCGAGGCCGAACTCCCCACCGGGGGCGAGATCGTGCTGGTCGTCGGGCCCGAAGGGGGCGTGTCACCGGAGGAGTTGACGGCCTTCGAGGCGGCGGGCGCGAAGCCGTACCGACTGGGCCACAGTGTGCTCCGCACCTCCACGGCCGGTACGGCGGCCACCGCCCTGCTGCTCGGCCGCACGGGCCGCTGGTCCTAGGCCGTGTCCGGAAAGTAGCGCCGTCTGCCCGCAGGGCAGGGCCCGCGGCGTCCGGTGCGTGCGATCGCAAGGCGGAGGGCCGCCCTCGTACTGGGCGTACTCGGGCGATCCGACAACGCAGCGTGGGGGCCCCTCCCGTGCCCGAAGGGCTACGGGGGAGGGCGTGCCAGGCGTCGCGGGCCAGGCGGGACCTTCCGGACACGGCCCAGCGGCGGGCTGGAGGTGAGCCGCGCTCGGCGACTCGTGCCTCATGAGCCGGCCCCGGGGCCGGGGCGCCCGGCGTCCTCCCGCGGCCCGTCCGCCACGAGCGCGTGGAACAGCGGCCAGCCGTCCTCCTCCCGCACGCCGTTCGTGGTGGGGAGCAGGCCGCGCGCCAGGGCCTCGTCGAGGAAACGGCGTGCCACCCCGGGCTCGTTGAGATTGAGGACGCGGCCGCCCGCGCCGATGATCTCGCCCTCGCCCAGAGGCCAGCCCCCCACCGCCCCGCTCTCGCCGGAGCGGAAGACCAGGCGGAGTTGGGCCTGCGGGGCGTCGGCGCGACGCAGGGAAAGGGTTTCGCGGCAGTCCGGGTGCCGGTGCCGTCGGCCCCAGAGCCAGACGGTGTCGCCCACCACCAGCTTGCGCGGCACGCCCTTTCGTCGCATCCGCCCACCGTAATCTTCCGGGAACCCGGTGGACCAGTGCCCAGGGGTTCTTCATAGGGTGCTCGCATGCCCGACGAGTCTCCCCTGATCCGTAGTCTGCGCGCCGCGGTCGCCGCCGCGCCCGAAGACGTGCCCCTGCGGCTCCACTTCGCCGAACTGCTCCTCGCCGAGGGCCTCGGTGACCAGGCCGTCACCGAGGCGGCCGTCGCGCTCCAGCACGCGCCCGGCGACGCCGCCGCCCGCGCCCTGATGGCGCGGGCGATGGGCCTGCCCGCGGCGCCGAAGGAGACACCCGCCGAAGCGCCCGTCCCGGCCCGGGAAACCCGCGCGGCCGGACCCCAGTCCGGACCCGAGTCCGGACCCGAGTCCGGACCCGAGTCCGGACCCGAGTCCGGACCCGAGTCGGGACCCGAGTCCGGGCTCGCGCCCGAGCGGCCCGCGCCCGAGGAGCCCGTCTCCGGGACCTCCGCCTTCGACTGGGCCGCCGCCGAGCAGGAGGTCGGCGACCTCGTCGGACCCCGTTTCGTCACCGGCGCGGACGGAGAGACCGAGCAGCCCCTCACCTCCGACGGCAGCGGGGACGCCGGCGACGTGTCCGCCTGGGACGTCGACGTCCCCGGTTCCGTACGCCTCGCCGACGTCGGCGGCATGCAGGAGGTCAAGGACCGCCTGGAGGCCGCCTTCCTCGCCCCCATGCGCAACCCCGAACTGCGCAAGCTGTACGGCAAGTCCCTCCGCGGCGGCCTTCTCCTCTACGGTCCGCCCGGCTGCGGCAAGACCTTCATCGCCCGCGCCGTCGCCGGCGAACTCGGCGCGAGCTTCATGTCGATCTCGCTCTCCGACATCCTCGACATGTACATCGGCACGTCCGAGAAGAACGTCCACGACATCTTCGAGACCGCCCGCCGGCTGGCCCCCTGCGTCGTCTTCCTCGACGAGCTGGACGCGCTCGGCGCCAAGCGCTCCCGCACGAACCACGGCGGTCTGCGCAATGTCGTCAACCAGCTCCTCACGGAGCTCGACGGCGTCAACGGCGCGGAGAACGAAGGCGTCTTCGTGCTCGCCGCCACCAACGTCCCCTGGGACGTCGACCTCGCGCTGCGCCGCCCCGGCCGGCTCGACCGGACGCTGCTCGTGCTGCCGCCCGACGCCCCGGCACGCGAGGCGATCCTCCGCTACCACCTGCGCGAGCGCCCCATCGAGTCGGTCGACCTGGGCAAGCTCGTCAAGGCCACCGAGGACTTCTCGGGCGCCGACCTCGCCCACGTCTGCGAGACCGCGGCCGAGTCGGCGCTCCTCGACTCCGCCCGCACCGGCACCGTACGCATGATCAACATGAAGGATCTGCTGGGCGCGGCGAAGCAGATCAAGCCCTCCAGCGAGTCATGGTTCGCCTCCGCCCGCAACGTGGCGATGTTCGCCAACGACGGCGGGACGTACGACGACCTGGTCGTCTACCTGAAGAAGAAGCGCAAGCTGTGAGCGCGACACCCTCGCACCCGCGGGTCGAACAGGCCGACGCGCTGTACGGCATGGAGCGGTACGAGGAGGGCTTGGCCCTGGTCGACCGACGGCTCGCCGAGGCACCCGACGACCATGAGGCGTGGACCACGCGCGCCCGGTGCCTGTGCGGTCTCAAGCGGTACGAGGAGGCGCTCGACGCCGCCGACGAAGCGCTGAAGATCGAACCCGAGCTCGCCGAGGGTTTCTTCATGCGCGGATTCGCCCTGCGCAGGCTGGGCCGGCTGCCCGAGGCCGATCAGGCCCAGCGTGAGGCGATCCGCCTCGCGCCGCACCGCTGGGGGCCGCGCGCCCAGCGCGCCGAGATGCTGATCTTCGTCGGCACGAAGGAAGAGGCGTTCGAGGAGGCCATGGAGGCGGTACGCCTCGGTCCCGACGTGGTCGACACGTGGCACACCATGTACAAGGTCGCCTCGTTCAACGAGCGCTTCGACCTGGTGGAGGAGTCCGTCCAGCAGCTTCTGCGCATCGACCCGACCGACAGCCTCGCCGTCACCCGGGTCACCGAGCGGGAGGCCCGCAAGCCCGGCACGTCCGCCGCCCGGGCCGCCGATCTGTACGCGGGCGGCCTCGCCGCCAGCCCCGGCGCCCCGGCGCTGCGCAGGGACCTCGACAGGGCCGTCTACCGCATGCTGCGCGGCACCCGGTGGCTCGCCCTGCTCTGCCTCGCCGTGGCCGCCGTCACCGCCGACATCTTCGTGACCGGCGGCGAGGACCCGAAGGAGCTGCCGATCCACCTCGGCACCCGGCTCTGGGCCCTGTGCCTGATGGCGGCGGTGTGGGGATTCGGCGCCTGGCGCCGCTATCTGCGGATGCGCACCGGCGCGCAGCTGACCGTACGCGCCCTCGTACAGCGACTGTTCTGGCCCCGGGTGGTCCTCGGGCAGGCCATCCTCGCGACCCTGTGCGCCCTGCTGATCGTGCTCGTGCCGTGGACGGACCGTACGATCCCCCAGATCCTGTTCTGGCTGGGACTCGTGCCCAACCTGCTCAGCATCACGCACGACCGGGACAAGGTGTGATGAACCACCTGGGAGACAACACTCTGGACAGGGCCGACGCGCTCTTCGACGTCGGACGGTACGAACAGGCAGCCGCCCTCGCCGCCCAGCGCCTGGCCACCGACCCGCACGACGTCACCGCGCTGGTCCTCCTGGCCCGCTGTCAGCACCGCCTGGGCCGGGAGCAGGAGGCGTGCGACTCCGTCGAGGCGGCCCTGCTCGCCGAGCCCGACTCGCTGCCCGCCTGGCTGATGCGCACCCACATCCTGCTCGCGCTGAAGAGGTACGAGGAGGCCGAGCGGTCCGCCCGGTACTCCGTCCAGCTCGCCCCGCACTACTGGGGCAGCCATTACGCCCTCGGCACCGTCCTGGACCGGTCCGTCCGCGTCGAGCGCCGGCGTGAGGCGTACGAGGCGGCCCGTACCGCCGTCGCGCTCGCCCCCGAGGAGAGCGACGCGCACTTCCTCGTCGGTCTCACGGCTCAGCGCAACGGCGACCACGGAGTCGCCAAGCAGGCCTACGAGACGGCTCTGCGGCTCGACCCGCAGAGCAGCGAGGCCCACAACAACCTCTCCCTGCTGCATCTGCGCCGCCGCTGGTTCCGGCCGGGGGCGTGGACGAAGGCCGCCGAGGGCTTCGTCGAGTCCGCCGCCCTCGATCTGAACGACCGGCAGGCCCGCTACAACCTGGAGACCATGGCCTGGGGCACGGCCGCGGGCGCCCGTTGGGTGGCTCTTCTCGGCTTCGTCGCGGCAGCCCTCGGCTCGGCTCCGCTGCGTACGGGGGCGTCGGGCGGCGAGGCGCTCGTCCCGTACGTGATCGGCGCGGCCGTCCTCGTCGGAGGCTGGGCCGGCTGGGCGCTGTGGATCACCCGGCGCGTGCCGCCGCGGCTGCGTCGCCCGCTGCTCCTGGTGGCCCGCGGCTGCAGACCGGTCATCGCGATGGCGGTCGCCGTCGGCCTGCTCGGTCTGCACTCGGTGGTGTCCCTCGCGCTGTGGCGGGCGGACGCGGGGGTGGTCGGCGGTCTCGGTACGCCGCTGTTCTGGGCGGTGGTCATCACGTACTGGGTGAGCCGCTCGGCCCTCGGCCGCCGCGCTCCGTCGTAGGGGCACCGCACCGTGCGGGGAGGGCACGGAGCGCCGCGCCCCGCCGCGACCCGCGCCCCGGCCGCGCGTGGCCGATAGCATGCCCGAGTACCTGATCATCGAAGGCGAGGAGGCCCGGGCCATGGCCGGAGAGCCGCAGAGCGACTGCCTGTTCTGCAAGATCGCGGACGGGGAGGTTCCGGCGACGATCGTGCGCGAGACGGAGACGACCGTCGCCTTCCGGGACATCAACCCCCAGGCGCCCACGCACGTGCTCGTCATCCCGCGCGTCCACTACCCCGACGCCGCGAGCCTCGCCACGGCCGCGCCGACCATCGCCGCCGACGTGCTGCGCGAGGCCGGCGAGATCGCCGCGCAGGAGAAGGTCGAGGGCAGCGGTTTCCGGATCGTCTTCAACACCGGGGCCGGCGCCGGCCAGACCGTCTTCCACGCCCACGCGCACGTCCTCGGCGGCCGCGGTCTCAACTGGCCGCCGGGATAAGACGTGTCCGTACGAGAACTCGTCGTGCTCGGGACCGCCAGCCAGGTCCCGACACGGCACCGCAACCACAACGGCTATCTGCTGCGCTGGGACGGCCAGGGCATCCTCTTCGACCCCGGCGAGGGCACCCAGCGCCAGATGCTGCGGGCCGGGGTCGCCGCCCACGACATCGACCGGATCTGCGTCACGCACTTCCACGGGGACCACTCCCTGGGCCTGGCGGGCGTGATCCAGCGGATCAATCTCGACCAGGTCCCGCACCCCGTCACCGCGTACTACCCGGCCAGTGGACAGCGCTTCTTCGAGCGGCTGCGGTACGCGACGGCCTACCGCGAGACGGTGAAGCTGAGGGAGACGCCGGTGGCCGCCGACGGCCCGCTCGCCGTCACGGACGCGTACACCCTCGACGCGTGCAAGCTCTCGCATCCGGTGGAGTCGTACGGCTACCGGCTCACCGAACCCGACGGGCGCCGCATCCTGCCCGAACGGCTCGCCGCGCACGGCATCACGGGCCCGGACGTCGGCCGGATCCAGCGCGAGGGCGTCCTGGACGGTGTGACGCTGGAGGAGGTCAGCGAGGTCCGGCGCGGACAGCGGTTCGCCTTCGTCATGGACACCCGGCTCTGCGACGGGGTGTACGCGCTCGCCGAGGGCGCCGACATGCTGGTCATCGAGTCGACCTTCCTCGACGAGGACGTCAGACTCGCCGCCGACCACGGTCATCTGACGGCCGGACAGGCCGCCGCCGTCGCCCGCGACGCGGGGGTGCGGCACCTCGTCCTCACCCACTTCTCGCAGCGGTACGGCGAGCCCGCCGAGTTCGAACGCCAGGCTCGGGCGGCCGGGTACGACGGCGAACTGAGCATCGCCCAGGACCTGATGAGGGTCTCCCTCCCCAAGCGATAACCCCCAGCCGCAGCCGCCGGGCGTCCGGCCTCCCCGAGCCCCCCGAGCGTCACCCCCCACCGAGCGTCAGCCCTCCCCACGAGATAGACGAACCACCCATGCCCCTCCGCGTCCCCAAGGCAGAACTCCACCTCCACATCGAGGGCACCCTCGAACCCGAGCTCGCGTTCGCGCTCGCCGCGCGCAACGGCGTCACGCTGCCGTACGCGGACACCGAAGAGCTGCGCAGGGCCTACCTCTTCAGCGACCTGCAGTCCTTCCTGGACCTGTACTACGGCCTGATGGCCGTGCTGCACACGGCCGAGGACTTCACCGAGCTCGCCGACGCGTACCTGGCGCGGGCGGCGGCCCAGGGGGTGCGGCACGCGGAGATCTTCTTCGACCCGCAGGCGCACACGGCCCGCGGGGTCGCGCTCGGCACGGTGATCGAGGGCCTGGCCGCCGCGCTCGACCGGGCCGAGGAGCGGCACGGCGTCTCGACGCGGCTGATCATGTGCTTCCTGCGGGACGAGTCCGCCGAGTCGGCGATGGCGACCCTGGAGGCCGCGCGGCCGTATCTGCACCGGATCACCGGGGTCGGCCTGGACTCGGCGGAGGTCGGCCACCCGCCCTCGAAGTTCCGCGAGGTGTACGCGGCGGCCGAGGCGCTCGGGCTGCGCAAGGTCGCCCACGCGGGCGAGGAGGGGCCGCCGGCGTACATCCGTGAGGCCCTGGACGTGCTCGGCGTGGAGCGGATCGACCACGGTCTGCGCTGCATGGAGGACCCGGAGCTGGTGGAGCGGCTCGTGCGGGAGCGGGTGCCGCTCACGCTCTGCCCGCTGTCGAACGTACGCCTCCGGGCGATCGACGTCCTGGAGGACCACCCGCTGGCATCGATGCTGGCCGCCGGTCTGATGGCGACGGTCAACTCCGACGACCCGGCGTACTTCGGCGGCTATGTGGGCGAGACCTTCGACGCGGTCCGGGGCGCGCTCGGGCTGGACCGCGAGCAGCTGCGGACGCTGGCCCGCAACTCCTTCGAGGCGTCCTTCCTCGACGACGACGAGGAGCGCAGGGCGCGCTACCTCGCCGAGGTGGAGGCGTACGACTTCGACGCGGAGTAGCACGACCCAGGAGCCCGGGCGTCAGCCCGGCGCAGCCGCCCAGGGGGCGTGGCTCGATGAGCCACGCCCCCTGGGCGGCTGCGTTCCCGCTTCCCGCCAAACCCTTGACGCCATGGAACGGATGCTATTGAGTGTGCGACCAATAACCTATTAGCCGGTTGACCAATACCCGGAGGGCTCCGTGGCGTCCACGCTTCCTGACCCGCACCCCAGAACGGACGACGCGTCCGGAGCCGCCCCGCCGGCCTCGGGCGGTGCGGGCCGCGCGGGTCGCATCGAGGCGCACGGCGTCGACCGCGTCCCCGACTCCGAACGCCACGGCCGCCCCCGCGAGCTCTTCTCCGTCTGGGCGGCGGCGAACGTGAACTACCTCAGCCTGGTGATCGGCGGCGCCCTCGTCCTCATGGGCCTGAACCTCTGGCAGTCCCTCGCGGTCATCGTCGTGGGCAATCTCTTCTGGCTGCTCACAGGGCTCCTGGCCACCTCCGGACCCGCCGCGGGCGCGCCCAGCGAGGTGATCACCCGGTCCCTCTACGGCGTCATCGGCAACCGGTTCAACAACGCGATCGGCGGCTGGCTGGTCTCGGTCTGTTACTTCGCCCTCAACCTGGCCGCCGCCGCGGCCGCCGCCTTCGCTCTCGTCGAGAAGGCCGGCGTCACCGCGAACACCGGCGTCAAGGTCGTCGTCGTGGTGGTCATCGCGGCGCTCACCCTGATCATCAGTGTCTACGGACACGGGATGATCATGAAGCTGTACCTGCCGATCACCCTGGTGCTCGCCGCCGCCTTCGCTGTCGTGGCCTTCGCGGTGGCCGGCCACGCCGACTTCGCGTACCGGCCCGCCGAGCCGCTGACCGGCATCGACCTCTGGGCCGTCCTCGTCGCGGGCGTCACCATGATCGCCTCGGGGCCGCTGTCGTACACCACCAGCGCCGACTTCTCCCGTTACCTGCCGCGGACGGCCTCGCGGAAGGGGATCGCCGGCTGGACCGCCTTCGGCGCCTTCCTGCCCAGCGTCCTCACCTGCTCCCTGGGCGCCGTCGCCGCGACGGCGGTCGACATGACGGACCCCCAGAGCGGGCTGGAGCAGATCCTGCCCGGCTGGTTCCATCCGGTCTTCCTGCTCGCCCTGGTCCTCGGCACCATCGCCATCAACGCCCTGACGGCCTACAGCGCCGGACTGGCCCTCCAGGCCGTCGGCCTCCGCGTCCGCCGCTCGGTCAGCGTCGTCTTCGACGGCATCGCCGCCGTGGCCCTGACGCTCTACGGCCTGCTGGCCTCCACCCTCCTCGACACCGTCAGCAACGCCCTCCAGCTGGCCGTCGTCCTGATCGGGCCCCTCATGGCCGTCTACGCCACGGACATCGTGCTGCGCCGGGGCCGCTACGACGGAGCCGCCCTGTCCGACGAGACCCCGGACAGCCCCTTCTGGTACACCGGCGGCGTCAACCTGGCGGGCGCCCTCGCGCTCGGGACGGGCGTGGCCTCGGCGGCCCTGTCCGTCAACACCCTCTACGCGGGCCCGGTCGCCGACGCGCTGGGCGGCGTGGACCTCTCCCTGCCCGCCGGCATGGCGGTCTCCGCCGCGGTCTACGCCGTCCTGATGCGGAAGCACCCGACCGTGCGGGCGGCGAGGGCGGAGGCGTGAGCGACCGTACGAACCTCCGTACCACCGGCGACGGCCCGGGACGCCACCGTCGCCCTGGCCTAGCCCCGGTCGCCGGGGCGGGCCAGGCGGAAGGCGCGGCGGTCGGCGCGGCGGCGGGACGGGACCGGGATCTCGGCGACCTCCTGTTCCGGCGCGCCCATCTGCGGGACGAGGCCCGTGGCCGCCGTCGTCGTGCCCGCGACCACGGCCGCCGGAGCGCCACCGCGGCGGCGCACGGACCCCGGGACCAGCGGGCGGCCCGAGGTGTGCAGGGCGACCGCCGTCATCGGGACCGCGACCAGCAGGAGCAGGACGCACAGCACCAGGCCCATGCCCGGATACCCGGCCTGCGCGGACAGGACGCTGCCGGTGACCGGGCCGCAGGCCACCCCGAGGGAGGACGCCGACCCGACCAGCACGGCCCAGCGGCCGCGCGGGTCCAGGGAGGCGGCGAGGCCCAGCAGGTAGGACAGGACGACCGGGTAGAAGAGGTTCCAGAGGATCTCGCCGGTCGCGAAGGCGGCCAGGCTCCCGGCGCTCGAACTCACCAGGACGCACACCGCGATGATCGCCGTACCGGCCCCGATCGGGACCGCGCGGCCCAGCCGTGACCCGAGAGCCCCGGCGGCCGAGACGCCCGCGAGCCCGGCGCCCAGCGCCACGGCGAAGACCGCGCCGACGGTGACCTCGCCGAGTCCCGCCTGGGTGAGGCCGATGTGGCCGCTCACGCCCCACAGGGCGTTCTGCGCCATGGACCACAGCAGGATCGCCGCGGCGAGCACGAGGCCCGAACGGCGGTGGGGGAGCACCACGCCGTCGCCGCCCCGCTCCGGCACGTCCGCCGCGTCGCGCACCGCGTCTCGCGCCGACCCCCTCGCCAGGCCGCCCGTCAGCGGCCACACCAGCGCCGCCGCCAGCGCGATCGACGCGAACGGCAGCGCGTGGCCGCCGCCGAGGTGCGGCAGCGTGAGGTACAGCGCGCCGGCCGCCGCCGAGACCGACAACAGGCCGAGCGTGGAGGCCCGGTGCGGGTCCCGCTGGGCCGCGATGCCCGCGGCGGCCACCGCCAGCGTCGTACCCGAGCCGAAACCGCCGACGACCGCGCCGCTCACCACCAGCGGCACGCTCGTGGTGAGCGCCGCCGCGCCGTAACCGGCGCACATCGCCAGCAGGCCCGCCCGCGCGGCCCGGCGCGGGCCGATCCGCTCCACGCGCGCGGCGAGGGTGAAGCCCGCCGACGCGGAGGCGAGGAGGAGGACCGATCCCACCAGGCCCGCCTGGGCGGGGGTGAGACCGAGACCCGCGGAGAGCCGCCCGACGACGGTCGGCAGCAGATACGGGGCGAGATAACCGGCCGTGAACAGGGCGACGAGAGGCCCCAGGGCACGCGGGCGCGACAACATGGGCGTTCCAGGAAAGGGGGAAAGAGGGGTGGAGCGCCCGGTGTTGCACGGGATCGCGGGACATATGTATCAAGCGATGGAGGGCCCCGAGAAGAGAGGAGAGGCCGGAATTTACCCGTTACGCTTGTGATCTGGGTCACTATAGGTTTGGGGTTCGATTCCCCGGGTAACGAAGCGCCCTCTCGGTGCTGCGTCACCCCCGTCACCGGACCCCCATCAGGCACACTGACCTGATCCGCACCACGTACGGGGAGGCCGCCGTGACCACACCAAAGGGAGACCAGCAACACGACGCCGGAGTCGACCCGTTGGTGTGCCTGCGGGAGCCCACCGACCCCGACTGCGACGTCTTCCTCACCGGCACGGTCTTCCTCGACATCATCTTCACCGGACTCGACAGCGCCCCCGTGCGCGGCACCGAGTCCTGGGCCAGGGGCATGGGTTCCAGCCCCGGCGGCGTCGCCAACATGGCCACCGCCCTCGCCCGCCTCGGCCTGCGCACCTCGCTCGCCGCCGCCTTCGGGGACGACCACTACGGCGAGTACTGCTGGGACGCCCTGGAGCAGGGCGAGGGCATCGACCTCTCGCTCTCCCGGACCGTGCCCGGCTGGCACTCCCCGGTCACCGTCTCCATGGCGTACGAGGGCGAGCGCACGATGGTCTCCCACGGTCACGACGCGCCGCCCCAGGAGGGCGCCCTGCCCGCCTACCCGCCGCACGCCCGCGCCGCCGTCGCCTCGCTGGTGCCCGGGCGCTCCGAGGAGTGGATCGCGCAGGCCGCCCGCGGCGGGGCGAAGGTCTTCGCGGACGTCGGCTGGGACGAGACCGGCCGCTGGGACCTGAGCGGGCTGGCCGACCTGGAGCACTGCCAGGCATTCCTGCCCAACGCGCAGGAGGCCATGCGGTACACCCGTACCGACTGCCCGCGGGCCGCCGCCCGGGCGCTCGCCGACAAGGTCCGCTACGCCGTGGTCACCCTCGGTGCCGAGGGCGCCTACGCGGTGGACGGGGCCACCGGCGAGACCGCCGAGGTGCCGGCGATCCAGGTCTCCGCCCTCGACCCGACCGGCGCCGGCGACGTCTTCGTGGCCGGCTTCGTCACCGGCACGCTCGCGGACTGGCCGCTCGCCGACCGCCTGGCCTTCGCCGGGCTCATCGCGGCGCTGTCGGTGCAGGAGTTCGGGGGCTCGCTCTCCGCACCCGGCTGGGGTGAGGTCGCCGCCTGGTGGGAGCACGTCCAGGACCACGTCTGCCAGGACCCGGAGGCCCTGCGCGCCCGCTACGCCTTCCTGGAGCGGCTGCTCCCCGCCGCCGGCCGCCCCTGGCCACTGCGCCGGGCGGTCCCCACGATCGGCTTCCGAGCGGCGACCCTGTAAAAGCCTTCGGCCTTGTCAGCGCCACGTCGTAGGCTTGTATCCCAGAGGTTGTCGAGCAGCGAGAACCCTGCAACGGGAGGTATGTGCAGGCCACAGTGCCGGCCCATGACTCAGACACCCACAGCCCGCAATGGCGCGCAGGGCGAGGCCCGCGCCCACTTCACCGTCCCCGCCAAGCATCCGATGGTGACCGTTCTCGGCTCCGGTGACGCACTCCTGCGCGTGATCGAGAAGGCGTTCCCGAAGACCGACATCCATGTCCGGGGAAACCAGGTCAGCGCGGTGGGCGAGGCGACGGAAGTCGCTCTCATCCAGCGACTGTTCGACGAGATGATGCTGGTGCTCCGCACCGGACAGCCGATGACGGAGGACGCAGTGGAACGCTCGATCGCCATGCTCAGGGCGAGCGAGAACGGCACGACGGAGGCAGGCCAGGAGACCCCGGCCGAGGTGCTCACCCAGAACATCCTCTCCAGCCGTGGCCGCACCATCCGCCCCAAGACCCTCAACCAGAAGCGGTACGTCGACGCGATCGACAAGCACACGATCGTCTTCGGCATCGGCCCGGCGGGCACCGGCAAGACGTATCTGGCCATGGCCAAGGCGGTCCAGGCCCTGCAGTCCAAGCAGGTCACCCGGATCATCCTGACCCGGCCGGCCGTCGAGGCCGGTGAGCGGCTCGGCTTCCTGCCCGGCACGCTCTACGAGAAGATCGACCCGTATCTGCGTCCGCTCTACGACGCGCTGCACGACATGCTCGACCCCGACTCGATCCCGAAGCTGATGGCCTCGGGCACGATCGAGGTCGCGCCGCTGGCGTACATGCGAGGCCGCACGCTCAACGACGCGTTCATCATCCTCGACGAGGCGCAGAACACGAACCCCGAGCAGATGAAGATGTTCCTCACCCGCCTCGGCTTCGACTCCAAGATCGTCATCACCGGTGACATCACCCAGGTCGACCTGCCGGGCGGTACGAAGAGCGGTCTGCGGCAGGTCCGCGAGATTCTGGACGGCGTCCAGGACGTGCACTTCTCGCTGCTCACGTCGCAGGATGTCGTCCGGCACAAGCTCGTCGGCCGTATCGTCGACGCGTACGAGCAGTACGACAGCCGCAACGGGAAGTAGTAACAGAGCACCATGTCGATCGACGTCAACAACGAGTCCGGAACCGAGGTCGACGAGCAGGCGATCCTCGACATCGCCCGCTACGCCCTCGCGCGCATGCGCATCCACCCGCTCTCCGAGCTCTCGGTGATCGTCGTGGACGCTGAGGCGATGGAGCAGCTCCACATCCAGTGGATGGACCTGCCGGGCCCGACGGACGTCATGTCCTTCCCGATGGACGAACTGCGCCCGCCGTCCAAGGACGACGAGGAGCCCCCGCAGGGGCTCCTCGGCGACATCGTGCTCTGCCCCGAGGTCGCCACCCAGCAGGGCAAGGACGCGCCGACGGAGCACTCCATGGACGAGGAGCTCCAGCTCCTCACCGTCCACGGAGTGCTGCACCTGCTCGGATACGACCACGAGGAGCCGGACGAGAAGGCCGAGATGTTCGGCCTCCAGGCGGCCATCGTCGACGGCTGGCGCGCGGAGAAGGGCCTCACCGGCCCGTCCCCGGCGCCGACCGTCTCCTGAGCCCCCGATGAACGCATCGCTGATCCTCGGCGCGGTCGGCCTGGTCATCGTCGCCTGGCTGGCCGCCTGCGCCGAGGCCGGTATCGCCCGCGTCTCCAGCTTCCGCGCCGCCGAGGCCCTCCGGTCGGGGCGGCGCGGCGCCGAGAAGCTCGTCGAGGTCGCCTCCGACCCCACCCGCTATCTCAACGTGGCGCTGCTCGTACGCGTCTCCTGCGAGATGGCGGCAGGGGTCCTCGTCACGTACGCCTGCCTGGAGGAGTTCTCCGAGACCTGGGAGGCGCTGCTCATCGCGATCGCGGTGATGGTGCTCGTCTCGTACGTGGCCGTCGGCGTCTCGCCGCGCACCATCGGCCGGCAGCACCCGCTCAACACGGCGACCGCCGCCGCGTACGTCCTGCTGCCGCTGGCCAGGATCATGGGCCCCGTCCCGCAGCTGCTCATCCTCATCGGCAACGCGCTCACCCCCGGCAAGGGCTTCCGCAAGGGCCCCTTCGCCTCCGAGGCCGAGCTGCGGGCGATGGTCGACCTCGCCGAGCAGGAGTCGCTGATCGAGGACGACGAGCGCCGGATGGTGCACTCCGTCTTCGAGCTCGGCGACACGCTCGTACGCGAGGTCATGGTGCCCCGAACCGACCTGATCTGCATCGAGCGGTTCAAGACCGTCCGCCAGGCCCTCACGCTCGCGCTGCGCTCCGGTTTCTCCCGCATCCCCGTCACAGGCGAGAACGAGGACGACATCGTCGGCATCGTGTATCTGAAGGACCTGGTCCGCAAGACGCACATCAACCGGGACGCCGAGGCGGACCTGCTGTCGACGGCGATGCGCCCGGCCGCCTTCGTGCCGGACACCAAGAACGCCGGCGACCTGCTGCGGGAGATGCAGCAGGAGCGCAACCACGTCGCCGTCGTCATCGACGAGTACGGCGGCACGGCCGGCATCGTCACGATCGAGGACATCCTGGAGGAGATCGTCGGGGAGATCACCGACGAGTACGACCGCGAGCTCCCGCCGGTCCAGGAACTGGGCGACGACCGCTACCGCGTCACCGCCCGCCTCGACATCGGGGACCTCGGCGAGCTGTACGGCTTCGGCCCGGACGAGTACGACGACGAGGACGTGGAGACCGTCGGCGGACTCCTCGCCAAGGCGCTGGGCCGAGTGCCCATCGCGGGCGCCAAGGCCGTCGTGGAGCTGCCCGACGGGCGCTCCCTGCGACTGACGGCCGAGTCCCCGGCGGGCCGCCGGAACAAGATCGTCACAGTGCTCGTGCAACCCGCGCCCGTCGTGTCCGAGGAGCCGTCCGGTGACGCCTGACCAGCTGCGCGCCTTCTGCCTGGGGTTCAACGACGCCGCGGAGGAGTTCCCCTTCGGGCCGGACACCTCCGTCTTCAAGGTCGCCGGGAAGATGTTCGCGCTGTCCTGGCTCGACGGCCGACCGCTGCGGATCAACCTCAAGTGCGAGCCGGAGGAGGCCGTACGGCTCCGCGAGGAGTACCCGGCGGTCACCCCCGGTTACCACATGAACAAGCGCCACTGGAACACCGTGACCGTCGGCGAGCTCCCGGACCGGATGGTCCGGGAGCTCGTCGAGGACTCGTACGACCTGGTCGTCGCGGGTCTTCCGAAGGCGGTACGGCTCCGCCTCGACCGCCCCTAGCGGACCTCCCGCCTCCGTGGGCCTCCGACGTCCGCGGACCTCCCGCCTCAGGGGGTCGCCCGCCTCCGCCGCAGGCCGAAGGCCAGCAGGAGCGCCGCCGCCAGCACGATCGCCGCGTCGACGGCGAGGACGGTGCGGACACCGTCGTACAGCTCCCCGCCCGTCGTCGCCAGCACACCGAGCAGCGGGATGCCGACGGTGAGGCCGACCTGCTGGGTCGTCGTCACCAGACCGGTCGCCAGCCCCTGCTCCTCGTCCGGGACGCCGGAGGTGACGGTCAGGCCGTACGAGATGATGGCGCCCAGGTGGCACATGCTCGCCAGTGAGACGCCGACGCCGGCCAGGAGGGCGCCCGACTCCGTGCCGATCGCGAGCAGCGTCGCCACGAACAGGCCCTGTCCCGCGAGGGAGAACACCAGCGTGCGGCGGACGCCGATCCGACCGATCACCTTCGGGACGACCGTCCCGGCGAACATCGACACGGCGCCCTGCACGCCGAAGACAAGTCCGGTGGCGAAGGCGGAGAGCCTCAGCGTCTCCTGCAGGTACAGGGTCAGCACGAAGATGACCGTGGACATCATCGAGAACGTCACGAGGCCACCCAGATTGCCGAAGGCCACCGTCCTCCGCCGCAGCATCGGCAGCGAGACCAGCGGGGCGTCGTGCCGGGACTCCACCACCACGAAGGCCACGAGCAGCAGCAGGCCCGCCCCCAGGGCGACGAGGACGTCCGTGCCGCCGAAGCCGCGTTCGGCGGCCGTCGTCAGGGCGTAGATCAGGGCGAGCAGCCCACCGGTCACGGTCACCGCGCCCGGCACGTCGAGCCGCGGCCGGTCCGTGGTCCGCGACTCGGGCAGCAGACCGGGGGCGAGCGGCAGCACGATCAGGGTGAAGAGCGCCAGCAGGCCCATCGTGGAGCGCCAGCCGAGGGTGTCCGTCATGACCCCGCCCAGGACCATGCCGATGGTGAAGCCGAGCGAGAGCAGGGTGCCGGAGATGGCGAGCGCCCGGTCCCGCAGCGGGCCCTCGGGGAAGGTGGTGGTCAGCAGAGACATGCCGGTCGGCACGATCGCCGCCGCGCCCACGCCCTGCAGAGCGCGCCCGGCCAGGAACGAGGCCGGGTTCCAGGCCAGGGTGGCCAGCAGCGAGGCCGCGCCGAAGAGCGCGAGGCCCGCGAGGAAGAGCTTCTTCCGCCCGTACAGGTCGCCCATCCGGCCGAACAGCAGCAGGAACCCGCCGGACGGCAGGGCGAACGCGGTCACCGCCCACTGGAGGGCGGACGTGCCGAGGCCGAGATCGGCGCCGAGGACGGGCAGCGCCACGTTCAGTACGGAGAAGTCCAGGGCCACCATGAACTGGGCGGCGCACAGCACGAACAGGATCAGACGGGAACGGCCGGTCAGGGCGGCCGGAGGGGCGGGGGCCGGGGCGGATGCCGGCGGAGTGGCGGTCGTTGTCATGACCCCCACCCTCGGCGTGCGGGAACAAGCGTGGGGAGCGGGAACTTATCCTGTTGGTCGCACCACCAGGCATTCCGGGGGAGGAAGCACACGTGGCCCCAGCGGTCGAGAGCATGGACGCCAAGGCGCACCGACTGGCCGAACTGCGCGAGTTCCTGATGAGCCGTCGGGCCCGGGTCACCCCGGCCGAGGCCGGTCTTCCGGACGGTGGCGCCCGCCGCCGTACACCCGGCCTGCGCCGGGAGGAGGTCGCCGTCCTCGCGGGTGTCGGCGTCTCCTGGTACCAGTGGCTGGAGCAGGGCCGGGACATCACCGTCTCGCCGCAGGTGCTCGACTCGGTGGCGCGGGTGCTCCGGCTCAGTGGGGCGGAACGCCGCCATCTGTACGTCCTCGCCGGGCTCAACCCGCCCGCGCCCGAGGTGGATCCGGCGGCGCGGGAAATGTGCGCGGGTCTGCGGCGGCTGATCGACGCGTGGATGCCGTTCCCGGCGCACATCATGGACGTGTACTGGAACACGATCATGTACAACGAGTCGGCGTCCGTCGTCCTCGGCATGCGGCCCGAGATCTCGCAGAACTGCCTCGTCTCGTTCTTCACCGACCCGATCTACCGCTCCCGTTCGACCGACTGGAAGCGGCTCGCGCCGCAGGTCGTCGCACAGTTCCGGGCCGCCTGCTCGGAGTGCCCCGACGACGAGGGCTTCCGCGCGGTGGTCGAGGAGGTGAAGGCGGCGAGCGAGGAGTTCGCCGAGCTGTGGGAGCGGCGGGACATCTCCCCGGGCGGCCAGATCCGCAAGGAGATCGAGCACCCGCTCGTCGGCGTCCTGCACGTGGAGTCCACACAGTTGAGGGTGCCGGCCCGCCCCGACCTGACGATCGTCATGCACACCCCGCTGCCGTCGGCGGACACGGCCGCGAAGCTGGAATGGCTGGTCTCCCCGGAGGGACGGCGCGGGGCGATGTATCCGATCGCGGGCTGAACGGGCTCTGCCGTCCCGCCCTGTCGGTGGCCCCGTATATCCTCCTGGCGATCCGGCCGTCCCCCACCGGTGCCGGTCTGTCCCACCACCCTCACCCGCAAAGGGCTCATTCACCATGCGCACTCGCATTCGCCACGGACTGGCCGCCGCTCTCGCCGTCTCCGCGCTCTCCCTCACCGCCGCGTGCGGTGGCGGCGCCGCCAAGGACGACGCGAAGAAGGACAACGCGGCCGACAAGCCGGCCGCCGAGCAGACCACGTCGGCGGCTCCGGCCGCGCCGCTGACCTCCGAGCAGCTGAAGGCGGCGTCGCTGACCGTCAAGGATCTGCCCGCCGGCTGGAAGAGCGGCACGTCCGACACGGACCAGGTCCAGCCGAAGGCGGACAAGGCGGAGTGCCAGCCGCTCGCCGGGCTGATGGCCGACGCCATCACCGGGGCGACGATGGGCCCGTCCGGCAGCTTCGAGCGCGGCAGCGACTCGGCCGTGCTGGAGAGCCAGCCCTTCACCTTCCCGGCCGCCGGTGCCACGGACTTCGTCAAGGCGATCGGCACCTCGCTGGACGCCTGCAAGGGGTTCGCCGCCGACTTCCAGGGCATGAAGATGACCGTCACGGCCGAGAAGCTCACCGGCCCGAAGGCCGGCGAGGAGTCGCACGCCTTCCGGCTGAACATGAAGATCGCGGACATCTCCATGACCGTCGAGTCGAACATGCTCGTCGTGCGGCAGGGCACCGGCGTCGCCCGTGTCTCCCACGTGCCGCCGAACGCCGCCGGCCACAAGGACTTCGAGGCCCTCGCCAAGCTCGCCGCCGACAAGTTCGTCAAGGGTGCCCAGAGCTGACCCCCTGCCCCGACCTATGCTCGGGGTATGACACTCAAGCCCGACCACGGCGATCTCGGCGCCGAGGACCTCAAGATCATCACGCTGGCGCGCAGCGCCCGCGCCCGCAACGGTGTGCCCGAGGGCGCGGCGGTACGGGACGAGACCGGCCGCACGTACGTGGCGGGGACCGTGGCCCTGGAGTCGCTCAGGCTGAGCGCGCTCCAGACCGCGGTCGCGATGGCCGTGGCCAGCGGGGCCCAGTCCCTGGAGGCCGCGGCCGTCGTCTCGACCGCCGACGCCGCCTCCGACGAGGACCGCGCGGCGGTACGGGACCTCGGCGGCCCCGAGACCCCGGTACTGCTCGCCGGCCCCGACGGGCAGCTGCGCGCGGCGGTCACGGCGGGCTGAGGTCCGGCAGACTCGAAGGGGCCCGGCGGTTCGACCGCCGGGCCCCTTCGCGCGCCGATGAAGGATCAGCGGAGATTCTCTTGCCTTCCCCGGCCCGCTGCGCGTCAATGAACGCGGTCCGCCCGACGGTCCGTCAGATTCGCGCCTCACGCAGCGTCCCCGCACCACCCCCCGACCGGCGTCGCCCCAGGCGGCGCCGGCACCTGTGCTGACCAGGTGAAACGCCCTCCGGCTCGGTGATGTTGACAGTGTCTGATGGGTCATCAGTCGGCGCATTTCGATTCCATTGACTTCTCCTGGCGCGCGGCCGTCAATGGCGCCCTCTCATCCCTCAGGAGGGGGCACACATGGCACCCAGAACACCGACCCGAAGACGGCGCTGGACCGCCGCACTCGGCGTCGCCGCCCTCGCGGTCACCGCCGGCGGCGTGTCGGCCGCTCCGGCCGGAGCCCTGGCGACCGCGTCCCAGGCGGTCGACTTCCCCACGCACTGCGTCCCGCCGCCGATCGCCGGCATCCCGCCCATCGACGGCACGACGACCGCCGAGATCACCGTGGACAAGCCCACCCCCAAGGTCGGCGACACCGTCACCGTCACCTACAAGGTCACCAAGCCGGCCGCGTCCAACCCGGTCGACCTGGCCCTCCCGGCCGACATCATGACCCCGAGCGGAAAGGTCGTCCTGGGCGGCGCACAGACCGGCGCGGTCACCGTCACCGGCCCCAAGAAGAACGACCCCGTCCCCGGCAAGGGCACGTTCCCGCCGTTCTCCATGACCGGCACGTTCACCGTCACCACGCCCGGCTCGATCACCCTCTCGCCCGGCGACTACAACATCCACACCAGCTACCTGATGGAGTTGGACACCCCCTGCACGGTCACCGACCCGCCCGCCCCCGTCTCCGGGACGATCACGGCGAGCGCACAGCCGGGCGCCAACGAGCGGGCCATCTCGCTCGGCACCGCCTCCGGCGCACCCGGCGTCCCGGTCACCGTGACCGGCGCCGAGTTCACCCCGCTCGCCGAGGTCACCGTCGTCGGCCGGTCCGGAGCGGCGGAGACCGCCGACCGGATGACCGTCACGACCGACGGCGAGGGTGGCTTCACCGCGCGCCTGAGGGTCGACGACAAGGCGACCACCGGCATCGTGGCGTACGAGGGGACGGCCTGGGACCCGGAGAAGGGCGCCGGACCGGCCGCGTACACCGTCGTCGACGACACCCCGCAGCCGCCGAACAGCCAGAAGATCCACGCGGCGGTCACGGCGGGCGAACTGTCGATGACCCAGGCCGGTGACTCGGTCCAGCTGTCGTCCGTCGACTTCGGTCAGGGCGGCGCCGCGACCGGCGATCTGAGGACGGTGACGGTGAAGGACTTCCGCGGCGGCCCCGCGGGCTGGTCCCTGACCGGCAAGGTCACCGACTTCACGGGCCCGGGCGGCTCCATCGGCGCGGGACAGCTCAGCTGGACCCCTGCCTGCGCCACGAAGTCCGGTAGCCCCAGCACCTGCGTTCCCGGCTCGGCGGGGACGGTCGGCAGCGGCGGGGCGACCCTCGCCTCGACCCCGAACGGCACGCTCACCGGCGGCGAGTTCACCGTCGACGCCACGGTCTCCCTCGACGTCCCGGCCTTCACCGCCCCCGGATCGTACGCGGGCGTCCTGACCCTGACGCTGAGCTGATCCATCGTCACGTGTACCTCGGCCGATGAACCGAGCCACACCAAGCGGGCCGGGCGCGCACCCGGTCGGCCCGCTCCGATCCCGGGGGGGTTCACCGCACCGTGCGCAGGAAGCTGTACGTCATCGTCCTCACCGCCACCCTCGTGCTGCTCGGCGCGCCCACCGCTCCGGCCGCCGAGAACGGCGAGTGGGCCGTCCACCCGGCCGCCTCCCGGCTCGGGAGCCGGCCGTACTTCTATCTCTCCGCCGACCCCGGCACGACGCTGACCGATCGGGTCACCGTCACCAACAAGACCGGCTCCCCGCTCACCTTCCGCCTCTACGGCGCCGACGCCTACAACACCGAGCGCGACGGCGGCTTCGCCATCCGCACCCGGCAGGAGAGGCAGACCGGCGCCGGCGCCTGGATCACGCCCGAGCGCACCCGCGTCACCGTTCCGCCCCGCTCCTCCGTGACCGTGCCCTACACCCTCGCCGTCCCCGCCGACGCCGAACCCGGCGACCACCCCGGCGCGCTCGTCGCCCTCGACGAACGGATCCGACCGGGCAGCGGCCCCGTCGCCGTCGGCGTGCAGCGGGCCGTCGGCGCCCGGGTCTACCTCCGGGTCACCGGCCCCACCGTCCCCGCCCTCGCCGTCGAGGACGTCACCCTCGACCAGGACCGGCCACTCGTCCCCGGCGCCGGGACGAGCACCACCCTCATCTCGTACACCCTCCACAACCGCGGCAACGTCACCCTCGAGCCCGCGGTCGCCCTGCGCGCCGAGGGCGTCTTCGGCCGCACCCTGCTCGCCCGCGACCTGGAGAACATCCCCTCGGAGCTGCTGCCCCGCCAGAAGATCCGGCTCACCGAGCGCTGGACGGGATCGCCGCAGTTCGACTGGGGCGAGGTGACCCTCACCGCCACCGCGAAGGACGTACGGGAATCCGGACGGGCGTCCTTCCTCGCGCTGCCCTGGCTCGCCGCCGCGGTGGTCCTGGCCGGGGGAGCGGTGGCCCTTGTCGGCCTGTGGGTACGGCGTCGGCGGGCACTGGGTACGTGAGCCGGCCCGGCATCGGGGAGAATGGCCCTCATGAGCGCTCGTAATCAAGAATCCGAAGCCGTCCACCGGGCCGGCTTCGCCTGCTTCGTCGGCCGTCCCAACGCGGGCAAGTCCACCCTCACGAACGCTCTGGTCGGCCAGAAGGTGGCGATCACCTCCAACCGGCCACAGACCACCCGGCACACCGTCCGCGGCATCGTGCACCGCCCGGACGCGCAGCTGATCCTGGTGGACACGCCCGGCCTCCACAAGCCGCGCACCCTGCTCGGCGAGCGGCTGAACGACGTCGTGCGCACCACGTGGGCCGAGGTCGACGTGATCGGCTTCTGCCTGCCCGCCGACCAGAAGCTCGGCCCCGGCGACCGCTTCATCGCCAAGGAACTCGCGGGGATCAAGAAGACCCCGAAGGTCGCGATCGTCACCAAGACGGACCTCGTCGACTCGAAGACCCTCGCCGAGCAGCTCATCGCCATCGACCAGCTCGGCAAGGAGCTGGGCTTCGAGTGGCAGGAGATCATCCCCGTCTCGGCCGTCGCCGGCTCGCAGGTCCAGCTCGTCGCCGACCTGCTGATCCCGCTCCTGCCCGAGTCCCCGCCGCTCTACCCGGAGGGCGACCTCACGGACGAGCCGGAGATGGTCATGGTCGCGGAGCTGATCCGCGAGGCCGCGCTGGAAGGCGTACGGGACGAGCTGCCGCACTCGATCGCCGTGGTCGTCGAGGAGATGATCCCCCGCGAGGACCGCCCGGCGGACCGGCCGCTGCTCGACATCCACGCGAACGTCTACATCGAGCGCCCCAGCCAGAAGGGGATCATCATCGGCCCGAAGGGCAGCCGCCTGAAGGAGGTCGGGATGAAGTCCCGCAAGCACATCGAGGCGCTGCTGGGGACCCCGGTCTTCCTCGACCTGCACGTCAAGGTCGCCAAGGACTGGCAGCGGGACCCGAAGCAGCTCCGGAAGCTCGGCTTCTAGCCCACCCGGCCGGCCGGGGGGCGGGGGCGTCACGCCGCCGCCTCCCCGTCGCACGGGACGACCGCCGGGCGGCCCCGCTAGGTTCTGTCGTCAAATGTCACGCCCACATCAGGAGCGATGCGAGGGTGACGGCTGCTTCGTAGGACTGGGCGGTCTTGTCGTATCGGGTGGC